>JARXAF010000058.1 GCA_029865985.1 Verrucomicrobiota bacterium
CATGGTCATCGACGCCGGTAAAGGCGTGGAGTCCCAAACCCGCAAACTCTTCGAGGTCTGCGCCCGACGCGGGGTTCCTATCTTCACATTCATCAACAAGCTCGACCGCCCATCCCGCGACCCCATCCAGTTGATGGATGAATTGGAAGCTGTTCTCGGGATCCGCTCCTGCGCCATGAATTGGCCTCTGGGCAACGGGCCAGAATTCCGTGGCATCTACGATCGTGCCGAGAAAAAGGTACACCTCTTTGAACGTGTGGTAGGCGGCATGTACCGGGCCCCCGTCAATGTGACAGGCCTCGACGATCCCTTGGTCCGCGAGAAGTTGGACGAACTCACCTACACCTCCGTCCGCGAGCAAATCGAGATGGTTGAAATGGCGGGCTCCGAGTTCGATCACCAACAAGTTCTGAACGGCAAACTCACGCCGGTCTTCTTCGGATCCGGCGTCAACAACTTCGGAGTCCAGCTCCTGCTCGATCGCTTTCTGGTGTATTCCGCGGCTCCGCGCGGACGCTCCGTCGCTCTGGACTGAGCAACGGGCGATGGCCCACTCGACCGAACGTCTACCGCTTTTTGGCGGGCATCTTATTGGCCTTCGTAGCCTTCGTAGCCTTCGTAGACTGCTTCGATGACTTATTGGCCTTGGGACCGCGAGCCGGGAAGGTCAACTCCGCGATGCCAGACTTGTCCAATTCCCCGAGTCCTGCTGCGACCATTCGGGAATATTGTTCAAGAGCTGCCTGTGCCAACGGTAACTTCAGCTTGGCTTTCTTGGCCAAGCTCACTGCGATGCCAGAATCCTTGGCAGCGTGAGCCGCGCTGAAATAGCAGGCATGGTCGCGCTTTTGCATGTCTTCACCGTCAGTCTCCAGAACCCGGGAATTGGCACCCGTTTGGGAAAACACCTCACGAAGAATGGTGAGATCCAAACCCAGCGCGGCCCCCAAGCCCAAGCCCTCGGCCAATCCCGCGGTGTTGATGTTCATCACCATGTTGACCAGAGCTTTCACCTGAGCCGCGGATCCGGCCGGCCCGATGTAGCGACGGGAAGCAGATAATTTGGCCAGAATGGGCTCTGCCTTGTCGCAAGCCCCCTTTTGACCCGCCGTCATCAAGTACAGCGTCCCCTGACGGGCCTGCGTGATGCTGGACGCCATGCAAGCCTCCACGCTCTCGGCTCCCACCGCTTGAGCTCTGGTTTCCACGAGCACATGGGTGGCTGGGCTGAGCGTTGCACAGTTGATGAACAAGCGACCCTTGGCCCCCTTGAGAAGGCTGTCACCCTTCACGGCGAATAGCGTCTCCATGGCCGCATCATCCGTGACCACCGTAATGATCACGTCGGCCAAAGCCGTGACGGCGGTCAATCGCGTAGGAGCCTCGCAACCCAATTCAGCCGCCAGCGCCTGAGCCTGCTTCCGGCGCAGGTCGTGGACCGCAGTCACTTGGAATCCTGATTCCTTCAGACGACGGGCCATGTTGGCTCCCATGCGTCCCACTCCCACGCAGGCGATTCTGATGCTCATAAATTCTGGCTAAACCTTAACTCGTTTTCAGTCTTTTAGCGATCGGCTTGAACAGCCGCAGTCACTCCTGAAGGGGCACGCCGTGCATTGGACAACTCCAACAGGTCGATCAGGATGCGCTGGGCCTCCCTGAGATTCACATCGGCTGCAACGCCATCGTCATCGTTGTCACCCTCTTCCAAACCCGCCTCACGCAAGCGACGCCGCTCTGCGGCCGCGGCATCCTTGGACGCACCCGCCTTGAGCGCACGGGCATCACGAGCCGTCGCCGCAACCACGGGCTTGGCAGTCTTGGGTTCAGGCAGTCCCGCCAGAACCGCATTCTTGAGAGTGATCTCGTACGTCAGAGGCTCTGTCTCATTGCGGGCCTTGATTTCGGATTTGCGGACGGACGCCCGGTTCCGATCGGCATCCATTTCCTGCCGACGTTTTTTCTCGTTCAGCGAAACGGTGCGGTCAGCCAACTGCTTCTTGAACCGTTCAATGTCCTCACCGATGTAGGAGTAATCACGATCTTTGGCCACCCGTTCACCGGAACGCCGTTGAAGCTCCGGCAGAGAACGGGTCAGGCGATCCACCTTGTCGAAACGAACCGGAGGGATGGTGTTCCAAGGCAGTGCATTGCTCAGTGCCGACTCCCCGATGTCGGCGAAATTGTTGATACTCGGAAGCACCACATCCGGAACCACACCCTTGAGTTGTGTCGATGAGCCGGACGGGCGGAAGAACTTGCTGATGGTCACCTTGACCTGCCCCGGTTTGCCGGTGCCGCGATAAAAGGGCTCCAGTCCCTGAAGGTTCTGCACGGTGCCCTTGCCATGAGTGGAACTGTCGCCCACCACCACCGCTCTTCCATAATCTTGCAGAGCTCCAGCCAAAATCTCGGAAGCCGAGGCGCTGAAACGACTCGTGAGCACCACCAGCGGGCCGTCATACAGCACCGAAGAGTCGTCATCTTCGAGGATCCGCTGCTGTCCCAGTGCGTTGACCACCTGAACCACCGGACCGGTCTTGATGAACAAACCGGTCAGGCTCACGCACTCCTCCAAGGACCCGCCGCCGTTGCGTCGCAAGTCCAAAACAACCCCATCGACCCCCTCAGCCATCAACTTGCGCAGCAACTTGGCGACATCCGCTGTCGGGCTCTTGGTGGCACCGCCACCGCCGATGGCACCACTGTAGAAGGCCGGAAGGTCAATGACCCCAATGCGGTTGGTCTTTCCGGAAGCATTCGGCAACAGGACCAGCTTGGCCTTGGCCTCTTGGTCTTCGAGCGGAATGGTGTCGCGAACGATGGTCACCGTCTTGCGCGTACTCAGGTCTGCTCCAGAAGGAATGTAGGTCAAGGTCACCTTGGAACCCTTCGGCCCACGAATTTGCTCCACGACTTTTTGGAGCTTTTCATCGATCACGTCGACCGGAGCCTGCTTGTCTTGGGCTACGGCCACGATCTTGTCGCCCGACTTGAGGATCTTGCTCTTTTCAGCAGGGCTACCGGGCTTGATCTCGGTGATGGTGGCGTAGCCGTCTTCACTCGTGAGCACGGCTCCGATGCCTACGAACGAGAGGGTCATGGACATGCTGAAGGCTTCTTCCTCACGAGGTCCGAAATAGTTGGTATGCGGATCGTAGGAATGGGCCAGCGCATCCAAGTACCACTGCAGCACCTCTTTGGACTCGAACTGCTTGAGATTGCGCATGACCCGGTTATACCGGCGGGTGAGCGTCTTCACGATTTCGTCGTGTCGATCGCCTTGAAGATTGCTCTCGAAGTAACTCCGCAAATCGGAGGGCCCCTTGAACTTCCCTGATTCGGCCATCTTGGCCACCAACCCGGACCGATTGGTCGACAAGTTGGCGTGGAGGCGATCTTCCAATCCGGTCACGTAAAGTTCTGCCACCTTCTTGCCTCCCGACAAGATGGGTTTGGTGACCATCTTGGCCGGAGGCGCGGCCGGCACTGAATTCGTGCCATCGGCGGCCTCGGCCTCGGGCTCGGGCGCAGTGGTCATTTGGGTCCAGACATTCGTGGCGAGCGTCGCAAAATCTCGGTTCAGCTTCTCCGAAAGGTACTCGAATCGCAGACGGTCACGCCAAACCGATTGCAATTCCGTGAGGTCTTTCGGACGCGATGAATCCTTGCGGTTCAGAAGCATCTTGACGTCGCCTTCAAAATTGAATTTTTCGGTCTTCAGAGCCCCTTGAACCAACGCGTATTGCTGGTCGATGTGCTGGAGATACCGGTTGAAGATTTCGTAGGCAGGCCGTGTATCACCACGACGCAGCGTCAAATCATCCAAGAGATGCCGATACGCAGCGAACTCCTCATAATCGGCTTGGGTGAAATACATCCTCTGGGGATCCAAGGACTCCAGATACCGTTCAAAGAAACGCTCCGAGACACGGTCATCAAACTCCCGACGCAGAAAGTGCGAACGCTCGATCATTCGGGCTGCCAAACGGGCGATTTCACCGCTGGATTCCTCCGGAGCCAAGGTCTTCGGATCGGTGAACTTGGAGGGCAGCACCCCGGTGTCCGGCGTTGCCGCTTGGGCGGCCGTGGACTGTGCCGCGGTGTTGGTGCGGGTCGAAGGCCGCAATTCCTTGGCCAGCCCCACCCACTGCAGACAAAGGCTACCCAAAATTAACAGCGCCCAATGATTCATTGTGTTCAGTATGGTTTGAGAGATGCGGTTTGCCAACCGAAGTTCCGGCGGCCTCAGGACCAACCTTGAGAGCAAATTTCCCGACCGGACGTTCAAACGTTTTCCCAGTCGGCAACCTAACCCGCCTCATCCCTGGGCGTGTGCTTCCAGACATAACGGAACATCAGCACCCGCAAAGCCGCTGTGAGTGGAATGGCCAAAATGCCTCCCAAGAGTCCGCCCAACAACGTGGTCCCCACCATCACCGCAATGATGATGCTCAAGGGATGCAACCCTACGCGATCCCCCATGATTTTTGGTGAAATCACCAACCCCTCCAACGATTGAACCAGGGCAAAAACCCCGAGCACCTTGACCGGCAGGATCCAATCACCGGAACTGGCGAAACCGACCAACAACGCGGCCACGCAGGTCGTGATGGCCCCCAGGAACGGGATCATGGTGAGCACCGTCGCCATCAATCCGATGATGAAGGCGTAGGGTAGGCCAATGACCAAAAAACCGAACGTGTAGAGAACTCCGTCGCACATCGCCACCAGCAATTGGCTGCGGAAAAACACGATCAGGTAGTCATTGATGGATCGCAGGATGAAAACCAACTCGTCTTTGAACTGCGAATCGCGCACGGGCAGGTAATCGGTCCACTCCCGTTCAATGCCTCGTTTTTCGAGCAGGAAATAGAACGCATAGACCGGCACCAGAAACAACCCGGCCACGAGACCCAACCACCCACTCACCTTGCCCAACTGCCCTAAAAACCACACAGCACTGGCTGGCAAGAGGTTCATCAACCAAGTGGAGGCCGCCTTGAGAGAGGCTCGTGTTTCCGGGTCCATTGGGGCAGCTCCAGAGCCGACATTGGTCCCCACCGGATCAATTGGCGTCACAGCCGGATCCGACTTCGCCCGCAACTCCAGGATCTTTCGCACCACAACCGGCGGATTGGTGGCCCAGGATTCCATCTGGTGCTGAAACTTCTGGCTGTATTCTGGCACCCGATCAGCAAACTGCCGCGTCTCTCGGTAAAGCTGAGGAACCACGCTGGCGAATAAGCCCGCAACGAGCACCAATGCCGACACGAAAACCAATGAGATGGCACGAGCCCGCACCACACCCCGTCGCTCGATGAAATCCACGACAGGATCCAGCAAGTAAGCCAGCACCCCGGCCAAAGCCAGCGGCCATAGGACTGGCGACATGACATTGAGAATCTGCCCCACTCCCCAGACCGCGCATACGATCAGCCCCAACAAGACGGCAATGGCCACTGCGGTGAGTGTCCCCCAAAGGATTCGGAGCTGTGTCGGATGGGGCGGCGGGAGTGTGGTTTTCATGGCTGGCAATCAGGCCATGGCCTTGGCTTTGTCAGCGGCCACTCGGACAGCCCCGATCAGGGCCGCACGCACCCCACCCTTCTCCAAAGCGTGAATGGCCTCGATGGTCGTTCCGCCGGGGCTGCAGACGGCGTCTTTGAGGGCACCGGGATGCTGGCCCGTCTCCAACACCATCTTGGCCGCACCCAACAAGGTCTGGGCCGCCAAACGCTGTGCAATATCGCGCGGCAAGCCTGCGGCCACTCCGCCATCAGCCAACGCTTCGATCATGAGAAACCCGTAGGCGGGGCCGCTGCCACTGACACCGGTCACGGCATCGAGCAACTTCTCCTTCACCTCCAAAGCAATGCCGACCGACCCCAGAAATTGTTGAACGGTTTGCGCATCGGCCCGCGTCGCCGAAGAGCCTACAGCGAACGCCGAGGCACTGGCCCCGACCAAGGCCGGCGTGTTCGGCATGACCCGGATGACCCTCAGTCCGGCAGGGCCTGCAGCTTCCATACGGGCCAGAGTCACACCAGCGGCGATGCTCACCACCAAATGGCGTCCGGTATTCCAATCGGCGGACAACTCCTCCAACAAACCCACCACCTGGTCGGGCTTCACGGCGATGACTACCACGTCAGAGGCCGCGACCACCTCGGAGTTGCGTTCTGTCACCCGAGCCCCGGTTGCTTGGGCAAAGGCCTCACGGGCGGCTCCGATGGGGTCGCTGGCGATGACGTCGCCCGCCGACACCACTCCGGCATTGATGACTCCACGGGCCAAGGCTGTCGCCATCTTGCCCGCACCGAGGAATCCGATCGAAACGCGATTCATGCTGCAGTCTTCCTATCAGTCACCGACAGACGGTGACATGGGAAAATCCGTCCTCCGTCTCCAATCAACATCCCTGACGTCAGCGCAGTTCGCCGCTCCGTGCCTTGACCCAGTCCCAATCCGTGGTCGGGTTCGCCGCAAAGATCCCGCCCGCCCCACCCCGGACATTCGGACGAATGGTGCCCTCTGCCCCGAGAACTTGCCATCGATGCCCTTCCACATGCCCGTCGAGATAGCTGAAATAAGCCGATCCGGAATGGTACGAAGACGGCAGATTGCCCCACTTGGGAGCCTCTTCCAGGCGGTTCATGAAAAAGCCGTCGTTGATGGTGTCGGGATGCTCGTCAAGGAAGGCGAAGATCGTCGCCGGAGAACTGACATCCGATTCCTTGAAATACTGCCGAAAGGATGGATTGAAGCGATTGGTCAACTCACCGGGATCTCCGACCAAGGCATTGAGGGCGTAACTGCGGATGCGCAGTCCATTGTCGGCGCGCGACTGATCGGCGGGACAATGAAACACCGCCGTGCTGGCCAGATGGCGCGAGAGCAATCCGCTGGAGAGCAAATTCAAGTTGGTGTTCCCGTCGCTCCCGGTCCAATCCATCACATTGTTGGCCCAGGAGTTGGTCTTTGAGCGGGTCTCGCCAACGCCGTGATTGTTGACGTACCGGTCACGGTGGTCATCGGCGTACAATTGGAGTGCGGTCTGCAATTGCTTGGCATTGTTCATGCAAACCATGCCGGATGCCTTGGACTTGGCCCGTGCCAATGCCGGCAGGAGCAGAGCCGCAAGGATCGCGATGATCGCAATGACCACCAGCAGTTCGATGAGGGTGAAGCCGCGGGAGCGCATGCCCACAACCTGCGGATTGCCGAACCATAACGGAAGCTTCAAGCGCAGGTTCCCCGTGCCGCACTTCCGGACGCCTCCCAGAACCTCTGTATGGAATTACTTCGAAACCCCCACCGGTTTGAGCCAAGCCCCCGGAGCAGTGTCTTCGCGAATCCAATCCACGATGAGGCCTATTTCTCGTTCCGAAAGCCGACCATCCTTGAGGTAGGAAGGCATTCGGTCGTTGCGCTTGCCATAGAAGTCAGCGTGGGTCGGATCCGATATCAGGCGAACCATCCAAGCCCGCGAACCCCAACCAGTCAGGGTCGGCGCGGTCGCATCCTCGTCTGCTTTCCGGAAGGCATGGCAATCGGTGCATCCAAACGTTGTCGAAACATGCACCCGCCCCGCCTCGATCTGTGGTGTGCGAGCGGCGAGGCCTGCACGGTTCGCCGGCAAATCGGCCTCGGCCACAACCGCCTCGATCATGGATGCCATCGCGGCCGGATCCTTGGCCTTCAGAGCCGGGAGCTTCTCCTGGACATAGCGGGCCATTTTGCCCGTTCGGAATTTCGTGCCGCCGTAGTAAAATCCATTGGTGATCTGTTCTGGATTCAGCAAACCCCGCAACCAGACCGCTGAACCAAAGCCGCGGAGATCCGGAGCGCTCGGCGCTTCGGCGGAAACCACCCCCAATCCATCGTGACCGCCATATCGATGGCAGGAGGCACAATGCTGAGCGAAAAGCCGCGGCCCCACGGTCGCCGGATCTTGATTGAGCAATGCCACGGCCCCATCCCGCGGGATGCCACCGTTCGCCTGGATCAAGGTCACCATCCGGTCGGCGTCCGTTTGCGCCTGAATCACCGCCGCCTGAAACCCTGGGTTGGCCGCATCACTCCGCAACGATTTCACCGTCAGAAGAACCGCCCCGACGAGAACGACCCCAAGGAAACCCAAGTTGAAGCGGTGACCCAACCGCCAACCCCCGATGAACGGCATGCCAGCGAGAATTCCCATGACCACTCCGGGTATGACGATCGCCCCCACCAACTCGCCTTGGTGCCCAAACCATTGGGTCAGGAAATCCAGTTTCAGGAACTCAAACAGGAAGAGGAAATACCACTCCGGGCGCGCCGCGTTGAACGGTTGCGTCGGATCGGCGGGCGCATGCAACTCGGCCCCGTGATGCCGAACGGTCAGGTACACCACCGACGCCAGAACCGCCAAGCAGGCAACGCCATCCATGAGCACTTGGTCCGGCCAGAAATTCGCCTCGGGCTTGCGGTAAGGCTGCTTGGCGGTGATGCCATGCTTGCGGAACAAGGCCACGTGCGCCGCGATGGCCGCAATCATCAACCCGGGCAACACCCCGGCATGCAGGGCGAAGAACCGGGTGAGCGTGTGATGGCCGTAGTCGGAACCACCCACCACGAGTTTCTGAAGAGAGGGACCGACCAGCGGCACGATCCCAATCAGGCTCGTGGCCACCTTCGTCGCACCAAAGCCCTTTTGATCCCAAGGGAGCAGATACCCGGTCAGGCCCAATCCCAGCGTGAGCATGAGCAGCACCACACCAAACCAGTAGTTGACCTCGCGTGGCGCCTTGTAGGCTCCGTCTATGATCACCTGCAGCAAGTGCAACACGAGCAGCACGTGCATGGCCTGCGCGACAAAATGATGCAATCCGCGCAGAAACCATCCGCCCGTCATCTCATGCTGGATATAGTACACGCTCTCCCAGGCGGAGTTGGCACTCGGGCTGTAAGCCATCCACAGCACCACACCGGTCAGGATTTGAACCAAGAAACAGAAACTCAGCGTGCTGCCCCAAACGTAGCGCCAGCGGGCTCCTCCGGGAATCCGCTCGAAGAGCACCTCATGCAGCAGCCCCTGCATTCCGGTTCGCTGGTCGATCCAATCAATCAGCTTCTTCATGTCAGTGCCACCTTGGCTGGGATGCCGGATCGGAAGTTCTGGAAACGCAACCAGACAGCCTCGCCCCGAACCTCGACCGTCAGGGTATCCATGGGTCGCGGGCTCGGTGATCGCGGATCGTTGATCGAACCATCCACTGCGAAGGTGCTGTCATGGCAGGGACAGAAAAAGGCACGACGGTCGGTCTGGTAATCGACGAAACAACCAGCGTGAGGACAGACCGAATGCAATGCTACCACTTGGGCTGGTGCCGTGCGTCGCAGATAGACAACACCGACAGGCACGGCGGCATCCCGCGTCCAGGCATCGGATTTTCCGGTGACCACGGTGACGCGGACCGGAGTCCCATCGGTAGGCACGCTCGAAAGACTGGCGACCTGAATCCAATCGCCGGATCCACTGGCCTTGGAGAGCGGATCGAGCCAGGCCACCAGACCCGAAGCCAGCGGCACGCCGACACAGCAGGCCCCGACAGCGCCTGCCGCTGCCTCCGCGAGGAAACGACGGCGTGGCTGGGCGCCAGAATCTTGAGTTGCATCCATAAAGAGCCCGCGCTCATCCAATGAATGAGCCGGCGGTCGCGGACGATGCCCCGGGATTGGGATTTTTCCAGCGTGAAGGCCAACTTTCTTGAAGGCCGCCGATTTGACTCTTGATTTGCCCCAGTGATTGGAGTCTCTAGCGCCCAGTTCTTTGACGGGCTTGTTCCTTTTCGAAAAAGCCTAAATCAAAACATCGTTGGAAGTGCGGGAACGCCGTGAAAATCGGCGACGGTTGCGCCACTGTATCAGGCAACAAACCCCCTGGTCGTACACGACAGCCACTGGACGCGAGTCTGGGAAGGCGGGGGCGAGGTTCGAAGCCTGTAGTCAGGATATCGCGCCAATGATGCTCGTCAGGTTCCGGCCCTAGGCCAGAACCGCTTCGCCGCAAAGCGAAGGATGAGGCCAGCCACTCCCTGCCTGTATGCCGGGATGGAAACATTACTGAATGTCTGACGCCTTCATTCCCTGTTTTGCCGGTGGATGGGAGGCGTTTTGCGTTTCAAACATTCAAAACTCCCCTTCCTTCCTCTCGGCCTGGTCTTCATTGACACACCTTGGCATGCCCCTGAACCAGGCGTGCCATCGCCGTGACCGGAGACCATGCACACTGAACGCAACTCGACTGTCCGAGCCGTTGGAATCCCCGCGTGGGGATCCTTCGCCGTCGGAATGATCCTCGCCAGCAACGCAGCCCTGAGCCTACAGGCCCAATACCCGTCCACTGTGGTGGAGTACCAATCGGGAACCAGTTACACTCCCGGCTACACGAACGCCACCGCAGCCATCGGATCGCCCAGCCGCATCACCACAGGAGACTTCGGCGGACCTGTAGACCCTTTCGCCCCGCCCTACACGCAGGCTCAACTGGTCAGCATCGGCACCGGCGGTTCGCTCACGCTCCGCTGGGATTCCCCGCTGAAGAATGCCATTGGCAACCCCGACGGCCTCGACTTCACGGTCTTCGGCAGTACCGGATTCCTGATGACGAACGACTTCGATGCCAATTGGAGTCCGATCGGTGCACCGGCCACCGATGGTTCGCTGTTCAACCCCAACTCCGGGACTCAGAAAATCAGCGTCAGCAGCGACGGCAAGACCTGGTACGTCCTCGATCCCGCCAAAGGCCCGAAACTAGATCACTACTACCCCACGGATGGATCCGGCGACTTCGGTATTCCGATGAGTGCTTCACTCAAGCCCATCGAGTTCTCCGGTAAGACTCTGGAGCAAATGCGTGCTCTCTACCGAGGCTCAGCCGGTGGTGCCAGTTTTGATCTCGCCTGGGCCCTCGATGCCAACGGCAAACCCGTGAACCTCACCGAAGCCTCATATCTCCGCATCGACGTGCTCAGCGGAAAGGTCGACATCGATGGGTTTTCCAGTGTCAACACCGTGCCCGAGCCGACCACCTGGTCCCTGATGGCTTCGGCGATGGCCGGCATTGTCGTTTGGCACCGGATGTCGCGAAAGCAACCTTGAGAGGATCCGCACTCATGATTCACACCGGCACGGTTTGCGAAGATCACTGTCCGCTCTGCGGTCAGGCCAATGCCTGCTGCCGGGCGTTTGGAGCCGACCCAGCCCCGGATCCGTGTTGGTGTGAATCCCTGGTCATTTCGCCGAAGGTGCTCGATGGCATTCCAACAGCACTCCAGGGAAAGACCTGTCTCTGTCGGGCCTGCGCCATCGGCGACCAGTGCGGCTCCACCGTTTCTCCCCTAGAAGAAGCGGACACCTATTTCACCGAGGATGGACGAATGGTCTTCACCCGTGCCTACCATCTCCGCCGGGGCTACTGTTGCGGCAGTGGTTGCCGCCACTGCCCGTTTGAAAAAACCAAGTCTCGACCGTGACCACTTTTCTCCAGAAGTGCCGATCCATCGTTTCAGCGGTGATCGGTCTGGCATGCCTGGAAACCCAACTCTCGGGTGACACGATCGAAGAGACCTTCACGACGGATCCCACGCTGCGCGGTTGGCGTCCTTGGGGCGATGCATCCCTCTTTCATTGGGACGCCACAGAACAAAGACTCAACGTCACCTGGGATTCCGCACGACCCAACAGCTTCTTCGCCCTTCCCCTACCCGGTTCTCTCACGGCCAACGACGACTTCCGCTTCGCCTTCGATCTCACTCTCGAATCGCATGCGGTCGGCGTTTTGGCGGGTCAGGCGGGCACCTTCCAAATCGCCACAGGCCTGATTCGAAAGAACGACGCGCTGGCCACGAACTACTCCCGAGGATCGTTCCCCGGTCCCAAGAACACCGTGGAATGGACTTGGTTTGGAGAGGCTGGCGCGGTCTCGGCATCGCTTTCTCCGGTCATGATCCCCTCCGATGGCCGCCTGCCCTGGGGCTACGCCGACAGCTACGTCACCCTCGAAACAGGCCGCCATTACCGCTTCGAATTGGCTTACTCGACCACCCACCGAACCGCACGCATGAGCATGCTGAGCGACGGGCAACCCGGACCGCAGCTCACGGACATCGTATTGCCGGCCAATTTCACTCGGTTTCAGGTCGATACCTTCGCCATCAGCAACTACTCCGGAGCCGGCCAGAATCCGCTCTATGCCGGATCGGTATTGGCCCGGGGGTGGATCGACAACATCTCGATCACCGTACCAGAGCCTCCGATCTTGCGCCTTCGGGCCCGCGATGGCGGTGTCAATTTGGATGCGCTGGCCGGCTGGCGCTACACTTTGGAGGCGTCGGGCAATTTGACCGACTGGAGTACGGTGGCCGAAACACAGGCCAGCCAGACAGCACCACTCGATCTGTGGGACCCGAGAGATGGGTGGTTCCCAGTCCAGTTCTACCGAGTCGTCGCCATCCGCCCATGAATCGGACCCGATCCTTGCGCGCGGAATCCCCGATACGGGCATTCACGCTGCTCGAACTTCTCGTGGTCATCGCGGTGATCACCCTCTTGGCCGCACTCACCCTGCCTGCTTTGGTCCGATCTCGGTCTGCGGCTCAAGCGACCGTCTGCACTTCCAACCTGCGCCAAGTCGGCTTGGCCACCCAACTCTACTGGGACGACCACAGAGGCATCGCGTTCGTCGAGCGGGGCTCACGCACCAATAACGGTTGGAACTACTGGTTTGGATGGCTGGAAGATGGAGCCGAAGGAGAACGCCGATTTGAACCTGCCACTGGACCCCTGTGGCCTTACCTCCAATCTCGCGGCGTCGAGGTTTGTCCGGCTCTCAACCGCGCCAATCCACGCTTCAAGAGCAAGGCCCGTGGAGCGGCTTTCGGCTACGGCTACAACCTGAGGGTCGGCACCCGGGGCACCTCGGGAGTTCCCATCGCCACATTGCGTTCGCCCGCCGGATGCGCCGTCTTCGCTGACTGTGCGCAGATCAACGATTTCCAACCCCCCGCCTCACCCGAACATCCGCTGTTGGAGGAGTTTTATTACTTCGACCTCGAAGGACCGACCGTCCACTTCCGGCACTCGCGTCGTGCCGAAACGTGGTTCGCCGACGGCCATGTGACCGGCACCCTCCCAGCCCCAGACTCCGAGGACTCTCGAATCCCCGAAGAACACGTCGCCCGCCTGCCCGCCGAACTCATCCTGCCCTAGGCGGAGAGAGTCGCCCGGACAGCAAACGGGGCACCCCCGTCTCCAGAGGCACCCCGTGTCGAAGTTTGCTTCAGATTCTGAACTTCAGACTCACTTCAGGACGGCATGGTGGAACTCCAACCAATCGTCGAGGTCGTTGAGGCTGATGGCATCGGGCTTGACGGTGCCGTTATCGGGGATGCCATTGGCCGACAAGATCGACGTGCGCACATCCGGAGTGTGGATGTATCCGGCGATGGACACGTTCAGCTGATGGATGTTTCCCGGGGTCAGGTTCACGCCGGGCTGCTTCTGGATCCAAGCCTCGAACTGCGGATAAGTCGGCCGCTGCTCGACGATGAATTTGCGGACCGCCTCGGTGTCCAGGCCCAGGGCGCCGAGGACCATGGAGTCATACCCCTTGGACAGGGCCGGATAACCCGGGGCGATCTTGTTGCGGGCCTCGAGCGAGGCTTTCAGCCACAAACGTGGGAGGTGGAGGACGCCCAGCGGACCGGCGACACCGGAGCTGATCAAGGGAACATAGGTAGTGCTCATATTGGGAAAGGTCTAACGCCTCCAACCTAGGAAGCGCAGAGCGCCAGGGTCAAATGTCATTCTGGAAAAGCCCTGCATTGCCTTCCCGAATCCGGGCGACGACCTTGCCGGGAAATGGGTTCACCCCAGTTTCCAAACCCGGTGTCACGCACCCATCGAATCCACGGCCTATGACCCTCTTCGAACGCATCATCGCCCGCCAAATCCCCGCCAAGATCGCCTATGAAGACGATCAGGTTCTGGCACTGCACGATATTCAACCCCAGGCCCCGGTGCATGTCTTGGTGATTCCCAAAAAGCCGATCCCGCGAATCGGCGAGGCCCTGCCAGAAGATCAAGCCCTCTTGGGGCACCTCCTCCTCAAGGCGGCCGAAGTTGCCCGGAGTCTCGGACTCGAATCCAGCGGCTATCGCTTGGTGATCAACCACGGGCGCGATGGTGGCGAAAGCGTTCCTCACCTCCACTGCCACTTGCTCGGCAAGCGACCCATGAGTTGGCCCCCCGGCTGAAGCATCCCGCCTCGCGGTGTCACCCGGATACGTTCCCAACCTCTGGCTCCGATCAACGGAGGCTCAGCAGGTGCCGAAGCGGTACTCGGTGCGACTGGAGAAAACCTGACCCGGCCGCAACACACACGACGGGAATCCCGGATGGTGAATGGCGTCGGGGAAATTTTGGGTCTCCAGACAAAAACCGCCGTGCTTCGGAACGGTCACACCGCCGGTGCAAACCACACCTTCCGGCGTCCGGTTGAAGGTCCACAACTGCACGCCCGGTTGGGTGGTGTGACATTCCATCATGCGCCCATGGGTGCGTTCAAAGGCCCGTGCGGCCAACCCCAGCGACCCGCCTCCGTGCCGCAGCACGAAATTGTGGTCGTATCCGGGAGGAGTCAGTCCGGTGTTCATTCCGCGGGCCCCGATCGCGATGGGTCGGGTGAAATCGAGGGCCGTCCCAGCCACCGGCAGGAGCCGACCGGTCGGAATGAGCCCCTCATCCACCTCCGTCGCCTGATCCGCAGCGATCTCCAGTTCGTGCGACAAAATATCACCGCTGCCCGCGAGGTTGAAGAAGCTGTGATTGGTGAGATTCAGAATCGTCGGAGCATCGGTCGTGGCCCGGTAATCGATCCGCCACACATCGTCACGGGTCAGCGTATAGGTGACCGTCACCGTCAGCGCTCCGGGATAGCCCTCCTCGCCGTCAGGGCTGGTGTAGGTCAGGTCCACCGAGACCGCTTCCTCGGTCGTTTGAACGGGACCGGCCGTCCAAAGTTTCTTGTCGAAACCCACCAACCCGCCGTGCAAGTGGTTCAGGCCGTTGTTGGTGGCCAGCACATAGTCCTTTCCGTCCAAGGTGAACTTCCCCCGGGCAATCCGATTGGCGAAACGGCCGGCGATGCATCCAAAGAACGGGTGACCTTGAAGATAGCGGGCCAAGGTATCAAACCCCAGAACCACATTCCCCAGCTTGCCGTGACGGTCCCGAGTGTGGAGCTCGGTCACCAAAACCCCGTAGTTGGTGAACTTGAGCGTGGTGCCGTTGGGGTTGCGAAAGACGAATCGGTGGGCTTCGCGGCCATCGGGCAGCGTGCCGAAAACGGTGCATTCGGAGGTCATGGGATGAATTGCGAAAGGATCGGGGCGGGATAGTGCGGATTCTGTCCATCGAGGTCGACACCTCATCGAACCGACGACTTCAGCCGAGTCATCGATCGAGACCAAAAAGGCCGGAGCCCTCGTGATGGAGAGACTCCGGCCCTGTGGCTGCCACCTCATCGGGTGGCACGGCGATCAGCGGATGAATTCGTTGAAGATGGCTTCCAGCATTTCCTGGCGGCCGGACTCGAGGCCCGAGACGTTGCCCAAGGCCAGCGCATGCTTCTCGCAATCGGCGAAGGAGGCCTTGCCCGCCTCGATCTTGGCACCAATGCCCGAATCCCAAGTGCGGTAGCGGTTCTTCACGAAGGCGTCGATGCGACCGTCCTTGCGGATGGCGGCGGCGATCTTCAAGCCCCGGGCGAAGGTGTCCATGCCCGCGATGTGAGCGATGAACAAGTCGTCGGCCTGGAAGCTCTCGCGGCGTACCTTGGCGTCGAAGTTCACGCCACCGGTCGTGAATCCTCCGTACTTGAGCACGGTGAGCATCGTCTTGGTGGTCAGGTACAAGTCGGTCGGGAACTGGTCCGTGTCCCAGCCCAGGAAGTAGTCACCCATGTTCGCGTCAATGGATCCCAGTGCCCCGGCCGCCCCGGCGACTTCCAGCTCGTGCTCCATGGTCTTGCCGGCCAACCAGGCGTGGTTGACCTCGATGTTGAGTTTGAAGTGCTCGAGCAGGTCGTACTCGCGCAAGAAGTTCAGGCAGGAGGCCGCGTCGCTGTCGTACTGGTGGCGGGTCGGCTCTTTGGGCTTCGGCTCGATGTAGAACGGGTTCTTGAAGCCGATCTTCTTCTTGTAGTCGACCGCCATGTGCAGGAACTGGCCCAGGTGGTCGAGTTCGCGCTTCATGTCGGTGTTGAGCAGCGTGGCGTAACCTTCGCGCCCACCCCAAAACACATAACCCTGACCGCCCAGCTCATGGGTCCAGTCCATGGCCTTCTTCACCTGGGCCGCCGCGAAACAGAATGCGTCGGCATTGCAGCTGGTCGCCGCACCGTGCATGTAGCGCGGATGGACAAAATTCTGGGCAGTGCCCCACAGCAGGCCGATGCCGGTGTCCTTCTGGAGCTTCTTGAGTTCGTTGCCCACGGCGTCGAACTGGGCGTTGGCTTCCTTGAGGTTCTTGCCGTGGGAACCGAGGTCGCGGTCGTGCCAGGCGTAGTAGGAAACGCCCAGCTTGGTCGCGAATTCGAAGAACGCACGGGCCCGGGCGATGGCGTCTTTGGTGGAGCACTCACCGGTGTTCCAGGAACGATCAGCCGTTCCCCAGCCGAACATGTCGCCACCGGTTCCCCGCATGGTGTGCCAATAAACCGCGGCAAAGCGCATGTGGTCACGCATCGTCTTGCCTTCGACCACCTCATCCGCATTGAAGTGCTTGAAAGCCAGAGGATTCTTGGAATCCGGACCTTCATAGGTGATCCGGCCGATCTTGGGGAAGAACTGCTTGCTCATGATGTTTTGCAAAAAGGACGCGGAAAACTACGCACCACCCCGGACCATGGGAAGCGGTTAAAATCAGCACCGCTCAACAACCTCAAGGCTGGAGGTGCTCGTGGAGCAGCCTGCTCACTTGTGCCGCGCACACGGGGTGATTGTGTCCACTGTGATCCGACGGGATCACCGTTTCCGGCACTCCATCCAAGTGGCTGCTCCAGTAAGGCACCACCCCGTCCGAGGAATGCCTCGGATCTCCGCAACCGTCTTGGCAACCGATAATGCTGGAGACTTGGACCCGCGGGTCCATCGGCAACTCACCGAGGAGCTGGACGGTATCACTGTTGGGACGCAGAGATTCAATGCTGCTACCCGGAATAATGCGCCCGCGAACCGTGAGGGCATCCCGATTGAAGGTCATCAGGTCGGCCGTGACTTCGAGAGCGGTGATGGGCAGACGGGCCAGATACCGGGCAGCGCGCCCCGGCCAATCGGTCGCCATTGGACTCCCACCGTGCGGAACACAAATGAAGACGACTCGTCCCACCCGCGGATTCGGTTCGAAAAAGAACATGTCCCGGAGCATGCGTCGTTGGGGTTCTTCCACGCGCAATTCATCAATGGATCGAGTGAAGTATCGCCCATACAGAGAGCCCCCTCCCGGGACGATTTGCATCCGCGAGAGCAGTCCTCCCATGCTGTGACCCACCAGCACCATCCGGTGCAAGTTGGTATGCGTGCCCTCGGGATCCATGCGTTGCTGCCACTGGGCCAGACTTTGCCGCAAACGGGTGGAGGACCATTGGACCGGCGTGCTACTGGGGTATTGGAAGGCCCAGAACTGATATTTCTGACGGATCACGGGATCGGCCAGAAGCGCTGCGTGCAGGAACCGCCACGTATTGGGCTCACTCAAGAGGCCATGAACGAACACCACCGGAATCTTGTCGGTACTGGGGGTTTCCAGCGGATAAAGACCCGTTTCCTCAGAAAACCTGTCCCCACGCAGAAACCCCAGCAAACCGAGGCTCAACAAATTCTGCCGATCCAATTCGCGGGTCCGAACGGCAAATGGAGTGACAAAATCCCCGGACAGTCCCCGGGTCCGGCCGCTCGACTCCACCACTTCGGTCCTCTTTCGATCATGCACCCGGAAAACCACACTCCGCAACGGGGCCTCCGGGCCAAACTCGATGGTCACAGTCAGGGGTTGCCAGGTGCCATCGGGCAACTGCGCCCCGTCGGCTAGACCTCTTGGCACCCGATGCCGCTGAACCTTTCCAACACAGGCCGCTCCCAGGCCGACAATCGGAGAAATTGGCGGCCCCTTCCGCACTTCAAACCGATCGACTGGAACCACCCGGCGCCAAGGACCCAAACCGTCATCACCCGTCACCGCCGAATTCCGGATCCACTGATAGCGCCGGGATGGACCTGTAAACCCCGCAGGAGCCGACCGGCTGGAATCCCAAAGTGCCTGACCATGTCGATCGAGCAGTCTTGAAACAGCAAATCCACTGGCTCGATCCACGAAGGCGTTGAAGGAGGCATCGCTGGAACTCTTCAAACTGGCCGCATGTTCAGCGGCGTGGAGGTAAAGCCCGTCACACTCGCTCGAGCGATCGCCGTTCCTCTGCCGGTCGATCGCAGCCGCCAGCGCGATTTCGACCATGGTCCGGCCCACCCAGGGAATTCCGGCATCGGGTTCCAAAGCCGCCAGAGCCGCAGCGGGCCGGACTCTCCAAGCAACGCCCCAACCACGTTCATCCAAAACGGCTTGGCTGGTTCGACTAATCTCACCCGGATCCCATCCTGGAGTCGGTTCCGAACGCAGCGGATTCACCGCGACGGCTGAAAATGGCGTGGTGCAACCACCCGTCAGAAGGATCAACACCCAGCAAAAGGATACCCATCGAAGAAGATGAAGATTCGACGGCATGCCTCCGTGTCTAGCCGGTGAGGGCCGTCGAGTTCAAGTCGTGCTTACGGAATGCTCACTGGATTTCCAATCAAACACCATCTGACGCCCGCCATCCTCGATCAATCCACTGACCCCCAATCCCAACAAACGCAACGGTCGATGAACCAACTGGTGACGCGCCAACAACCAGCAGGCCAGGCGATACAAATCCCGGGCACCCGCTACCGGCTCTTCAACGGAGAACTGACGGGTCAAGGTGGAGAAGTCGCCATAGCGCACCTTCACCTGCACCGTCTGCGCTGCGACTCCGTGGCGTTGCAGTTTGGTGGAAAGTTCGGCCGCCTGTTCCCTCAAGACGCTCCGTAATGTGGGGCGATCGGCGGTGTCTTGCGAAAAGGTGTTCTCGCTGCTGATGCTCTTGATGGTGTCGTCCTGCGAAAGCGGTCGATCATCAATGCCTAGGGAAAACGACTTGAGGACTGGCCCCCAGGCGCCCACTAAGGCCTTGAGGTCGCCAGGGTAATCTTGGAGATCTCCCACCGTGTGGATGCCCACCTTGAGCAGAACCTCTTCGGTCACCCGGCCCACCCCATGGAGAGTCCGCGCAGGCAGCGGACGCAAGAAAGCAGCACGATCGCGATCGGGAATCAGCAGCAAACCATTGGGCTTTCCCCAGTCGCTGGCCACCTTGGCCATGAGCTTGTTGGAGGCGATGCCGATACTGGCAGTCAATTGCCGCTCGGAACGGATGCGTGCCTTGAGTTCACGCGCCCACCGGACCGTAAAGACCAGCGCCTCTTCCGTGTCCTCAGACAAATTCAGACAGGACGCATCGAGGTAAGCTTCGTCAACGGACACCTGCTCCACTTCCGCGCCGCTCTCGGCCACCAGACTGAAGATCGCCCGCGACTCCTCACGGTAGCGATCCATCCGAGGTGTCAGGAAAACCCCATGCGGACACAATCGGCCTGCGGTGCGACTGGGCATCGCCGATCGAACCCCAAATCGGCGAGCTTCGTAACTGGCAGCACACACGACGCCGCGCGACGATGGTGAACCGCCAACGATGACCGGCAACCCCTTCAAATCCGGACGGTCCCGCTGCTCCACCGCAGCGAAGAACGCATCCATGTCCAGATGCAGGATGACCCGGGGTTTACCCATGCTCCGGTGCTGGATACCCGAGACCGTCAGCGTTTCTTGGAAGTGAAACCCTTCGGCAAATTCGCGTCGCCTGCATCGGGTTCGGGCTCGGGATCCGCTGGCACGGCTGGAGCCGCCGACTCCTCCGGCACCCCCAAGCGAACCCGGGCCTTCTTGGCCGCAGCGGTCTCCGGATAATCGCGGATGATGCGCTCCAACCACGCGATGGCCTTGTCCGGTTGATTCATTTTGCCCGAGTACAAATTGGACAAATGGATGGCGGTCCAACCCCATTTCTCGCGGCTCAACCGTTTGGTCAGCACCTCCTCCAGTTCCAAAGAGGCAGCGACAAAGTTGTTAAGATCCTTTTCGTAAATCTCAGCAATCCGGATCGCCGCGTACTGCTCGGAAGGATTCTTGTCGAGGTACTCGCGCATCATCCGAACCGCTTCCAGTGGATTGCCATTGGCCCATTCAGCCTCGGCGGCCTCATATTCGGCATCGGTCGACGACGGTGCGTTCTCGGATAGGAGGACATCCCCGGTCCTGCGCGAGAACCAGCGCGCTATCTCCCAGCCCACCAGCCCGGCCAAACCCAGCAGTGAGGCGACAAACCCACCCATCCAGAGAAAGCTCCGGCTTTTGTCGGGCTTTTTGGCAGGTGCCTTCGCCGGAGCGACCGAGGGGATATTCGTGGAAACGCTGGAGGACCCGTTGGTTGCGCCGGCCGCTTGGGCGACTGTTCCAACTACAGCAGCTGCATTGGTCGCAGCATCCGGCGCGGGCTCGGCAGTGGATTCCACAGCGGGTTCTGCGGCATCCAAGCCCGCCCGCCTCACTTCAACCGATGAGAAGTCCGAACGGAATCGCTGAAGGCACAATGAGGCGAGGAGAAAGAATGACAGGGCGGCTATTCCCTTGATCCAAGTGGTCATCAGTCCGGTCGTGTTAACGCCACACTGACGATTCGAAAAGGGGAAACCGAGGATTCCTGGGTTCTCAACCATCGACGCTTCCACCTTGAAAGAAGCCCCCGGTTCAAGGCTAGCTGCGCAGACCGTGATGGAATGGTTCCAGCCCCCTAGCCCGCAATCCCCGGCCGAGCCTCTGGCTTGGGACGAAGCTTTTTTGGATCGCGCGGAAGTCGGCGAAGGAGGTGAAGCCCTCTGGTTCTGGGAGTCCCCCACCCCTTTTGTTGTTCTGGGATATGGTCAACAAGCCGACGTGGAGACCCAATCGGAAACCTGTGAGCACCACGGAGTTCCGATCTTGCGTCGATGCAGCGGCGGCGGCGCGGTCCTTCAAGGGCCGGGATGCTGGAATTACGGGCTCGTGTTGCGCATCCCAGAAGCGGGTCCATTGGCATCCATCACGGGAGCCAACGCATGGATCATGGAGAAAAACCGCGCGCTCCTGGCCAACCTGCTCTCCCAACGCGTCACCGTCGAAGGCCACACAGACCTGGCGATCGAAGGCCGCAAATTCTCCGGCAACGCACAGCGGCGCAAACGCAACCACCTGCTGTTCCATGGAACCATCCTCTACAAATTTCCTCTGAGCCTCATCGCGCAATTATTGAAGTTTCCGTCGGCTCAACCTGACTACCGACAGAGTCGTGATCACTCGGCGTTCGTCCGGAATGTGTCCACCACTCCGCAAGCATTGAGCGAGGCCTGGATCCGTGCGTGGGGGGCCGAACCGGCCCGGTCAGAGTTCCCCTTCGAACTCACCCAAGCCGCCATGGAAGCCCGGTACGGAAATCCTGAATGGCACTCCCGACGTTGACGGGGATTGCTGATCCAAAAGGGCTCCCTCCAAGACCTCAGCCCCCAGCCACGATTCGGACAATTTCCAAGCGGTCTCCAGCTTTCAAGGGACGCTCGGTAAACTCGGAAGGAGCAACCGCTTCACCATTGTGTTCGACGACGACACTGCGCGGGAGAAGCCCCTGATGCACCAGGAACTGCTCGATGGTGCAGGGCAACGGGGCCGGAACGGCTTCGCCATTGGCGATCACGGACATGTCCCAAGGGTGATGCGGTCTCCATGGAAGTAAAGGCGGCCCCACTGGGGTTCAAGAACGCCTCGACTGGCCCGCGAAGCCGCATCCGGAGTCGCCACATTTCGCTTCGGGCTGAACCGCTCAGGCACTACTTTTTCGCCGTGTCGCCGGATCCCATCCTTTCCCTCGACCTTCCTGGAATCACCAAGGTGAAATCCGGCAAGGTGCGTGAAGTCTTTGACCTGGGAGATTCTCTCCTCTTTGTGGCCACCGACCGGATTTCAGCCTTCGACTGCGTGATGCCCAACGGCATCCCCAGAAAGGGTGAAGTCCTCACGCAAATCTCCCATTTCTGGTTCGACCAGACTGAGTCGTGGCTTCCGAATCACCGGTTGCTCAAGACCGAAGATCCCCTGCCCGACCGGCTCAAGCCCTTCGCGTCGATTCTGGACGGCCGGAGCATGATCGTACGCAAAACCCAACCGCTGCCCATCGAGTGTGTGGTCCGCGGTTATCTTTCGGGATCGGGTTGGAAGGAATATCGGAAGTCCGGATCCGTGTGCGGCATCGCCTTGCCTCCAGGACTGGTCGAGTCATCCGAGTTGCCAGAACCCATCTTCACCCCCGCCACCAAGGCCGAATCGGGGCACGACGAGAACATTTCCTTCGAACAAGCCGTCCAACTCACTGGGCCCGCAGTTGCTCAGCAAGCCCGCGACCTCAGTCTGCGGCTTTACCGCTTTGCCCGCGACTATGCGCGGACCCGCGGCATCATCATCGCAGACACCAAGTTTGAGTTCGGACTCGTGGACGGCCAGCTCATCCTGATCGACGAGGTGCTCACTCCAGATTCATCCCGCTTCTGGCCGGCTGAACACTACGCGGCCGGTCGTGGTCAACCCAGTTTCGACAAGCAGTTCGTCCGCGATCATCTGGAGACGCTCGACTGGGATAAGACTCCGCCCGCCCCTGCCTTGCCCGCCGACATCGTGGCCAAGACCCAGGCCAAATACCTGGAAGCCTATCGACTGCTGACCGGCAAACCGCTCTGAGCTCAAACCCGCCTTAGACCCCAATTCAGCCTCCGATTTCCCATGCTCAAGGCGCCCACACTGAAAGACCCGCTGCGCACCGATGGACGCTTTGCCATCGTTTGCTCCCGCTACAATGCCGAGTACACCGATCCGATGCTCGACGCCGCCCGGACGGTCCTCGAAGCGGCGGGAGCCTCGTTCGTCGAAGTGATTCGGGTGCCCGGTGCTTTTGAAATCCCCATGGCGGCCTCGGCAGTCGCGCACCGCAAACGCAGCCGCGTCCGAGCGATCCTCTGCCTCGGAGTCCTCTGGCAGGGTGAAACCTCCCACGCCGAACAAATCGGCAGTGCTGTCACCCGAGCCTTGATGGACATCAGCTTGGCCACCGGCATCCCGTGCATCCACGAAGTGCTCACCATCCAGACCGAAAAACAGGCGCGTCAACGCTGTATCGATCCACGGACCAACCGAGGCATCGAAGCCGCCCATGCAGCCCTCGAAATCTCCGAGGCCTTGGCCAGCATCCGGACTCCGGGATCTGAGCGACAGACCCTCTGACTCCCTGCCCAACATGACCCAAAACCGAGCCCCCATCTCCGCGGACCGCCTCACTCTGGTCCTCGCCTTCTCCATTCTCGGTCTGGATCAGTTGACCAAGTGGATGGTGATGCGCTGGATGGAATTCGGTGCTGAGAAGACGATCTTGGATGGGTTTTTCAAATTGGTTCATTGGGGCAACACGGGGGCGGCTTGGAGCATCTTTCGGCATCACAACAACTGGTTGGCCGTGTTTTCAGCGATCGCCATGCTGGCTCTCTGGCGTTGGCGGCGCCAATTCGAGTACCACCACCGTCTCGGACAAATCGCCTTGGGACTGCTCTTCGGCGGAATCGTCGGCAACTTGCTGGATCGCATCGTGCATGAGCATGTGGTCGATTTCCTGAGGTTCTACTGGAACCGACGCAGCGGTGCTGAACTGGGTTTTCCGGCTTTCAACGTCGCGGATTCGGCCATTTGCACCGCGGTGGGCATCTTGCTGATCCTCTCCTGGCAGGCGGAGCCGCAGACCACCTCCGGAAAGCCCGTCGGTGGCGGCACGCCGAAATGAGACCCATTCTCCTGACTGGCCCCACCGCCTCCGGCAAATCGGCCGTGGCCATCGAACTGGCGCTACGGATCGGTGGGGAGATCATCTCCGTGGACTCCATGCAGGTGTACCGTGGGTTGGACATTGGAACAGCGAAGCCCTCGGGAGATGAGCGAGCTCGGGTACCCCATCACCTCATGGATGTCGTTGGGTTGGACGAGCCCTTCGATGCCGCCCGGTTCGTCCAGTTGGCCAATGCCGCCATTCAAGACATTGAGGGGCGCGGTCGGACGGCCATTCTCTGCGGAGGGACTGGACTCTATTTCAATGCCTGGCTTGGGGGGCTCGGCTCGGCTCCGCCACCGGATCCAGCTTTGCGGGCACAACTCGAAGCGGCCACCACCGCGGAACTCCTGGAGGAACTGGCCCGAAAAGATCCGGTGACACTCGACCAGATCGACATTCAAAACCGTCGTCGCTTGGTCCGGGCCGTCGAAGTCATACGCATCACCGGAAAACCTTTTTCGCTGCAGCGGGCGAAATGGCCCGAGCAAGGCGGCCCAGCCACTGCAGGCCGCGCCTTCGGAATCCAACGAGATCGACAGGATTTGGTGCGCCGCATCCACGAGCGGGTGGAGCGGATGTTCGCTGCAGGCCTGATTGCAGAGACCCAAGAGCGCCTGCAACAAGGATTGCGAGAAAACAGGACCGCCATGCAGGCCATTGGATACCGGCAGGTGGTGGAGCACCTCGAGGGTTTGATGTCACTGAGGGCCACCCTTGAGAGGGTTCAAATCAAGACACGCCAATATGCCAAGCGGCAGATGACCTGGATGCAAGGCCAACTGGATCTGGCTTGGCTGGAGATTGGATCCAAGGAAACCCCTTCAGAGACCGCAGACCGCATCCTCCGACAATGGGAAGCCACTCCGACAACCTCGGATCAGACGGCGTCTCCGAACGGATAACCATCCCGCTGCGGAATCGAAGTCTGGGCCTTTTGCTCTGCAACGGACACCAGCCAAACGCCTGGAGCACCAACCCATGCGATCCAGCGCATCACCCGGGCATGAATTCTGGATCGGACACCGTTTCAGGGAGCCACGATACGAAGGTCAATGATCTCTCCCGGATACACCGTCAGGTTACCAGGGAGTGAAACCAAGATCGGGAGTCCATTTTCTGCCACGACACCACCGCCCATACCGCCAGACGAGGCCGACGCACTTCTGGGCAACAGAGTCGGGGAGATCGGCTCCAATTGGGATCCCACCCGAATCACTTCACCCACACCCGCCTCCCGATTGCCTCCACGAGACCGGACCTCTACCTTCATTCCAGTTCGAGCCTGCAATTGGATCGGTTGACGGACAAAGGCGACCACGCGGGAAGGTTTCTCTTGGGAAACGGTCAAAATAGGCTCCCCGGCCTGGATGGTTTCTCCGGTCCATCGGTGCACCACACTCACCACTCCATCGAATGGTGCCAACAAATCGACAGGCATCATCTGAGATTCAATGAGATCGAGGTTCTTGGATTCGACATCGATGGCGGCCAACATGGACCTGGATTCCTGACCCTCCGGCCGCTTGGACTGCATGAGCTGAATGCTGTCCCCAATTTGCGTCACCAACTGCTCCAACTCCTTCACGGACGCTTCTTCCACCGCGGCATCGCGCCGGGATATGTCCAAATCATTCTGACTCAAAGCCGGAAATGGGGAACTCGCTCCGGCATTGGTGACTCCCGCCCGTAACTTCTCCAGACGAGCCAATTCCAATTGCCGATAAACACTCCGAGCCTTGGCCGAGAGCCACTCCGCGCGTTTGTACATCCAGCTCAAACGCAGGCCCTCCAGATTGATCTGACTGTTCAGTTTTCGGAGATCGGAGTCAGGTCCCAAGCGAATCGCATCGATCCGGGCCTTGCTCAAGGCGATTTGAGCCTCCAAAATACGGGGTTCTGCCGTGATCACACGTGCCAGAACCTGTCCGGCCGTCACCCGCTGCAACGCATCTACCTGAACCTGAGCCAAGCGACCGGGGCCCACGCTGGAAACGATTCCCCTCACCGACTCGACCTCTCCCACTAAAGTGGCCGGACCCACGTAGCCGCGCCACAACCAGGCGGCCAACCCGACGCCCGCCACAAATGCAATGTAGGGAACGGCCTGAATACGAAATTCCCGGAACAGTGTTCCCGGGGGCGTCGGTATCGGAGGCAGCGAGCTGCTTTGGCCAGTTGTTGATTGGTCCTGCATTCGATTACATTTCAGATTCTTCCTCGGCCTTCAGGCTGGTGACCCGGGAAACTCCGGGGAACGCCTTGAGCTCCGACACCAATTCACCGGCCCGCGATGCATCCCTCAGGAGGATGCGGTAGGAAAGATCGGCCCCATCCGAATTGGCACCGGCCCGCTGACTGGCCAACTGGTTCCGGCGTCCATGGCGCGTCAGCAATTCTGCCAACCGAGGCAGCTCGTCCAACGGGCGTCCCCAGTGCAAATTGAGGATCAGATCATAGCGATGCCGCGCACCAAACGAAGTCCAATGCAGGTAGAGCATCACCAAGGCGAAGATCAGGCAGCCCAAAATGGCTGTGCTGAATTTGCGAGTACCGGCAGCCATCCCGGTGCTGATGCTGGCCAGGATGTAGGTGGTGTCCAAGGTGTCGCGAAGGATATTCCTGAACCGAACCACCGCGAACACCGCCATCATGCCGAACGCCATCAGCAGGTTGTTGAACATCACGGCCATGACCAGTGAGACGATCACGCAAAGAACGATCAACGAATTGACGAAGGATCGGGAATAGCTCAGCCCGGAATGGCAGGCGATATACACCCAAGCCACGACATGGCCGCAGAGAAAGGCTATTAGAAGACCCAGAATGATCCCAGTCAGGTCATCCTGTGCCGTTCCAAAATCCCCCCTCAGGATCAGGTCTGAAAGATTCATGTTCGTGATACACCAACGCTACCGAGCAAACGTGTGAGGCGGGATATTCGCGCCTGTTTACGTTCGGCCGCCAGTCCAACCTCGAAGTTTTTGCTACTTCCTTCGGGGTTCCGCAAGAAGTGGTGTTCGCCTTTGACGGCGATCCCGTCGGCGTATTTGGAAGCCGAACCCTGTCGCAAGCCAAAGACCCGAACCATCTCACTAAACCACTCCGGGAACCGACCGGTAAACTTCAACTCGAGAACGACCCAAGTCCCGAACACGGAGGTGGGGGCATCCATTTCCGAGGTGAAGCGTGCGGAAAACTCGGGCGAGATCAGGACATTGCGATCGAAGGTGACCCGGACCGAATTGTCATGGGGGCTGATCCAGGCTTCTCGGTCATAGGCGACATGGGCCACCGGATACGCGTTCAAGTCTGTGGAAAGTTCAATGAAACGCTGCACCGCCACCAGTTGCCTGGCGTCTTGGCTCAATAACTCTCCCACCTCGGGCAACTGTCCGCCCAATACCGCTTCAACGGCTCCACGCTGAACACCACACCTCTGTTTGAGGATCGCCTCATTCATCCGCCGCTTGATCTCAAAGAAGACCGGCGCCTGCGGATTGGGGTTATCGGCATAGAACCGCAACCGCAGTTTGAAACGGTTCTTGTTGCCGTTGATGGTACCCCAGTAGATGTCGAGATCTTCCGAATCGAGGTAGAGATTATGGATGGAGTAGGAGAGGTTCGGCCGGTTGGCCCCGTACTCATCAATCTCCAGGTACGACGAGACGAACTCCCTGAGAGCCAACGCAACGTCCTCGGGAATAAGGTACTTCAATTCCCACCGCTGCATCTGCATGTTGTCCTGAGCCATCGTCTGTCTCTGTTACGGTCACGCCAAACAGCGTGTTGCATGACTGTTACCCGATCACCGCCCATTTGTCACTTGGCTGCCTTCGCAAAATGCCCAAGGCCTCCCTACAGGTAGCGGTTTACGAGCGATGAAATATCCTAGCAATTACAATGCCTGACAGGCGTGATCAGCACTAAAAAAGGGCAAAGATTCAGAATGCCTGCCTCCGTTTTCGCCTGAACGATTCAATGGGGAGTAAAGCGTTGGCTTGGCGGATTGTTTCGCAGGTCGGCTCAAGGAGCTTCGATGAGGAGCGGATCCCCATCACCACGTCGGTATTGAAATGGAACACTGTCGACGACCGCCTGAATCAATGCCGAGAAGCGGAGTTTTTTCTTCCGGAGCTGAACGTCGATGGCGGCCAGAGCGGGTCGGTCGTAGTACTCGAGACCTCGACCCAAGGCATAGGTCAGGACTTTCTCGCTGATACACCGAACAAAATCCGATTGGCGGGAATCCGACAGCACCCGGCTCAGTTCGGTGTGGTCGGCGAAACGCTCGCCAGAAACTAGTTGTCCGCCCGTATCTACGGTCTCATCACCGTCTTTTTCTCGGAATTGCCCGACGGCATCAAAGTGTTCAAAGGCAAACCCCAGCGGGTCCATCTTGGCGTGGCAGGAAGCACACATGGCATTGTCGCGATGGGCATCCATCCGCTGGCGCAAGGTTCCGTGGGTCTCTTTCGATTCAAGGGCAGGCACTCCCGGCGGCGGCGGCGGCGGCGGCGAAGCCAGGATGTTCTCCAGAATCCACTTACCACGCTTCACCGGCGAGGTGCGGTTGGGATTGGAAGTGAGGGTCAGGACGCTGCCATGGGTCAGCACTCCGCTACGACCGGTGCCCTTGAGGGATACCTGCACGAACTCAGGTCCCTTCACGCCGTTCAAACCGTAATGCTGGGCCAACCGCTCGTTGACGAAGGTGTAATCAGCCGTCAGGAACTCGGTAATCGGACGGTCCTTGCGCAAAACATGATCGAAGAGCGCCTCCGTCTCGCGACGCAAAGCCTCGCGCAACGGTGCATCAAAGCCGGGGAACAGTTTTTCGTCGGGCGCCACGATGTCGAGGGTCCGCAACTGCAGCCATTGGCCCGCGAAGTTGTCCACGAGGGCCCGGGACTTGGGATCAGCGAGCATCCGCTTCACCTGTGCAGCCAAATTCCGCCTCAAGCGTCCCTGCCCGGCCAATCGGAGCAATTCCTCGTCCGGCATGGTGCTCCAGAGGAAATACGATAGCCTCGAGGCCAAGGCATACTCCGAGACGGGATGGGTTTCGTGGGGGTTGTCCGGGTTGCCTTGAATTTCCCCGCGGAAAAGGAAATGGGGCGAAACCAGAACCGCGAGCAACGCTTGCCGGACGGAGGATTCGAATCCATCGCCGGCCTCCCGAGCCTGAGTGAACAACCGCATCAAGCCGTCCAACTCGACCGAGGTGGCCGGACGACGGTAAGCACGGTCCGTGACCCGCTGAATGATTTCCCTGGCCACCTGATTGGTGGTCTTCGGCCCAGGGGCTTTGAAGAAGATCTTGCGATGAATCTCATGCAGCGGCGGGACCGCGTCGGAAAACGGTCCGGTCACCTCCATGAATTCCACCTGCAAATTTCGGTCCTCGATCTTCTTTTCTTTGTAGATCTTGCCCTTGCCGTTGGTTCTCACCAGTTCGGTTTCGCGGTAAAAGTCATTGAGGAAGGCCGCTGCCAACTGATGCCGGCCAGGCTCCAACCGCAGACGATGTTCATGCAGCTTGGGATTTCCGCGCCCCCGACGCACTTCGATGGTCTCCAGGTCTTTTCCGTCCGACCTCAGGGCCATCTGGACCTTGTCTTCTCCGGCTTGGTCACCGTAAGCCTGAACCTTGAAGATGTAGTCTCCCGGCACCAGGGCCTCGTACTGAACGAACATTTCTCCCTGGGTTGAAAGGGTCGCCAGGGCGCCGCTTCCCGAATGCCCCTGAATTTGGGACGGAGCAAACCGACGGTTCTTCGGGGACAAGGGACCAGACACGATGGCGCGATCCAAAACCGCCTCGGCTGCGTTCAGGTACTTCTCGAGCAAAATGGGGGGCATCGAAAGCACGTCTCCGATGTTGTCAAAACCGTATCCCACATCGTCCTGCGGGAAATCATCTGCTGGTTGGAAATCGGCACCGAACAAATCCCGGACCGTGTTGTTGTACTCCACCCGATTCAACCTCCGAAGGGTCACACGTCCCGGATCCGGACGGGCGGGATCGATCGGGAACAAGGTTCGCTCAATCCATCCCACCAAATGGGTTCGAACCCCGGAGTCCGGCTGAGTCTTTCGCTTCTTGGGCGGCATGTCGCCCGACCTCACCGTATGGATCACCCTCTCCCAAGTTCCGCGATCCCGCAGCACCGCCATCAAGTTGGTGTGCGCATCAAAATTCACTCCACCCTTGGCCTCCGCGTCACCGTGACAATCCCAACAATATTCGCGAAGGACCGGCAACACGGTCTCCCTCAATTGAGCGTCGGCCACCGTGCGGTCCATCCGGGGGGGCGGTGATCCCGGCGGCTTGACCGCCCCCACCCCCATCAAGAGGGCCACAGGAAACAACAGCAGGATGAACAAGCGCTTCGGCATGTGAGGTGACGGACGACACTGCGCCCGTTGGTATTGAAGTAAACTCTGCGCGAACCTGGGAACCGTCAACCACCTGAACGGGAAACCGGGGAATCCGACCGATGACGCCACGGCCAAAAAGACCGAGGCGGGCGTATTCCCTGCAATCGACGCACCGCGCGGACAGCCGCGTCACCACCCCCGCAATCGGCAGCCGTCTGGTAGTCCTTGATCGCAGCTTCCTTGTGACCCAGTAGTTCTTGAGCAAGGGCTCGATCCATCAGCAACGAAGGTTCCCGCACCTCGCGGGGCATCCGCGACTCGATCTCGCTCAAGGCCTCCTGAAGATCGCGTTCTGCCTCGGACCGACGCCCCAAGCCCAGCAGCGCCCGAGCACGACGGATTTTCCACGAACCTTGCAACCGAGAGGTGGCCAGTTCCGGTCCAATGGCTTCCAACGACCGCTGCCACTGGGAGTCGTCCAACAAAGCATCGACTCGTTCGCCGATCAGCAGGCCGGCTCCGGTCTGCCGTATTCCTTGATCGAGCCCCTCAATCCGCTCCCGATGCCGTTTGAGTCGAAGCTGCCATGCGCTCCGTTCCAGATAAGCCGAGACCAGCAACGGATCCCAACGCAAAGCCTCCGAGCAATCCTCCAAAGCCTGAACCACGGTTCCTTCGGCAGCATGACAGTGACTGCGGATCATCAGGACAGCAGCCCGCTCCCCGGGCACCAATCCGGGCAGCTGTAGCGCCTGACGCACCGTGATCATCGCCTCAGATATCCGGCCCCGCTGCAGTTGGATCTGCGCCAACTCACGCAACAGCAAGGAATCCATCGGAGCCAGTCGAACCGCCCGTTGGAGATCTCGTGATGCCTCGCTCAACTTTCCCAGCACTCGGTATTCGATGGCTCGTTCCAATAACAAGTCCGCGGTTTCTCCCCCTTGGGCCATGCGCAGAGAAAGTTCTTCAATCTCATGCTCGGGACCCTCATGGCCGAGAAGACTCAAAGCCAACAGCCCGGTCCCCAGAAGGACCAGCACGCGTCGGGCAAACAAGGGAGCCATCAATCCTCCATCCACAACTGGGGATTCAATCCAAAGTCGATGACGGCGTCGGAGTGGGCGTGACATTCAATGGCCAAGACGTTGGTTCCATCGACCAAGTGACGATAAGCCGAACCGAGCGGGACATAGACCGCTCCAGCATCCTCCCGTTGCTTGACCCCCTGAGCGTTGCGACCAGCGCTGCGACCCACATTCACCCGCGTCACCTCATGACCATTGACGTAGACAATCATGCCATCGGCGTAGTCCACCCAGAGACCCAGTTCGGTCACCTTGTCGGCCTGGGGCACCGTGAATTCACGTCGGGCGTACAACGAGGAACGGCCCTCCCGACTCCACGGGACTCCCGACTGCAACCGCCCTCGGCCGGAGCTGAAGGGGGGCTTGCCCATGGTCCAAGAAGACACATCAAAACCGGGGCGAGTCCAACCCAAGCCCTGAGGGTGTGAACCGGTCAGTGTTTGCCAGACCGAACCCGCGGGAATGAGCACTTGATAGTCCAACGGCGGAGCAGCCGGGGTCTTGGGGGCCTTTTCCGGGGCTTTGTACTCCGGTGGTTGCCACGGCAAAGCCAGACGACGCACGGTGACCGATCCTCGTTTGATGAGATTGAACCGATCCCGTTCGACACCGGCGCGATTGATCATCCGACCGGTCAAGGTGTCACCATTCACCTCGATGACCATCGAACCGTGTTCCACCAGCGTGCGCCGCATGACCGGTGAACTGCCAACCCGTCCCAAATCCGCGCCGGAGTGTCCGGTCACTACTTGGACGGTGCCTTCATGAGGGCGGAGGCCTTTGCTCTTCCGATAGGCTCCATCCCCATTCGCATCACCATCACCGTCATCCAAGATGAAGTTCTCGGCGACGGTGGCGTTGGTGGAATAGGCGCCGTCCATGAGCATGGAGCGCTCATAGACATGGGAATGCCCGGTGAGCACGAGATCCACCCCGCCCGATTCCAAAATAGGGAGGAGATGGTGGCGCACCTCGATCAAATCCGATTCCTTGTCGCTGTCATGACTGCCTTTCGTGTAGGGCGGGTGGTGCCAAAAGGCGATCAACCAGTCGGCATTGGCCTTCTCCAAATCCGCTTTCAACCACTTGGCCATGGCCCCACCGGGTTTTCGGTCTAAATCATGGGAATCGAGGCAAATGAAATGGATATTCCCGTGATCGAAGGAGTAGTACGCCTCAGTGCCGGAGGCGAGACCGCCGGACTCTCCGCGCGTGGGCACCAGATACGCATCGTAGTAGGGTCCGATTCCGGTGGAACCCTTCGAGGTGTGCCCCTCGTGATTGCCCATGGTCGGCCAACAAACGCTGTTTTGGAGGGTCGCAGCATACGACTCGAAGAAACGGCTCTGGAACTCCACGTCCCGGCCGGTTCCATAGGCCATGTCTCCGGCATGGATCCAGAAATCCAATGGATGACCGTCTTTCTTGAACCACTCCAGCATGCCTTCATGGACCGCGTGTTGAGCCTCGCGCCCCGTGCCGCTATCGCCGAGCACCCAGAAGCGGTAAGGGCGAACTGTTCCTGGCTTGGGTTGGGTCTGAAAGCGATGGTCTGACGATTCCGGGGTGAGCCGCTCCGTGCCGTTGAACACGCCATAGTAGTAAAGCGTGTCCGGCGACAAACCTTCGATCTTCGCCTCATACTGAAAGGTTCCCACCGGGGCACTGTGCAGCTTGGGCAGGGCCAGATTGGTGGTCGTTCGAAGGGCTTGCCAACGAGGCAATAGGACCTGTCCGTTGGTTCCAAAGCTGGCTCGGGTGACGATGGACTCCAAGGGCACTGTCCGGTCGAGTTGATCCGGACGGCTTCCCCAACGCACCACCGGCTGGATCGGGCCCTCCGTGCGCCATAGCACATGGATTTGAGTGGGGCTGGC
>JARXAF010000160.1 GCA_029865985.1 Verrucomicrobiota bacterium
GCCGTATTGGCATCTTCCAAAACCTTGATGGAACCCTTGATGGCCACGTCCTCTTTCGTCAGCAGTGCGACTTTCGCGTCCACCTCAGAACTCCGGGCGATGTCGGTGCCCAGCAAAGTGCTGTCCAGTTTTCCCCCGGAGCCGATGAGAGGAACACTGGCCGGGAGGCTTTGAACGGGGACCGACTCCACCGTCGCCGCGGTGAGCGATCGGAATGCGTAGGGAGTCGAGAGGATGCGTTGCCGTTCCAAAACAGCGTATGGAGCATCCGGTTCCGCAGTGGCACTGCCGGTCGCAGGAGTGGGACGCACGCGGACTTCAATCCAGCGAGCAGCCCCAGAAAACAGGCTGGAGTTCCAAGACAGCGAGGCTGAGAACACCCCGTTCTGCACCGGAAGGGCCATTTTCAGCACCTCGCCGACCGTGCTACCGCCGGTGGCAGCATCTTTCAGGAGGAACTGAAAATCGTAGGAACCGCTGGCCAACGAACCACTGTCTGTCAGGCGACCTTGGTAGGAAATGGACTCGGCCTTCGCATCAATCACCGCGGTCGACGCCGGACTTGAAGTTCCCGTCAACGGCGCTGCCCCGTGAGAGGGCATCAGGGAAAACGCAAGAACCCCAGTCGCGACCACGTTACGACAGCGGCTGGTCAGTTCATTTGAACTAAGATTAAACCAATTTTTCCCTGTTCCCTTCATCAACTTATCGCATGCTGCATATCCACCACAATTTTACCAAGCTATAGTTTTTTTTCTTGTTCACACCATTCACATTCTCCTTGTAACGGCGCACCTCTGTCAAAGCGGCCCCACCGAGTCACTTCCTCACCAAGCGAATGAACCTCGAAGAGACAGATTGTGACGGCAACAGCAGATCCACGGGAGTGTTGACCCCTTGTGTGACCACCTCAGGCACCCCAGAAACAGGCACCCACGTTCCGCCCAGCTGCGTCAATTGCTCCACTTGGTAACGGCCACCGCCGATTCCCGCGACGCGCAGGGTCCAGGAACCGTCCAAGCGTGGGGATAGGCTGAGCGTGGGGCCGGGTGACCCGGTGATGGCGTCACGCACGATGACATCAAACTCCAGCGGCACCGAGACGACACCATCGCTCACCGCGATTCGCACTCGGTTGGTGCTGGGCCCCTGCACCTCCGTTGGCCGCCAGCTGACGATACCATTTGTGCTCATCGTCATTCCCCAGGGCGAACCCACCAAACGGTAGGTGAGCGGCTGGGCTGGCAAATCAGCATCCGTGGCCACCACTGGAAACGACAGCAAAACCCCTTCGCTCACACGCCGAGTCAACGCCGGCGTTACCCAAACCGGGGCCTGATTCAGCTCGCGCACCACGATGTCGAATTCCAACGGCACCATCGCCACACCGTCCGACACACTCACATGCACCCGGTTGGTGCTGGGTCCTTGGGCTTCCGTGGGAGTCCAGCTCAACCAACCATTGGTCTGCACCATCAGGCCCGTCGGTCCGCTTTCCAATCGGTAGGAGAGGCGTTGCACCGGAACGTCCGCATCGGTGGCTTTAAGACCAAAACTCAAACCCAACCCTTCGGTCACACGACGAGTCACCGCCGGCGTTACCCAAACCGGGGCCTGATTCAGCTCGCGCACCACGATGTCGAATTCCAACGGCACCATCGCCACACCATCGGACACACTCACACGCACCCGGTTGGTGCTGGGCCCTTGGGCTTCCGTGGGTGTCCAGGTCAACCAACCGTTGGTTTGGACCATCAGTCCATCTGGACCGCTCAACTTCTGGAAATTGAGCGATTGGGCCGGCAAATCCGAATCCATCACCGGTAAACTCCAACTCAATGGTTCCAACTCGGTCACGGAGCGAAGCGTGTCACCGCTCCATGAGGGCAGGACATTGTCCTCTAGCACCCGGATTTGAAAGGTCTCCGCACTGCTCAATATCCCATTGGATACCGACACCGTCACATTCCACGCAGTCCCACCCAGTTCTTCATCCGGGTTCCACTCCAACACACCAGAAGGACTCAAGATCAACCCCGGAGGGCCTTGAACCAGGGTCCAACGGAGACCTGCCCCCTGGAGGTTCGCATCCACTGCGATGAGTTGCTGGCGATGAACTTGGTTCTCCATCCAAACCAAGTCACCCACCCGAGTGATGGTCGGAGGCAAAATCAACTCCTTCACAACAACCACACCCGGGGCATCCACAGCATCCAGGCCGTCACTGACCCTCACTCGAATTGGGTAACGCCCGAGTGGCTGATTGGTGGAGGTCTTCCACGCCAGGAGCCCATTGGTCGAGATCGTCATTCCCGACGGAGCCTGCAAGAGTCGATATTCCAGGAACTGCTTCGGCAGGTCGATGTCTCGAGCCCGAACCAACGCCTGCAACTCGAATCCTTGAACCACCGACAATTCCGGTATCGGTGTGATGACCGGGATTTCATTCAATTCGGTGGCGATCACCACCATGCGGTTGGTGGTCCAGACATCGCCATCACCCACGGCGACCAAAACCTGATTCGTGCCGGGAGCCTGACTCTCGCCGGGGCGCCAAGTGAGCAACCCTTGTTGGGTCGTGGTCATGCCAATGGGTCCCTGCACGACTCGAAACTGAAGCGACTGCCTGGGTATATCGGAGTCGAACCCCACCATGGGCAGCCGCAATTCATAACCCTCGACCACCTGCAATTCCGGGGGCAGTTCCACCTGAGGCGCTTCATTAACCTCTCGAACTCGCAACCGGAAACGATTGGTTACCGATGCAACCCCGTCGCTCACCCACCAAGAAACCCACATATCAGCAGGCCCTTGCGCCTCTGTCGGAGTCCACTTCATGAGACCGTCACCGCTGACCGCCAAACCTTCCGGACCACTGGCCAATCCAAAGCTCAGAAGCTGAACCGGCACGTCCACATCGGTCGCCCCTAGCGTCCGTTCCCATGCCACGTTCTCGTCAATCGTCTGTTCAGGCACCTCGATGGGGACAGGCAGTTCGTTCACCTCCAGAACTTGGAAAGAGAACGAGTGGGTCGCGGCCACAACCCCGTCGCTCACCTCAAAGCGCAACAAATAGTCCCCAGGTCCTTGAGTTTCCGTGGGTGTCCAGGTCAACAAACCGTCAGAATCCAATGACAGCCCATCAGGACCACTGATCCGCCGAAAACCCAGCGGTTGCACCGGAACATCGACGTCGGTGGCCAACAACCTCACCTGCCAGGGAATCCCTTCGCGAAGAACCGCATTTGTGATTCCGACCAAGACCGGCGACTCGTTGACCTCTCGCACCCGCAATCCAAACCGATTCGTCGCAGAAACCACCCCGTCACTCACCCACCAAGACACCGAAAACTCACCCGGACCCTGAACCTCTGTGGGAGTCCATTTCAGCAACCCGTCGCTACTGACACTCATCCCTTCCGGCCCACTGACCAAACCGAAGCTCAGCGACTGAACCGGAATATCCACGTCGGTCGCCCGCAGTGTCCAAGTCCAGGGCGTCGTCTCGTCGATGATTTGGTCGGAAACCGCGACTGGAATGGGAAACTCATTCACCTCACGCACCTGAACCGAAAATTGGTTGGTCACGGACGCATCACCGTCGGTGACAGCCACCCGCAACACATACGTTCCTGGCCCTTGATCTTCTGTTGGCGTCCATTGCAGCAAACCCTCCGAACTGACGGCGACACCCTCCGGACCGCTCACCCATCGATAGGCCAAAGGTTGCACAGGCAAGTCCGGGTCGGTCGCCGACAAACTCACCTGCATCGGAGAACCTTCGCGCAGGACCCTATCGGATATCCTGGCCAAGGTTGGAGGCAGGTTCGCCTCCAATACCTTGAATTGAAGAGTCACGCGGGATTCCGGGCCGCCCGCTAGGTCTTGGGCGATGATGCTGGCCGAAAAGTCTCCGGGCCCCTGAATTTCGTCTGGGGTCCAAAAAAGCCAACCATCCGACCGCATTTGAAGCCCCGATGGTGCCCCCTCAAGCCGCAGAACCACTGGCCTTCCCGGGTACTCAATGGATCGGGTCCTCATCAATCCAGACCAGAGCAACCCTTCGCTTATGGGCTCAATCATCGGAGCCTGCAACAGCGGTGCATCGGCCACCGGCGTCACATCCAACTGGAACGCCCAGGAAAACTGGCCATTGGAGGCATCCGCCCGGAGCTGAAACCAACTGCTGCCGGAGCGGTTCAATAGCGACCGGATCCACAAAGTGCTCCCGATGATCTCGGCATCGACGACTCGTGAATCCAGCGGCTGCTGCAGGGACCAAGTCACAGGGCCTACAGACCCACTCACCAGCGGCGCCAACTCCAGCGCGATCGGCTCAAAATCCTCCAATGCCGTCCGTTGCGGCAAACCTGAGGCGGTGTCCACCGCAGACCATTCTGGCGGTAGATTCACTGCCTGGCTCAGACCAACACCCGATACGAACTCCAGCGGCAAACCCACCGTCGTTTTGGCCCCCACCTGGTCCACGAGATTCAATCGAATTTCACCGGCACCCAACGGCGGCAACACCGATGGCCATCGCAACTCCAAACCCGCCAAGCCGACGAAACCCGGTCGGCGTCCCGATCGGTATGCCACCACGGGCAACGAGACCGACCCGCCCACCTTCGGAGTCCATTCTGCGGTCGTCTGGGCCACATCCAGAACATCACTAAAAGCCTCAGTCCGACCTGGATAAACCCCGGGCAACAGAAAGGTCTGCCCTGATGCAGGGGATGGAATCTTCCAACCCTCCGACCAGACCACGATTGGAGGCTGGTTCTCGGGTACTACTTTCAGCAGGACCTCCACCGAATCCGACTCGGAACGGTTGGGCGGATTGCTCGAACCATCATCCTTTGCACTCACCGTCAGGCGGACCGTCCCCGACCAGTACGGGCTCAAGGTCATCGAAAGGCGGCCATCCGAATCAATGCTGGGCAGCTCACTGAAAGCCTCTTCCCGATCGACGCTCACCAATACCGAGAGCCGCTGACCTGAGGCCACCTCATCTGCCGGACCGACCGACGCGGAACGAACAAACCCTGGCACCGTTCGAACTCCGACTCCGGACATCGCTCCCAACACGTTGAGATTGGTGGCCGACAAGGTCATTTGCGGCGGGTCATTCACCTCTCGGACAATAATTCGAAAGGTGTTGGTAGGGCTTCGGTTCCAACCGTTGTTGGCAGCGCCTCCATTGTCCTCCGCATAGAACGTGACCCAGGATTCTCCCCAGGCCTGCGGTTTTGGCGTGAAACGCAACTCACCGCTGGGGCTGATCACGGGCAGCTGGGAAAACAGATTGGTGTTGTCCAAGGTCACCACGAACCTCAGCGCTTGGTTGGTCGCTTCATTGGCTGGGCCTACTTCGATGCCGGTCAGGAAGCTCGTGAAAACGGTCTTGGATCCTGAAGCGTCCTCATCGACGGAAACTACTGTGTCAGCCGGCAGCGCATTGAACGACGGAGCGTCGTTGACCGGCGTGACGCTCACCAACAACGGAACGGAACTGACTTGGGCGCCTCCTTTGCCCGAGGAACCCAGATCACTCACCGTCAATCGAATGTTCTGGGTTCCAAAAAAATTTGTCGCTGTTCGAAAGCTCAACTCATCCAACGCCTGATTCAGCCGATCCAACGGACCCCACCAACGCAGGACTCCCTCCGATCCGCCCACCCGTTGCAACCCTTCGGGCAAGGTGCGTTCCAACCAGATCGCCTCCGAATCCAATTCCAGAGTCACATCCAATGGTTGCCCATCCACATCCGGATCACTCAGGCGCATCCCCTTCAGCGAAACGATGGGAGAATCTTCGATATTCCCGGATATGGCATTGGCCAAGGTCCAGGAAGGCGGGTCGTTCACTGCCTCCACCCGCAGCAGAAAACGGTCGACCGGGCTTCGATCGATTCCGCCATTGGCAATACCCCCCGTGTCCACCGCCTGAACCGTGACCCATGTCTCCCCGGAGACGTTCGTGGCCACGGTGAACCGAAGTCGACCATTGGCCGTATCGATCGACGGCTGAACGGAGAAGAGCGACGGTTGCTCCGCCACCACCTGCAGAAGAATCAACTGCCGACTCAGTTCATTGGTGGGGCCGACCCGGATCTCCTTGAGAAACCCGGGAAACGATGTCGCTGCAGGAGTGGCATCTTCGTCCGCAGTCAGCACCACACCCGACAAGGATTGGAAACCGGGCGGGTCATTGATGCCGGCGATATCGATCTCCACGTCCCGAATGCCGATCTGAGGACCACCAGGCCCCGACGAACCCAAATCATTAGCTCGGATCCGGAGGATCTGGGTTCCAAAGAAGTCGGCTGCCGGCCGAAATGCGATTTGCGAAAGCGCCTGATTGATGGGGGCCAGAGTCCCTCGCAGCCGAACAAGGCTCGAATTCGTGGAAGGCAATTTTTGGACTCCGACTGGCAGGGGCCATTCCAACCACTGGGCACCTGAAGCCGCCTCCAGTTCAACCTCGACTGGGGCCAGCCCTAGATCCGGATCGGAAATCTGGATTCCCTGAACGCGTACCCGATCCGAGTCCTCCACCGCTCCCAAGGCCCCGGTTGCTGGGGAGACAAACGGCATGTCGTTCACCGGAAGGACCGTCACATCGAATTGGTTTCGGGTTGTCTGCACATCATCCGACAACGCCAATCGGATGACGGCCGATCCTGAAGCTTCTGCGGCCGGTCTCAGGGTCAAAAGGATATCGTTCCCCTGACGCAACGCTGATCGGTTGGCCACTGGAAACAGATCGGACGGTTCGACAGTGACCGACAGGGTCAACTGATCGGCGGGCAGTTCCGGATCCGAAGCTCGAACGCGCAAACTCAAAGTCTCGTCTTCTGCCACCGTCTGAGCGGGAACCGCAGACAACTCGGGTGGCAGGTTGGCAACAATGGAACTGCTCGTCGAAGGCGACCGGTTCTGGCCATCAAAGACCGCTTCGCAGCCCAGCAAGTAGGACCCGCGGGCCGAAACCGTTGGGCGAATTTCGACCGACAACGTCCGCTCTTGATCGTCGTTGAACAAACCCCAGAGCACACGCCTTTGGGCCGGGTCCCAACGCCCGCCTCCCGTGATGCCCCCCACAGACCACCCAACCGGAATCGACTGAGAGAGAAGATGCAGGGCGACACCGGACTCCGGTATCAGACGGTAGGACACCGTGAACGGAACGCCTGGCAGGAAGTACTTCGGTAAGCTCTGCTCAATCCGTCCTGATTTGGGAGGTCGCGGCGGCAGGGAATCCCCCCCAGTGATCGTCCCTTGTCCGAGGCTCGATCGAATCCTGCCTGCAAACCTGATATTGCCGACAACCTGGCTCGAAGGAAGAAGCCGGCACGAAAACTTGCGGGGGCTATCATCCAGAAAAGGCCCCCAGACGATGCGCGGGCCCGAGACCACTCCAGTACCCGCGGAATCAACGGTGCATCCGGCTGGGATATCTTCCTCAACGAGGTAGAGAGTGGATCCTGCCAGCGGCTCCGCAGACACTTGAACTGTGAAAGGCAAACTGGGGATGTATTCGGCCGGCAAAGTTCGGCTCGCTTTGGGCTTGGCCAGCTCGAGTTGCTGAATCTCTGACGATCCCGTCGTCACCACCGGATTCGCGTCGAACCGACCTAATCCTGAAAACTTAGCGGGACCCGATGCACTTTCCGGAATATTCAGCGTGTAGCTGAATTCCCGCGGAGTGCTACCGGCCAAAACACCCCAAACCAACTGCCCCGCACTCAACCGGCCATCCACATCGATTTTCGACAGTGTCCATCCCGCAGGAACGGACTCCTCCACCACATACAAGCCCACGGAATCTGGCGGTTTCACGCTGAGTCGAACTTGGATCGTCTGACCTGGGGTGTATTGAGCCGATCCAAAAGTACGCACCACCGAACCCTGGGATTTGGGAAGAACCTCCAGTTGAGAAGCCCCCACGGTGGAAACCAAGTCTTCACCCAAGGTGGACTGACCACTCCAAATGCCGGGGACCGCCTGCGCAGGCGCGCGGAGCCGATAGGTGAGGTCTCGAGCCAGGTCATCGGTCCACGGACCCCAGCGCAACTGGCGGGATGACAAGGCTGATCCGCCTTGGTTGAGATCGATCAAACTCCATCCCGACGGCAGCGTCTCTTCGATCACTTGGAACTGAAGCCCACTGCGCGGGCGAATCTGCAGGCGGATGGTTGCGATGCCGCCGGCTTCGACCGGAGCCGGCAATATCCGCGTCACCGATCCTGGGTTGGGTCGCTGAACCACCAATTGATTCGGCCCCCCGGAAGGGACAGACACCCCATCCTCATCCAGCCACCCTTGCCACCCGAGAAGCGTCCGAGCCGAAGGCACCCGAATCCGGTAAGTCAACGGACGGGAACGACCATCAAAGAACAAGCCCCATCGGAGTTGACGCTGCGTGCTGGAGTAACTGGCTTGAGGGTTGGAGCTGATGTACTCCACTCCGGGCGGAAAGGTCTCACGCACACCGAACGCCAAGGCCGAAACCAG
>JARXAF010000084.1 GCA_029865985.1 Verrucomicrobiota bacterium
CGGCCCCGGCCGGGGAAATCCGCTACACGTTGGATGGATCGGATCCGCGTGAAATCGGCGGTGCGGTGGCCGCCGGGGCCCGAGCTTATTCGGGGGAAATCACCCTCAACCAAAGCACCACCGTCCGAGCCCGGGTGGTCACTGCGGGCAGTTGGAGTCCATTGATTGAGGCGTCATTCACCCTCATCCAGACCTTCGACACCCTTCGAGTGACGGAGATCCATTACCATCCAGCTGCCGAGGGCAGCATCGATGGAGACGCCTTCGAATTCATCGAACTGAAGAACATGGGTGCGGACACGTTGGACCTCAGTGGGGTCCGGTATGTCGATGGCATCGATTACACGTTCCCACTCGGAACCCGGCTGGAACCCGGACGGTGGGTCGTGCTGGTTTCCGATGCGGAGGCCTATGCGCGGAGATATCCCGGTGTGGCTGTGGGCGGCGTCTACCAGGGGCGTTTGTCGAATGGGGGTGAACGGGTGGCGCTAGTCCATGCGACGGGGACCCCGTTGGTGGAGGTGACTTATGGTGTCGAGTCTCCCTGGCCTCCGGCGGCGGACGGACAAGGCTTCTCGCTGGTTCCGATCGATCCGAATGGTCCTGCCTCCAGCCTGGCATCGGCGTGGCGCACGAGCGCGCGAATGGGCGGTTCTCCCGGGGCGGAGGATCCCGTGCTTTCGGTGCCCGTGATTCAAGTGAGCGAGGTCTTGGTGCATACCGATCCACCCCAGTGGGACGCGGTGGAATTATTCAATCCCGGGAATGTGCCTGTGGAAATCGGGGGATGGTTTCTGACGGATGAGCGGAGCGAGCCGAAGAAATACCGAATTCCGGACGGGACGCGGATTCTCGCCGGTGGCTATTGGGTGGTGGATGAGACGCAGTTCAATGCGTTGTCGCTCGGCGCAAAGGCCTTCCGTCTCGACTCCCACGGAGACTCGCTCTGGCTGTACTCGGCCGACACTGCTGGAAACCTCACGGGCTACAGCGACGGGCTGTCGTTTGGGGCCACACCCAATGGAGTGAGTCTCGGTCGCCACACCAATTCGGTGAGTGAGTTGCAGTGGGTGCTCCAGAGTGCGCTGACCTTGGGTTCTCCCAACGCCCGTCCAGCCATCGGGCCGGTCATCTTGAGCGAGATCGACTACCAACCAGCCGCGGGATCGGTTGAGTTCATCGAACTTCAGAACCTGACCGACAATCCCGTGCCGCTGTTCGATCCGTTGTTTCCCACCAACACCTGGCGCTTGTCGGGAGTGGATTATGCATTTCCGACGGGGTTGATGATTCCCGCGAAGGGACTGTTGGTCGTGTCTGCCGGTGATCCCGCCTGGTTTCGCCAACGCCATGGCATTCCTGATTCCGTGCCAGTGCTGGGGCCCTGGGCTGGAAGCCTCCAGGACAACGGGGAACGCATCGAACTTCAGCGACCCGATTCTCCGGATCTGGAAACCAATCAACTGGGGCAAGTTCGCGTGCGGGTCCCCTACCTGACGGTAGATACAGTCCGCTACAGCCCTCAGTCGCCATGGCCTGGGGCGGCGGCGGGGAAGGGGCGTTCTCTCGAACGTCGCATCCCAGCCGCCGTGGGAGATGATCCCGCCCAATGGGTGGCCAGTGCGGGGCCCCCGCTCCCGGGGCTGACCTCGGACAGCAATCGCCCGCCTCGTGTCGATGCGGGTCCCGATCAGGAATTTCCGGCGGTGACCCGGTTTCCTCAATCTGCGGCCCTGGAAGGCATTGTCTTCGACGACGGGAAGCCGGGGGAGGCCTTGACCTTCCGGTGGACTCAAGTGGGAGGCCCGGGCCCGGTGGTGATCGAATCCCCCAATCAGCGTCTCACCCCAGTTCGTTTGCCGGGGCAGGGCACCTACAGTTTGCGCCTGAGTGTCTCTGACGGAGCCCTCTCGTCGGCCGACGACGTGGTCTTGACCGCGGGTCGGTCCGGAAGCGATGTGACTTGGATTCCCGCCGGTTCCAGTTGGCGCTATCTGGACACCGGAGTCGATTTGGGTGCCGCTTGGCGGGCTCCAGCCTTCGATGATTCCAGTTGGAAAACCGGCAAGGGCATCTTGGGTTATGGCGATGCCAATCAGGCCACGACTGTCGGGTTCGGGCCCAATTCCAGTGGCAAATACATCACCACTTACTTCCGTCTGAAATTCGATGTCACGGATCCGGGTTCGGTGACCGGCTTGCTGTGCAAGGTCCTCCGCGACGACGGTATGGTGGTTTGGCTCAATGGCGTGCAAGTGGCCAAGGACAACCTGCCCGAGGGAGATGTGGTGAATCAAACGCTGGCCAACAGCGCCATCGGTGGCACCGAGGAGACCACTTACTTCGACTACCGCTTGGATCCCAGCGCCTTGAAGGCAGGAGAGAACACGCTGGCCGTTGAGGTGCATCAGAACTCGAGTTCTTCCAGTGACTTGAGCTTCGACTTGTCTCTGCAAGCCACCGTGTTGCCGACCAATCAGGCGCCGACCGTGGACCTGGGAGTCGATCGCCAACTGGCTGCTCCGGGAACGCTCTTGCTGGATGCCCTCTTCAGCGACGACGGGTTGCCGTTGCCACCCGGAGTTCCCGGGTTCCAGTGGAGTGGAATGAGTGGCCCGGCTGCGGTGACCTTTGCCGATGCGACCGCCTCCCGGACCGCCGTGACCTTCGACCAACCCGGAGATTACGTGATCGGATTCCAAATCAAGGATGGTCTTTTGTCCGCCCGTGATGAAGTGGTGGTTCGGGTGGGCGGGGCTCCGTCGGCGCCTGTTGTCACGCTGGAGACTTCGGCTGCGGGCTTCGTTTTGAAGTTCAATGCCGCGGCTGGTCGCCCTCACACGGTCCAGTTCTGCGACGATTTGGTCGGTGGAGCCTGGGGTACGTTTGAGGCGATTCCAGCCATCTCAAGGGCTTCTACGCTTCGGGTTGCGGTGCCTGTATCCAACGGAAGCCGGTTCTTTCGCGTACTGGTTCAGTGAAGCAAGCCCGTGGAACGGCTCGGGAGAGCAAGGCAAGTTCACCTTGCCTCACCTCCCGGGCCCGTCCCAACGTCTCGCCCATGAACCGCATCGAGCAACGCTTCGCCGCCCTCAAGGCGGCCGGTCAACGGGGGTTGGTGGTCTACATCGGAGCCGGTGATCCGAATTTGGAGGCCACTCGTCGTCTGGCTTTGGGCTTCGATGCGGCCGGGGTCGACGTGCTGGAGTTGGGCGTGCCGTTCAGCGATCCGTTGGCCGATGGCATCGTCAACCAATTGGCCGCTCAACGTGGCTTGGAGAGCGGCACCACGCCGCCCAAGGTCCTCGCGACCATCACCGAGATTCGCAAGGAGTCGCAAATCCCCATCGTCCTCTACATTTATTTCAACTTGCTGCACCGCGTCGGGGTGGAGCGGTTCATTCGGGACGCGGCCGCCGCCGGTGTGGATGGATTGCTGGTGCTGGACCTTCCGCCCGAAGAATCCGAGACCTATGAATCGCTCATGGCCTCCGCTGGATTGAGCCCGGTGTATCTCATTGCTCCCACGACACCCGATGCCCGCATCGCATTGATCGCTCCCCGGGCGCGTGGGTTCATTTATTACGTCAGCCGCGAAGGCGTGACGGGCATGCAAAGCCAGGTCAGCGATACCATCGCGATGATGACCGACAAGATCCGCGCCCACTCCCCGTTGCCCATCGCGGTCGGCTTCGGCATCTCCAATGCCGAACAGGCTCGCCAGGTGGCCCAGCATGCCGAGGCCATTGTCGTGGGCAGCGCCATCGTCAACCGGATTGCCGAGCATGGGAAATCGGCGGACCTGGTGGAGCGGGTGAGTGGATTTGTCCGGGAGTTGGCGGAAGCGGTGCGGTCGGTTCGTTGAGAATCGAATCGCTCATTCCTCCGGCGCGTCGGCCTAAATATTTCATGAAGTTACTCGCGTTGGCATGGGGTTGGATTTATTGCGCAGCGGCGATGGGAGCCTCGGTAAAAGAGGTTCCGGCGCCCGCACCGCAGGCGTTTCGCCAAGAGCTCTCGAAGCATTTCACCGCCGATCCGGGCGCCCCCCAAGGGCCGGTGTCGCTCATCGTTGACGGCCCCGACGGATCCATTCGAGCCTATGGTCAGGGTGCTTGGTACCAGTACCAGAAAGGACGCTGGCAAACCTTGGCAGCGGGGGGGCAAGTGCCGGGGGATTTATTCTCGTTTTCGGATGCCGATGGGAAGTGGATCACCGCCGATGTCGGACGATCTTCGGTGATCCAAGTGCTGCCGATGGGGCAGGGGTTCTTGGTGGTCTCCACCCACCGATTGGATCGCTGGGAATCCGGGAAGTGGACCCGGGAACCCTGGCCGGAGTCGTGGACTCTCGCCCAGGTGGCAGTGACTCGCGATGGGGATTGGTGGGCCGCCTCCAGTCATGGATTGGTCCGTCGGACGGCCTCGGGCTGGGAGCCCGAATCCATCGTCGACGCGGGTGACCGGGCCTGGGCGGTGCGTTCGGTCCGGGGCGTCGCCGTCGATGCCTCGGGACAACTCTGGTTTGCCAGCAAGGCCGGGGTGGGGTGCCGGACGCCGAAGGGGTGGCGATTCTTCGAGGGCAAAGACGGACTCCCGTGGAACGAGTTCACCGGGATCGCTGCAGGTCCTGCGGGCGAGGTTTGGTTCACCACCTCCCGCGGAGTGATTCGCTGGAATGGCGCCGAGTTCCAATACCGTCAGGGACCGCGTTGGCTGCCGTCGGATGCGGTGTCCCAGGCCTGGGTCCAAGCCGATGGTCGCGCCTGGTTCGCCACGTCCAACGGTGTGGGCTTCATCGATCATCAGCCCATGACCCTCGCCCAGAAGGCCGAGCACTATGAGCGCGAGATCGATCAGTACATCCGCCGCACCTCGTATGGATTCACCGCCGAAGCCCCGCTGAAGACTCCGGCGGATCGGTCGACAGCCGCGCCCGAAGACTCCGACAATGACGGACTGTGGACCGCGATGTACGGGGCCGGCGAGTGCTTCGCCTACGCGGCGACCCGCGATCCCAAGGCCAAGGCCCGGGCCACACGGGCTTTCGAGGCGTTGCGATTTCTTCAGAAGGTGACCCAGGGTGGAACCCCTGCGCCGCCGAAAGGCTATGTGGCCCGCACGGTCCGACCTGTGGAGTGGCCTGATCCCAATGCGGGCCGAATCGAGGGCGACCGCGAAGAGGCCAAGCGTGACGCTTTGTGGAAGGTGTATGAGCCCCGTTGGCCCAAGAGCGCCGATGGCCAGTGGTATTGGAAAAGCGACACGAGCAGCGATGAGCTCGACGGGCACTTCTTCTTCCATGCCGCCTACTTCGAGCACGTGGCAGAAACACCCGAAGAAAAAGACCGGTGCCGCGAGGTGGTCCGGGACTTGGCCGATCATCTAGTCAGTCATGGGTTCAATTTGGTGGACATCGATGGCAAGCCCACCCGGTGGGGACAGTTTGGTCCGGAATCGGTGAATCGGGATGAGCGATGGGTGGCCGAGCGCGGGCTCAATTCACTGAGCATCCTCAGTTATCTGGCTGTCGCCGGTTATGTTACAGGCGATCCAAAGTACACGGAGGCTTCCCGCGAATTGGTGAACCGTCACGGCTACGCACAGAACCTGATGTTTCCCAAGGTTCAGTTTGGTCCGGGATCCGGCAACCATTCGGACGACGAGATGGCCGTGATGTGCTTCTACAACTTGCTGCGCTACGGCAAGGATCCTGCGATTCAGGATCGGGTGCGCTACGCATCTTATGCCTACTGGGCGATGGAGGCTCCGGAACAAAACCCCTTCTTCAACTTCGCCTTTGCTGCCGAGGCATTGGGCAAAACCATTCGCAATGTCTGGGGGGAGTTCTCTGTGCATCCGTGGACCGGGTGGCATGAAGACGCCCTGGCGACGCTCCGGGGTTTTCCCTTGGACCGTTTGAATTGGCCGCATCAGAACTCCCATCGGTTGGACATCGTCCGACTGTCCCGACAGCAGGCGAAAGACTTGTACGATCCTCGCGACG
>JARXAF010000063.1 GCA_029865985.1 Verrucomicrobiota bacterium
GCCGGGGTGCCATCGCGGTAGGCGGCCGGGATGTACACGAAGATTTTCCGCTCGGTCCGGACGGCTTTTTTCGTGGGCTCCAGCGTGGTGTCGTCACCGCGGAAGAGTTTGCTGTCGGCCAACCGCATCTTGAATTCGAACTGCCGTCCCTTGGGATTGCCCCGATCGGTGAGGTCCGGGTCGATGGGATAGCTCGGGCCAACGACGTAGTGCCCGTCGCCCTTTGAGCCGGGATTTTCGGAGCGGGTTCCGAGGAGGCAACCGGCACCCGTTAGCAGGCTCAGGATCAGGACCGGCATCACCCGGGAAGGGGACCACAATTGTAATCGGCTGGTGAGAGACATGGTTCTGGGTCTCGCCAAAGGCCTTCTGACTCAAGCGAAATCCGCTCCATTCCCAATTCGACAGCTCGACTGAGGGGGGCGAGGGACTGGTGGGCCGAACGCAGGCTCCACACCAGGGACAGGCTGCTCACAAGGGACAGGCTGCTCACAGGGGACAGGCTGCTCACAAGGGACAGGCTGCTCACAAGGGACAGGCTGCTCACTGGGGACAGGCTGCTCACTGGGGACAGGCTGCTCACAAGGGACAGGCTGCTCACAGGGGACAGGCTGCTCACAAGGGACAGGCTGCTCACAAGGGACAGGCTGCTCACAAGGGACAGGCTGCTGTGACTCCAAGGGACAGGCTGCTGTGACTCACACAGGGGACAGGCTGCTGTGACTCATGGTGACCCGCGAATCTGCGGTTGTTGAGTTCCGTGCTTTCAATATTCCCATCGCCCCGGTCCCGCTGCGGTGGGTGGGCACTTTTGATCCGTCGGGCGATATGGGAATTCCATTGGCAAACGGGCGGACCTGTCCCCGACACTCCGGAATGAAATCGATGACGGGGTATGGTCGGGGCGAATCCTCGGCGGCCGAGGCGAAGGTGGTGGTGGAGTTGAAGTCGGTGAACCGGAAACAATCCGAATTGGTGGTGATGCTGCCGCCGGATTGGGAGTCGCTGGAGACTCGAATCCGTGAGTCGGTGGCACGAGTGGTGTCGCGGGGGCGGTGCGAAATTCGGGTCTCGCTGGATGTTCCCGAGGGGGAGACCACGGGGAATCGAATCAACCGCTCGGTGGTTCAAGCCTACTCGCGGGAATGGTCTGAGGTGGCCGCCGAGTTGGGGCTTTCTGGTGCCGCTGCACACGTGAGCTTGGAGTTGCTGGCACGATGCCCCGGGGTGATGCAGTCGAAGACTCGGGTAATTGATCCGGAGGTCGCTTGGCCCGGAACGTCCGCGGCGCTCGCTTCGGCCCTCGAATCCATGGATGCCATGCGCCGCCGGGAAGGGGAGGCGCTGGAGCGGGATCTGGAGAGTCGCATTGCCCTCATTCGCTCGGCGCTCGATCGAGTGCGCGCATTGGCTCCCGAGGTGTTGAACCGGTATCGGCAGCAGTTGGCGCAACGGTTGCAATCGGCCGGTCTCGAAGGAATCACCGTCGATGACGAACGCATCCTGCGGGAAGTGGTGGTGTTTGCCGATCGTTCGGATATTTCAGAAGAAATCGCCCGGTTGGAGAGTCACTTCCAGCAGTACGAGGACTGTCGGAAGAGTCGGGAAGCCGTCGGTCGCAAGCTGGATTTCCTGGCCCAGGAGTTCCACCGCGAGATCAACACCATTGGGTCGAAGGCCAACGATGCCCGGATCGCTGCCGAGGTGGTGCTGATGAAGACGGAACTGGAACGGTTCCGTGAACAGGTCCAGAATCTTGAGTAACTGGTTTTGCCGATCAATTCCATGCACGCTTCCGCTCCGTTCCTGCTCCTCATTTCTGCTCCCTCCGGTGCCGGCAAAACCACGGTGAGCCAAGGCCTGATGAGCGCCAATCCGCGCATCGGCCGAATCATCACTTGCGCCAGTCGGGCTCCGCGCCCCGGTGAAGTTCATGGGGTGGACTACCACTTCTTCTCCCGGTCGGAATTCGAAGCGCGGATCGCCGCCGGGGAATTCCTGGAGTACGCGAATGTGTACGGGGACTGGAAAGGCATCCTCAAAGAGTCCGTGCGAGCCCATTGGGCCACAGGCAAAGACGCGCTGTTGAGCGTGGATGTCCAGGGTGCCGAAACGGTCCGCCGGGTCGTGGCTTCCGATCCGGCCCTGGTCGGCCGATTGGTGACGGTGTTCATCACGCCGGTGTCTCGCGAAGAATTGGAGTCACGCCTCCGCGGCCGGGATGCCGATGAGCCCGAGGCCATCCAGCGGCGTTTGGACACCGCAGAGGCCGAGGTGGCCCGCTGGGCGGAGTTCGACTACCTTTTGGTCAGCCGCAGTCGTGAAGAAGACTTGCGGTTGCTTCAGTCCATTTATGAGACCGAATGCGCCCGGTCTTCCCGACAAACCTTTCGCTGGGCATCGGATCCTCCGACACCCTCTCGCTCCTGAATCATGAACATTGTCCTCGGAGTCACCGGATCCATCGCGGCCCACAAGTCCATCGACTTGGCCAGCCAGTTGACCCATGCCGGTCATCGGGTTCACGTGGTGCTGACGGCCGATGCGCAACGCTTCGTCACGCCGTTGCCGTTCAAAACTCTGACGAGGCAACCGGTAATCACCGATCTCTATGACGAAGAGGAAGGCTGGAAGCCGACCCATGTTCGTTTGGCCGATGAGGCCGATTTGCTATTGATCGCCCCGGCCACCGCGAACTGTTTGGCCAAGTTGGCGCATGGGTTGGCCGATGATGCACTGACTTGCATCGCCTTGGCACTGCGTCCCGAGGCCCGGGTGCTCATCGCCCCGGCCATGAATGGCAAGATGTGGTTGCATCCGGCAACCCAAGCCAATGTGGACCTTCTGAAATCCCGCGGTGTCGAATGGGTTGGCCCCGGTGAGGGTATGCTTTCCTGCGGATACGAAGGCCTTGGGCGCTTGGCTCCGGTGGAGGAAATCCTTCGGGAAGTAGGCGTGATACCCAACTGATCTGCGGGGGCAAGGTGCCCGCCACAACGCCTTCCCAAAACCACCGTCTTTCGCGAACTCCATGCCTGAAGCCACCACAGCGGATTCTCTGCGCCAGCGCTGGCAGGGACTCTTTGAGGTGTTTCAGGCGCCGCCGCCCGATCCCTCGTTGTTTCGTCAGCGTATCCGTTTCGTTGAGCGCAATATCGGTATTTGGGTGAAGCTCGTTCTGGCTCCGGTGATCTACTGGTTCCTGTTCAATCCCAACGCGTTCGGTGGCATTTCGGTTCCTCGGGAAGATGTCCTGAGCTACCTGCAAACCTTCACGCTGATGATGACGGCGGTGAACATCGGTGCAGGGATCGTGCTGTGGGGCATGGATGAAATTTCCACGCCGATTTTGGAGCGAGTGGTGTCGGTGATGTCTCTATTGGATACCGCCTTCCTGGCGGCGGTGACCCTCTTCTGCGGTGGCTTTGATAGCATTCTGTACTGGGTGTTCTTGGGGTTGGTCATCCGCAATGCCGCCATCATTCCGCGTTCAGAAGTCCAGGTGCTGGTGAACTTGTTTGTCTGTGCGCTTTATGTGCTTTCCGGTGTGCTGGAACTGCGTCTCAACCTGGTCGAGACCCAGGTTCTGGACAGCTACACGCCGAAGCTGCAATCCAGCGGAGGTGTCGTCGAGGGGGTCGACGAGCCCTTTGAATCCTTGATGCTCCGGGTGCTTCTGTTGTTGCTCATGACGGTGGTTTGTTTGGGTCTCCAAATCCTCATCGACCGTCAGCGCCAGCGTGAGGCTGAGACTCAGGAATTCGCTTTGAAGCAGGAGCAACTGGAGGCAGCAGGCCGATTGGCCGCCGAGATTGCTCATCAATTGAAGAATCCTTTGGGGATCATCAACAACGCAGCCTACACCCTTCAAAAAACGGTTCGAGAGGGAAAGACCATCACCCAGCAGATCTCCATCATCCGTGAAGAGGTGGCTCGGTCGGACCGGATCATCACCGACCTCATGGGCTATGCCCGGTTGGTGGAAGGGAAGGTGGAGCGGGTGACCATTTCTGAAATCCTGGAGCAGTCGTTGGCCATCGCGCTGCCACCGGGTGCGGGTTTTTCCATTCAGGTCCACCTCGATGTTCCGCCCGCCTTGCCGGTGTTGTTGGGACAGCGGGGGCACTTCCTTGAGATCTTCACCAACCTATTGGTGAATGCCCGGGAGGCTATGGATGAGAAGGGTCAGATTTGGATCATCGCACGCCCCGCGCCGGATTATGCAGTCCAGGTGAGTGTGCGAGACTCGGGGCCAGGCATCCCCGTCGAGGTGATGGGTCGGATCTGGGAATCGTATTTCACCACCAAAGATCGTGGCACGGGCCTGGGTCTGACCATCGTCAAGCACACCAGTGAGATGTACGGGGGGCGCGTTCGCGTGGAATCGGAGACTGGCAAGGGGACGACCTTTACGGTCACGCTTCCGGCACGCACCTTGATGAGAATCCGATGAAACTGCCTCCCTTGCTGGTCGTCGATGATGAGAAAAACATGCGCTTGTCGCTCCAGACGGTGCTGGAGAGTGAGTCCTATGCGGTGCGATTGGCCGATTCCGCCGAGGCGGGTTTGAAGCTCATCCAGCAGGAGAACTTTTTCATGGTCATCACCGACGCCCGTCTGGGGGGGATGAGCGGTTATGAATTTCTCAAGACGGTGGCGGAGAAGCGGCCGGAACTGCCGGTGATCATGATCACGGCCTATGCCACTCCGAAACTGGCCGTTGAGGCCATCAAGTCGGGAGCGACCGATTATCTCGCCAAACCCTTCGAACCCGATGAATTGCTGCATGCGGTGGGTCGTTGTGCCGAGCGGCACCGCTTGCTGACCGAGAATGCGGCGCTCAAAGCCCGCGCCGGCAATGGCATTCGCATCGAAAACATTGTTGGCGAATCACCGAAGATGCGTGAGTTGCGCCAACTCATCCAGACCGTGGCGCCGACCGATGCCACGGTGTTGATCTTGGGCGAAAGCGGAACAGGCAAGGAACTCATCGCTGGGGCCATTCACTTCCACAGTCACCGAGCAACGGCTCCGTATATCCGGCTGAACTGCGCGGCCATCCCAGAGACGCTTCTGGAGTCCGAACTCTTCGGCTATGAGCGTGGCGCCTTCACGGGAGCGCATCGGACCAAGCGCGGGTACGTCGAGGAGGCGGATGGTGGCACGATCTTCTTGGACGAGATCGGTGACATGAGCCGATCGCTTCAGGCCAAGCTGTTGCGTTTCTTGGAGGACGGGTCGTTCACCCGCGTGGGCGGAACCCAGGAATTGCGGGTCCAGGTGCGTTTGATCGCGGCAACCAACCGCAACATCGTCGAGGCCATCAAGAAGGGGGAGTTCCGTGAAGACTTGTTCCACCGGCTCAATGTCATGCAGTTCCGGCCTCCTCCGCTGCGCGAACGGGGTTCGGACATCCCACTATTGGCTCGCAATTTCTTGAAGGGGTTCGCCGCCAAGTTGGGTCGTTCGGTGAAGGACATCTCGCCCTTGGCCATGCAGGCGCTGCAGGCCCACAGCTGGCCGGGCAACGTTCGAGAATTGCGCAATGTGATTGAGCGGGCGGTGATCTTGGAACCGACAGAATGGATCCAGCCGGCGAGTTTGCCGGATTTCGAGGTGGAGTCGCGATTGCGGGATGGCCCCGTCGAAAGGAGTGGGGCTGCGAGGGGGGGCTCGTTGCCGGAAGCGTTGCTGCGTTTTGAGCGGGAGATGATTTTGGACGCGTTGGAGTCTTGCGGCGGCAGCCTTTCCAAGGCCGCTTCCGCCTTGGATTTATCGCGCCACTCGCTGCGTTACCGTATGGGACGACTCGGATTGGGCGTGGACGGCGGCGTTGACGAAGACACGGACACCGGAACAGGCTCTCCCGTTCGATGAGTCCTCTGTTTTCCCAATCGATTTTGATGCTGGCCGACTCCGCGGCACCTCAGTTGCCGACGGGCTTCAATTCTGAGACCCAGAAGGCGTTCAGTGGATCCGCCGTCGCCATTTTCGCAGGTCTTGCGGTGTTGGCCGTCGGAGTGATTTGGGCCGTGTTCTTCCGGAAGTCCGACAAGCAACAGGCCCGTGGAGTGATCTCCGAGTCCAAGGGGTCTGGCCGCCGTCGTCGCCGTCGCAGCAGCAAGGATCGTCCTCGCAATCCGACACTCGCTGATACGGGCGGACTTCCAGAGAAGGGGACCGGGAATCTCAATCCGCCGGAGCTGTGAATTCTGGCGTTTCGGAGCAGATCACCCAGAAAAGCGCCTCCAATTTGGCGCTCGCCTTCATTTTGTTGCCGCCGGAAAAGCGCGCGGCCATGTCGGCGCTGTACGCCTTTTGTCGGCAGGTCGATGACGCCGCCGATGAGGACTCTATTCCAGTCGATCAACGGCGGAAGACTTTGGCTGCTTGGCGGGCTGATATTGCTGCGGCGTGCGAGGGACGTGAGCCGTCGATGGCGGTGAACCGTGAATTGGCTCCGCACATTCACACCTACCGATTGCCGTTCCGGTTGTTTGACGAACTCATTCTGGGCGTCGAGACCGACTTGGTCCAAACCCGCTATCAGGATGCCGCTGAATTGGAAGTGTACTGCTACCGGGTGGCAAGCGTCGTGGGTTTGCTGAGCATTGAAATCTTCGGCTACACCGATCCGGCGTGCCGCGCCTATGCCGATGCGCTGGGCAAGGCCTTGCAACTCACGAACATCTTGCGGGATGTCGGCAACGACGCCTCCCGGGGGCGCATTTATTTGCCGCTGTCCGACTTGCAGCGGTTCCGAGTGACGCCCGAGGAGATTTTGCGTCGTGAATGGTCGGAGCGCTTCCATCAACTGGCCTTGGAGATCGATGGCCGGGCCCGTCGCTTTTATCAGACGGCTCGCGAGGTGTTGCCGCCATCGGAGCGGGCTTCAATGGTGTCGGCGGAGTTGATGGGCAATGTGTATTGGCGCTTGTTGGAGCGGTTGGAGAAGTCCCGTTTCCATGTGCTGGAGGAGACTCCGCTTCGACTGACTCGTGCCCGGAAGATAGGCATCATTCTCAATGCGGTTTTGCGCTCCCGCTTGGGGCTCCGTGTCACCGGTTATGGCGGTTAGACTCATCGTCAACGCCGATGACTTTGGGATTTCCGAAAGTGCCAATCGGGCGATCGAGCGGGCCCATCGCGAGGGAATCCTCACGTCGGCCAGTTTGATGGTGGCGGGTGATGCCGCGGCGGCGGCCGTGCAAATCGCCCGCAACAATCCCCGCTTGGGAGTGGGTCTGCACTCGGTGTTGGTCTGCGGACGGTCGGTGCTGCCGCCCAAGGAAATTCCCGGATTGGTCGATGAGCAGGGACGATTCATCAACCAACCCGTTGTGGCGGGGATGCGCTACTTTTTCGGGCTGGGTTTACAGGCGCAAGTGCGTCGCGAAGTGTTGGCTCAGTTCGAACGGTTCCAAGCCACCGGGCTGGCCTTGGACCATGTCAATGGTCACCTCAATTTCCACCTGCATCCCGGGGTGTTCCGCGTGCTTTTGGACGAGGCGGAAGCCTTGGGCATCCGATCGGTCCGCCTGACTCGGGATCCCTTGATCCAGAACTTGCGTCTGGCCTCCGGCGAGTACTTGTACCGCCTCTCCCATGCGGCGGTGTTTGGGGCCTTGTCGCGTCGCTGTGAGCCGCTCTTGGCGCGTCACCACTTGCGTCATGCTGGCTGCACTTACGGGCTTCTGCAGAATAGCCGGGTGACCGAGGAATACTTGCTGCGTCTTTTGCCAGAGCTTCAGCCTGGGACGTGGGAGTTGTATTGTCATGCCGACGAGGATGCTCACCGACATGAGTTGGAGGCCTTGCTCAGCCCTCGGGTGCGCCAGGTTATCGAGGCGCGTGGGATTCAATTGTGCCGGTATTCTGATTGTCTATGAGTCGTCTCATCCTTGTTTTGCTCACAGGTCTTTGCCTGGAAGCCATCGGTGTCGTTTTCCTGAGTCGCGGGTTGAAGGAGATGGGCGAGATGGATCGCGTGAGTGTGGCCGAGGTGCTGCGGCTTATTCGTTCCGGCTTCACCAATGTGCCCTTGCTGTTGGGCGTGGCCTTTCAGGCGGCGTTCTTCGGTTGCCTGCTTTATCTCATGTCTTACGGCGACGTGAGTTTCGTATGGCCTCTGACTTCGCTGGGGTTTGTGCTGACCACCTTGGCCGCGCGGTTCGTCCTGCACGAGACCGTGAGTCCCTTGAGGTGGCTCGGGGTGAGCTTGATTGTCTTGGGGGCCGGAGTGATCACTTACACCGAGAAAGTGAAACCCCGATCGGAGCCCGCCCCAGCGGTGCAGCAGGAACACCGATGAATTGAGTTCGGGATTGGGGGATTTCGGGAAACATCGAGAGGATTGCCATGCACTTTGTTCGACGCGCTCTGACAGCCCTCATGACCGCCGGAATGCTGGGTCTGTTATTGGCCTTTCTGGGTACGGGATGCCAGACCCGCCCCATCGCCGAGGTTCGTTGCGAATACCAGCAAACCCACATGGGAATGCCGTTCCGGATTGTCCTCTACGCGGCCGATTCTGCGGCAGGTGATGCGGCCGCCGCTGCGGCCTTCCTTCGGATCGCTGAACTGAATCGGATACTCAGCGACTACGAAGCCGATTCCGAGTTGAGCCGCTTGTCCAAGACATCGGGCACGGGTGCGGTGGTGTCCTTGAGTGGGGATTTGGCCCGGGTGTTGGATCGCGCGGACGAGGTGTCCCGGATGAGCGACGGAGCTTTTGACATCACCGTGGGTCCCTTGGTGGATGTCTGGAAGCGGGCGCGGCGTCAGCGGGTCTTGCCCGAGGAAGAGAAGTTGGCCCGTGCGCGCGCCGCGACGGGGTGGCGTCATGTGGTTTTGGGTAGAGATGCCACGGGGCGACGGACGGCGTGCCTCCGGGTGCCCGGAATGCGCTTGGATTTGGGCGGCATCGCCAAAGGCTACGCCCTCGATGAAGCGACGCGCGTGCTGAAAGCCCGGGGGATTCGGAGTTCTCTGGTGTCCGGCGGAGGCGACTTATTTGCCGCGGGAACACCCCCGGGGCAAGTGGGTTGGAAAATTGAAATCGGGGAATTGGATGTGCCGAATGCGCCTCCCGGGCGGGTGGTTTGGCTCAAGGATCGGGCCTTGGTGACTTCGGGGGATCGATTCCAGCGGGTGGAATTGGGAGGGATTCGCTATTCGCATCTCCTGGATCCGCGGACTGGTTGGGCACTGACGCATCCGAGTCAGGTGACCTTGATTGGACGCGAAGCCATGACGACCGATGCGTTGTCCAAAGTTCTCAGCGTCATGGGCCCCGATCCGGGCTTTGACCGCGTCCGTCGCTATCCCGTAGAGGCCTTCCTCATGCATGCCCCCCGCGGCACCGTGGAAGTGCGGCAAACATCCGGTTGGCGCCGGTATGAGCGGCGATAGCCCAGCTTGGGAGGTCTTTGGGATGGGTTCATTCAGGGGGGATTGGCCGACACGTCGCTTCGTGAAGCGATTGCGTGTTAATCTTGCAGCAAAGGGGGCTTCGTTGGGGATCCGGGGTGGCTTCTGTCAGGATTCTCTGACGCCCCGTTGTGGAGTCTTTGGGATGCAGTCTTTGGGGTTCACGGGGCCGATTCATGGTACTAGTCTCTCGAGTCATGCTCACGTGGGCTCGTGGCTGCGGGTTATGGATTTTGTGGTGGTTGGCCTGCTCGGTGTGGGCTGGCGACGATGTCGCGCTGGTGAGCCTCTCGGATCGGTGGCGGTTTGTGGGAGCTGGCACCTTGGCGCAGCCTCCCAACGATTGGCAATCGGAGGGCTTTGATGACTCCAGTTGGTGGGAAGGCCCGGGCGGTTTTGGAACGACCGCTTATGGCGAATCCACCCGGTTTCCCAATACCAATGGCTGGGAACAGGTGCTGTTGCGTCGGTCCTTCGTGATTCCCGACGGAGCCGATATCCGATGGTTGTCGTTGCGGGTCGACTATTCCGGCGGTTTCGTGCTCAGCCTCAATGGCAAGGAATGGGTGCGGCGAGGGCTGCCGGGTGAATCCGGAACGCCCGTTCCACTGCTGGCCATTCCCAAACCGCGTGCATCGGGGAGCCCGGAGCTGATTCCCGTGGGTTCAGCGGCGGGTTGGATACGGTCTGGTACCAATTGGCTGACGCTGCAATTGCATGCCGATGGGGTGTCTTCCCGCTGGCCTGTTTTCACTGGCGAACTGCTCGCCAACTTCTCCCGGGCTCCCTACTTGCAGAATGTGTCTTCCAATCGGGCAGAAATCCGCTTTCTGACCCCCTGGCCTCGCATGGCGCGGGTGGAGTACGGAATCGACTCGTTCCAGGAACAAGCCGTGGACTCCCCGGAAGCGACCAACCATGGGGTGCGGCTCGACGGATTGCGCCCGGGGACCCGGTACCAATATCGGGTGATTCTGGGCAAGGACGGTGAGGGCGGTGCGACAGCACCGATTTCTTTCCAGACGTTGCCTGCAGCGGGAACCTTGACCGTTCAGGTGCTGGGGGATTCCGGTTGGGGAGACATGGCACCCCACGCAGTGGTGGCCCAAATGATGCGGTCCGAGGCCGATCTGGTCCTGCACGCGGGTGATACGGTGTACCCCGCATTATCGCCGACCCTGGCGGACTTGAGATGCCTGAGCATCTTCCGACCGTGGATGCGCACCCGCCCCTCCGCATTCACCTGGGGCAATCACGATCTGTACTACGGTTTCGATCCCTTGTTGGAAATCTTCGGTTCACCGACCAACGACACACCGGCTTGGGAGCACGCGGCGGAAAGGACCGTGCCTCAAGCCTACTACTCCTTCGATGCGGGCGACGTGCATTTCGCGGTCCTGTTTCAGCCCTATTTTTGGCAATACCAAATGCGCACCAACAGTCCTCAGGCTCGGTGGCTGGATCGGGATCTCGCCGCCTCCAAAAAGCCGTGGAAGGTGGTCTTGGCGCATATTCCCTGGGAGACGTCGTCGGTCCATCGTATCGATGACACCAATTACAACGGCCGACCGGACGGCGCTGAATTCGCCGAGGTGCTGCTGCCGATTGCCCAGCGGCATGGGGTTCAATTGTACCTCTCCGGACATGACCACAATTACGAGCGGTTGATTCCGGTGGAGGGCATGACCTCCATCGTGACCGGTGGTGGTGGGGCCGTACCCTATGGGTTGCGAGAGGTCTCGGCGTTCCAGTCTGCCTTCCGCGTGGTGTACCACTTCACTCAATTACGATTCGAGGGCGACACGCTGACCATCCGCTGCATCAACACGCAGGGGCAGGTGGAGGATCAATCGGTCATTCGGCGTCAGCCCGATCCCGATCCGGCGCTTGCGCCGGCAGCCGTATGGGGCACTCCAGACGCGGTGGTTTCGCAGCAAGTGCCCGTTTGGGAGGCCCACGGTATGTCGCGGGTGCCAGCCCTATCCTCGGTGACCGGGCGATCCAGCAATTTGGGAAGGCTTCGGATGATGTTGGATAGCACCAACTTGTATCTGAGTCTCGACGGTCTGGCGCTCTCCCAAGGTTCGGATGTGTCTTTATTTCTGGAGGTGCCCGGATTGCCGGGGGTGTCGTCGTTGGCAGGACTGGGCAATGGTCGTCGGGATCTGGCCGATGACCCGGCTGCTGAAGGGGCCGATGGATTGGATTTGGCCGAGGGCGTGTCTTTTGGCGATGGGTTTCGCCCTTCCATTGGAATTCTAGTGAGCGATGTGTTGGCGCAAGAGCCAGATCGCCGGTTTCGTCGACCCCGGTCGGAGGTGGCGCTGGGGCAGGGGGTGTTCCGGTTGGACACCTCGCTCAGTGCTGTTCCCGGCAGTCGAATTCGCGCCTGGAATGGCGAGTCGTTGCGTGGGGTTGTGGCTCCCAGTGTGAGCAGCGCCCATACCCTCCAGATCGCCATTCCGCGCCGTGAGTTGGGTGGGCTGAGGCGTGGGCAGACCGTGCGCGTGGCCGCTGGGGTTGGTTTGGATTTGGGGGCCGGAGCGGTGGCGCGGAAATTCGATGCGGGTTTTATGGGCTCGAAGGGACCGATGGCTGCCAGCGAAAGCCCCATGTTTTTTGGCGTACCCATTTCCATGCCGGAGGCGCCGCCGATCCAATTGGAGGTCGCCCGAGAATCGGAGGGACGGATCCGAATTCGTTGGGCCGCTCAGGCGGGGCAGCGCTACCGACTGGAGGCCGCAGGGGAACTTTTGTCGCCATTCGCGTTGGTTCTGGAAATGGAAGCCTTGCCGCAGGATGGGACTTCCGAGGTGAGTGTCGTCACCGGCCCGGCCCAGCTCTTCTTCCGGATCCGGTAGGCAGGCACTGGGAGGGCGTTCCTGCCAGGTTCGAGCATTCTGGTTCAGGCTTGGGTCGGATCGGGCATGGGGGCGGATGGGGTAGGGGCGGGATCTCGGACTCAATGATTCTGAGCGAGGTTTGACGCAGCGATGGTCGGGCTGCTTTTTTCCTGCCGCGAGCGCTCCGGGCATCGTATCATCGTGGGCGTCTCGGATATGTTGAAGAACCCTGCCACGAAGTATCGACCCGCTCCGGCGGTGGACTTGCGCGACCGTCAATGGCCCGCGCGTACGCTGAGCGCGCCTCCCATTTGGTGCAGTGTCGACCTTCGCGATGGCAATCAGGCGCTGGCCGTTCCCATGAACGTGGCTCAGAAACTCGAGCTGTTCCAAACTCTGGTGAACTGCGGCTTCAAGGAAATCGAGGTCGGCTTTCCTTCGGCATCCAACACCGAGTTCGCCTTCAATCGTCGGCTCATCGAGGAGAACCGCATCCCGGACGATGTGACCATCCAGGTCTTGGTGCAGGCCCGGGAAGATTTGATCGAGCGAACCATCGAATCGTTGGTCGGAGCCAAGCGGGTGGTCATCCACATGTACAATTCCACGTCGCCTGCCCAGCGGCGGGTGGTGTTCGGGAAAAGTCGGGAAGAGATCAAGGCCATCGCCATTCAGGGAGCGCGGTGGATCCAGGAACGTTTGCACCGGTTGCAGGGCACGGACGTGCGGCTGCAGTATTCTCCGGAAAGTTTCAGCGCCACCGAACTCGATTTTGCCTTGGAGATCTCCGAGGCGGTGATGTCGGTGTGGCAACCGACGCCGCAGCGGAAAATGATCCTCAACCTCCCGTGCACGGTGGAGGTGGCGACGCCCAATGTGTATGCCGACCAAATCGAGTGGATGTGCCGCAACATCCGCAACCGCGATTGCCTCATCGTCAGCCTGCACACCCACAATGATCGTTGCACCGGCGTGGCGGCCACAGAGTTGGGTTTGCTGGCGGGGGCCGACCGCGTCGAAGGGACGCTCTTCGGAAATGGCGAGCGCACCGGCAATCTCGATGTCATCGCGGTGGCGCTGAATCTCTACATGCTGGGGATACACCCGAATCTCGATTTCTCCAATTTGGGGCAAATTCGTGAGGTCTATGAGCGTTGCACCGGGTTGACGGTGCCGCCGCGGCAGCCTTACGCCGGCGAGTTGGTTTTCACCGCCTTCAGCGGTTCCCACCAGGATGCCATCAAGAAAGGGTTGGCCGAATGGGAAACCGGCACGCGCAGTCACTGGGATGTCCCGTACCTCACCCTCGATCCGGCGGACATCGGACGCGAGTACCGCGAGGTCATTCGCGTCAACAGCCAGTCGGGCAAGGGGGGCGTGGCCTATTTGCTGGAGACGGAGTTCGGGGTCGAATTGCCCAAGGACTTGCAGCGCGAGTTTGGTCCCATCGCCAATGATCAGGTGGATGCTCTAGGGCGGGAGGTTCGCGGCGAGGAACTGAAGGCGATGTTCTGGAAGGAATACGTCCAACGAACCGCTCCTTGGTCCTTGATTCATTTCCACGCTGATGGCGTGGATGATCTCTTTGAATGCCGGGCGTCGATGATCCGTTCCGGGAACGAATTGGCCTTGCGGGGTCGAGGCAATGGCCCGATCGCGGCGTTTGTTCATGCCCTGGCCGAAGCGGGCGTGCCGCGGTTCGAGGTCACCCAGTTCAAGCAGCACTCGCTGTCGGAGGGCGAAGCGGCCAGTGCGATCGCCTACATTCAAATCCGCACCGCCGAAGGCACGACTCGTTGGGGTGCCGGTGTGAACACCAATATCGAATTGGCTTCGATTCAGGCAGTGGTCAGCGCGTTGAACCGTTTGTGATCCATGGCTCCCGAAAGGGGGCGGCCAGCCTCTTGAGCCTGACGCAGCTTCGGGGTCCAGTGCGTCCAGAATTAGGCCGCTGGGGATGAAGTCGGGCGGGCCTTTCGGAAAATCCACAGGGCAACGCCGGCGGCCAAAATCCACAAACTGGTGGACTGGCCCGGGGTGAACACGCCCATGGCCGGGGCGCTTTGGATTCCATAATCACCTCGAAAATACTCGGTGAACGACCGGATTCCCGCATAGGCCATCAGGTAGAGGGCGAAGATTTGACCACTCACATGCGGACGGCGGGATTGCCAAGCAATCAAGCCTCCACACAGCAGCAAATTGAGGGTGGCTTCGTACAGTTGGGAAGGGTGAACCAGAACCCCTGCAGTGGAGTGATCTGCCGGAAATCGGATGCCCCAGGGCAGGGTGCAAGCGCGTCCATAGCAGCAACCGTTGAACAGGCAGGCCAGACGGCCGAAGACGTGTCCGAGAGAGACGCCGATGGCCAGGCAATCCGCCGTCGGCCATAGCGGAAGCCCCTTGCGCCGAATCCCGATGACACCGGCGACGGTCGCCCCCATGAGGCCTCCGTAGAACACCAGTCCGCCTTTCCAGATGGCCACCACTTCCGCGAGGGGTTGTCCGGCGAAATCCCGTTGCCAATAGCTGACCACGTACAAGATGCGGGCTCCGATCAGGCCTCCCACCAGCAGCCAGGGAAACACGATGTCTTGAATGGCCTGAGGATCGAGGCCCAGCGACTTGCCTCGACGGCTGGCGATCCAGGAACCCGCCAGAAATCCAATGGCCACCAGCAAGCCGAAGGAGTGGAGACGGAAGCCGCCCAGGTCGAGGAGGATGGGTTTCATCGTTTCAGCCAGAGACGAGACAACGCTCAGCGCGCGGAGGTCTGCAAGGGCCACGCGGCCAGTTCGCGGCTGTCCCGGGTGTAGAGAACGCCATGCGCATAGGCCGGATGGCTGAAGGTCTTGCCGCAGGCCTGGAAGCGGCCTAATTCGGTGTACCGGGCGGGTGAGGCCTCCAACAAGATCACTTCACCGGTGTCGTTCAGCACCAGCAAGCGGGAACCTGAGGCCACGGTCGATGCGTATTGGTTGAAGCCGGATTGACGCCATTGAACCGTTCCGGTGGAGGCGTCGACACACACGAAATCCTTGTCCGGTCCATGACCATAGAGGTGCCGGCCCACCAACACGGGCGTGGAAAGATTGATCTTGAGGGCCGGATTCAGCCAGGCCTGCGTGGCGCGCACATGGCTTCCATCGGCTTCCAGGGTGACCCGCCGCAAACCGGTGGTGTAGCTGGCAAATAGAACGCTGTTGCCGTCAAGGATCGGGGTCAGGACGTTGCGGTTGGCACCGGTCTTGAAGGGGGTTCGCCAGAGCGCTTCTCCGGTGGTGGTGTCCAAGCCCAGCAGGCCTTCGCAGGTGACGGCGATCGCCTGCGCCCGGCCGCCCAAGGTTCCGGTCATCAGCGAAGCGTAGCTGGTGAGGTCGTCCTGGGATTTCCAAAGCAGCTTGCCGCTCACTTTGTCGAAGGCGGCGATGCTGGCGCCGTTGGTGGATCCGATTTGGATGAAAATGGAATCGCCTGCAATGGCTGCCGAACCGGAATTGCCCCGTCGGTTGGCGGCCCCGGGGCCACCCGAGCGGTCCTTGACCCAGAACATCCCGTAGTCGCGAAAGTGGAAGCCCCACTGCTTCTTGCCGTCGTTCAGAGACAGGCAGGCGAATTCGCCGAAGCAGCTTTGCACGTAGATCCGTTGGCCATCGATCAAGGGTGTGCATCGGGGGCCGGGCTCAAATTCGTCGGCGTATTGCTCGGCGAAGGGTTGGCTCCACAGCTCACGACCGGTGCCAGCGTCGAGGCAGTGGGCGGTTTCCTGGCCGCTGGAATCGTCCAAGTAGACAAGCTTCTGTCCGGAAACCACCACACCCGAATAGCCGTGCCCGATGGGTTTTCGCCACAGCGCTTTGGGGGCGGTTTCCAGTTGGGTCGGCAGGGCGTCGGCCGCATGGCCATCGCGCGAGCGACCTCGCCAACCCGGCCAGTCGGCGGCTTGGGCTGCAAAGGGGGAAACAGCAACTTCCCAGCAGGCCAACACGGCGCCGAGGGTCAACCAGCGGAACGGATGGGTGGCCTTCATGAATGATCGGGTCACCAAGAACCCTCGGAGAGGCGACTGATGATGTTGCGGGCGAGATTCTCGGCCAACAAAGGTGCGGCTTGGCGTTCGGCTGAACCCAGATCCGCCGTACTGCGAATGGTGGTTCGCCCGGTGACTTCCTGATCGAGCAAGACCTTGCCGCTGCCCACCTCGATGGCTTTGACATGGGCCGTGAGGATCACGTCGTAATCGCGGGTCGAGATGATGTCCTTGGGCTGGAAGGTCAGGGGATTGCGCTGGAACTTCTGCAACGCCGTGGTGATGACGATGTCGCCATCGTTCTGGGTGGCCAACCGGAAGGTGCCATCGACATGCACCTGAGCGCGGAGTGCGTGACTGACGGTGTCGGCCAAACGGGGCTCATCGGTTCCATTGGCCACATGCCCGATCCGGATGGCGCGAACACCGGCCGCCTGACCATTGCTGGGGCCTAGGGAGTATCCGCCGCAGCCGGTCCATAGGGCTGCAGTCATGACCAGCAGCGACACCAGAGCCGGCCGGCGAGGGAGATAGGCGGCGGTACTCATGGGGCTTTCTTCGAGGTCTTGCCAGCGGGAGCGTTGGTGGCGTTGATGCGTTCACGCTCGAGCATGCGTGCATCGTTCTGAGCCCACCGGCTCACCTGCTTCTGGGCTTTGGGCTTGAGGGCTTCGATGCGCTCGCGGGCCTGGGCCGCGAAGATGGACTTCGGGTCCTTCACGAGCACTTCGTTGTAGTAAACCAGCGCGCCTTGATAGCGCTTGTACTTCTCGTAAAACTCCGCGGTCTTGAGAGCACCCCGGGCCTGCTCGGTCTTCAAGGAAGCGATGATCTTCGTGGCTTCATCGGTCCGTTGGTCATCGGGATACAGGGCCTTGAAGTCATTGAGGAAGTTGATGGCGTTGCCGGCGATGGACTGGTCGTACTCGGCCCGGCGTGCCAGACGGTTCCAAGCGATGCCCGCCGAGTACATGGCGTCGGCACCCACCTTCGGGCGGTCGTAGTACTTGTCGGCGGCCCGTTCGTAGGCGCGCACCGCCAGACGGTAGTCCTTCTGTTTTTCCCGGGCGGCACCGATGTTCATCAAGGCCTTGGGGCCAATTTCGCTGTAAGGCCCGTTCTTGTTGACCTGATCGAAGAGCTTCGCCGTGCGGTCCATGGACGGAAAGAAGGGGATATAGCCCCAGAGCTTGAACCACTGTCCGCCTAGATAGCGGTTGGCGATTTCGAACTGGCGTTGCTGGATTTCGGAATAGTTTTCCAGCTTGGGGTATTTGGTGAGCGCCTTCTGGTATTCCTTGAACGCCCGCTCATCCATTTTGCGCGCCTCATAGCAGCGGCCAATGAGGTATTGGGCACGCCCGGAGGAATCCGAAAGGGGCCACGTTTTGGTGGTGTGTTTGGCGGCCTTGAGAGCGAGTCGGTACTGGCCCGCATCGAAGGCTTCCTGGGCGACAGCCAGTTGGTCCTTGGCCCGTTTGCGCTGCCAAGCCGCACCTGCACCCACGGCTTCGTAGGTCCAGCCTTCGCCGGGTCGGTAGATCAGGGGCGCGGGGCAATTCATCACCCCAACCCAAAGACAGGTCACCACCAGCAACAAACGCGCGGAGAATCGGCTCACGGGCTCCGAGGCTAAGTAAGCCGGCGCAGGGGTCAACGGTGGAACTCTCGGAACGGGCAATCTGGATGGAACCCTGCTGCAATCAACCCGGTACCCTCTTTGCAGAAAGTCGCCCCACCGGACGAGTCGCCAGCCGAAGCAGTTGCGAGCAGGGAGAAGTCTCGTGGGTTCGTGGATCCTGACTGGTCATGGGGTTTCAGATGGGCATGATTGCGGCATTCCCATGAGGTTCCTGTGGATCACCCTGATTTGGACGGGGATGGCTCTTTGGGCCGTCGAACCGCATTGGGCCTATGCGCCGCTGCGCACGCCTCGGGTTCCTGAAGTCGGCGAAGTCGGCGGAGAGGTGACTCACGCGGTGGATGCCTTCATTCGGGCGCAGTGGGTGCGTCACAGCCTGCAACCGGCCGCGGAAGCCGACCGGCCGACGCTCCTGAGGCGGATTTATTTTGACCTCATTGGATTGCCTCCCTCGCCGGAGGATTACCAACGGTTCTTGGCGGATTCATCGCCCCAAGCCTATGAGCGCGAGGTGGATCGATTGCTGTCTTCGCCCCGGTACGGCGAACGGTGGGCGCGTCACTGGATGGATGCCGTTCACTTCGCGGAAACCCATGGCCACGATCAGGACCGCATCCGGGAACAGGCTTGGCCGTATCGGGACTATCTCATCGAGGCCTTCAACGCCGATCGCCCCTATGGGCGGTTCATTCAGGAGCAGGTGGCCGGGGATGTGCTTTATCCCGACCGACCCGAGGCCACGGTGGCCTTGGGCATGGTGGCGGCCGGTCCGTGGGACGAGAGTTCCCTGCGGGACATCCGCGAGGACACGTTGGACCGCCAATTGGGCCGGTATGTCGACCGCGATGACATGATCGGCACGGTGATGTCAGTCTTCAACAGCACCACGGTTCAATGCGCCCGCTGCCACGACCACAAGTTTGATCCCATCCCTCAGGCCGATCATTACGCGTTGCAGGCGGTGTTCTCCGGGGTGGAACGCGCCCATCGCTTTTTTGATCGGGATCCGGCGATCCATGTTCAGCGGCAGCAATGGATGCACCAAAAACGTCAGTTGGAACGCGGGGATCCGGAGTTGCTGGAATCCTCGCAAACCCGCACGGAAGTGCGGCAGTGGTCGATGCGACGCCAGTTGCGCCCGGTGGTTTGGACGCCTTGGTTGGCCGACTCGTTCCTCTCGGCCGGTGGGGCAACGCTCCAGCATCAGCCCGACGGCTCCTTCCGGGTCAGCGGAACCCGGCCAGAACGGGATGTTTACACGCTGACGCAGACCGCCTCCAAAGGTTCGGTGCGTGCCATCCAGTTGGAACTCCTGCCCGACGATTCCCTGCCGCACCGTGGTCCCGGTCGAAATCCAGACAACGGCAATCTCCATTTGAGCGAGGTCGAGTTGTGGGTGTCCTCAGCCGGTGTGGCCGAACCTCGAAAGGTCCGATGGGCGCGGGCGACCTCCGATTTCGATCAGGATGGCTGGACCGTGGCCCATGCCATCGACGGCCAGGAAAAAACGGCCTGGGGCATTCATCCCCAAGAAGGCCAGGCCCATCGTGCCGTCTTCGAATTGGCCGAGCCGCTGGCCGCCCATCCCGGAGATCGGTGGAGCCTGGTTTTGCGACAATCTCACGGTGGATCCCATTTGATCGGCCGCTTTCGGGTTTCCATCACTGATGCTTCGGGTGAGGCCAGTCGGGTGATTCCCGCGCAGATTGCCTCGATCGTTGACCGGACTCCGGAGAGTTGGACTCAAGATCAGTCACGCATCGTGAGCGCGTTTTTCCTGCGGGAACGCCTTCGGCAGCAGTTGGCTGGATTGCCCGAGCCATCCCGAGTTTATGCGGCGGCCAGTGATTTCGAGCCGGATGGTAGCCTCAAGCCCTCCCTGAATCCGCGTCCCATTCATCGGTTGAATCGGGGCGATATCACCCAACCGCGTGAAGAAGTCGGGCCCGGTGCGCTGACGTGCATCGCAGGGCTTCCGGGTCGGTTTTCCGTTCCGGAGGGTTCCGAGGAAGGGGCGCGACGGGCTGCCTTGGCTCAGTGGTTGGCCCATCGCGACAATCCCTTGACCTGGCGTTCCATCGTCAACCGCATCTGGCTCCACCATTTTGGACACGGCTTGGTGGCCACACCCAATGACTTCGGTCGCATGGGATCCGCTCCGTCTCACCCGGAGTTGCTGGACTGGCTGGCGGTGTGGTTTCGGGATGACGCCCGAGGATCCTTCAAGGCGTTGCACCGGTTGTTGCTGACCAGCGCGACGTATCGGCAACGCAGTCAGGCTTCCGGCCATTCCGGTCCATCGAATGAGAAGAGGGATCGGACGGTTCAGCTCGATCCGGAAAATCGATGGTTTTCCCGGATGAACCGCACGCGTTTGGACGCCGAATGTGTTCGCGATGCCATGCTGCTGATCAATGGGCGTTTGGATTTGCGCATGGGCGGGCCCGGAGATCGGCAATTTGATTTGAAACCGGGCATCCACGTGACGCCCCAGGTGGACTACACGCGCTTTGATTCCGATGCCCCCGAGGGCCGACGGAGGAGTGTCTACCGGTTTTTGTTCCGAACATTGCCCGATCCCTGGATGGAGGCTCTGGACTGCCCGGCGGGTGATCAACTCCTGCCCGCGCGCAACAACTCGGTGACCCTCCAACAGGCGCTCGCGCTCTGGAACAATGCCTTCTCCCTCCGCCAGGCCGAGCATTGGGCTGCATCCCTTCAGGCTCTGGGTGGCGACGGCGGCGAATCTTGGAAGGGAGTGGGATGGTGGGCCTGGGGGCGTCCCCTCACGGACACCGAACAGCAGGAATGGGCCCAGTATGCCCAGAAGCACGGTCTGGCCAATGCCTGCCGGTTGATCTTCAACAGCAACGAGTTTCTTTTCGTGCCATGAACTCCCCAGGATTGCCTTTCGGTCGCGCGTTCAACCGGCGGGATTTCGTGCGTCATTTGGGGGCCGGATTCGGCGGTGTGGCGCTCCGGCAACTTCTGGCGGCAGAGACGGTCCGCATTGATCCGGTGGCCGCGGGTCATCGCCCCCACCATCAGCCCCGAGCCAAGCGGGTGATCCAGTTGTTCATGAATGGCGGTGCCAGCCAGATGGACCTCTTTGATCACAAGCCGGAGTTGTTTCGTCGGGCCGGCCAGTCCTTTGATCCGGGCGCTGGCGTGCGGATCGAAGCGCCGACGAGCGAGCCGGGCAAGGTGCTCAAGCCGCCCGTACCCTTGCGTCAGCATGGGCAGAGCGGTCGCTGGGTCTCGGATTTGTTGCCGAACATCGCCCAGTGCGTGGACGACATGGCGTTCCTCATGGCCATGCAGTCGAAGACCAATGTCCATGGGCCGGGCAGTTACCTGATGAACACCGGGTCGCTGCTGCCGGGTTTTCCTGCCTTCGGGGCTTGGGTCAGCTATGCCCTGGGCAGCGAGTCCGACAATTTGCCGGCCTTTGTCGTTCTGCCCGACACCAAGGGCCTTCCGTACAACCAACGCGGTAATTTCTCGGCGGGATTCCTGCCGGTCAGCCATCAGGGCACCCTCATCCAGGCCGGCCATGCATCGCCGATGGCCGATTTGAACCCGCCGAGTTCCGCTCGATTCGTCACGCCCGATGCCAATCAAGAAGGGTTGGCGCTGGTCCAGAAATGGAATCGCCAGCATCTGGAATCGCACGATCGCGATGCCCGTTTGGACGGGCGCATTCACGCCTACGAACTGGCCGCCCGGATGCAACTCAGCGCCCCGGAGGTATTCGCCCTCGACGGAGAGACCGAGGCGACTCGCCGTCTCTACGGATTGGACCGTAAGGAGACCCAGGATTTCGGCCGCCGCTGCTTGATGGCCCGAAGGCTGGTCGAACGCGGGGTCCGCTTCGTGCAGGTTTGGAGCGGGGCGGGCGGTCCCACCGGCAATTGGGACAACCATGCCAACATGGCCAAGGAACTGCCGCCCATGTGCGCAGCGACGGATTTGCCCATCGCCGGGCTTCTCCGGGATTTGAAAGCGCGTGGCCTGCTCGATGATACCTTGATTCTTTGGAACACGGAATTCGGCCGGATGCCCTTTGCTCAAAGCAGTGAAGGCCGCGATCACAATGGGGGCACCTTCGTGGGCTGGATGGCCGGTGCCGGAGTGCGGCCCGGGGTGGCTTACGGGCAAAGTGACGAATGGTCTTGGAAGGCAACCCACGACATCACCACCACTTACGATTTCCATGCCACGGCGTTGCAGTTGCTGGGTTTGAATCATGAGCGCTTGAATGTGCTCCATCTGGGGGCCAACCGCCGGTTGACCGATGTTCACGGCGAGGTCATCCGGGCGGTGTTGGCCTGAATCGGGTCAGACCCGAGTTGCGTTTGCTGCATCCCGGTTGAAGATGGGCCGCAATGAAAACCCAGTGGATTGCTCTCTCTTCGGCGGCCCTATTGGTCGTGATCCTGGTGGCGGCTGGCGGGTGTCAGGTGACCCGGGCTGGCTACGAGACGGCCCCGTATCGGGTGACGGAGTCCGACGGGGCCTTTCAGATCCGGGAGTATCCCACGTTGCAATGGGTGGAGACCACCATGGGTTCGGGAAGCGGAGATTCCGACGGAAGCTTCGGTCGCCTGTTTGGATTCATCACCGGGCGCAATCAGTCCCAGCAAAAAATTGCCATGACCACACCGGTTTACATGGCCGGTGCACCGACCAACGCCCCTTCGTCCCAACGGGTGATGGCTTTCGTCATGCCCAAGAACATGGCGGCGACGTCGGTGCCTATGCCCAATGATGGGGCCTTGCGCCGTCGGGAGATTCCTGCGGGCCGATTTGCCGTTTATCGATTCCGCGGAGGCCGGTCTTTGGAGCGGGAGGTGGCGGTTCTGGGGGAATTGCAGTCGTGGCTGACGGGGCGGGGAATTTCGGTGGCCGATGCCCTGCCGGTCTACGGGTATTTCGACCCGCCTTGGACACCGTCTGTGTTCCGTCGGAATGAGGTCATGTTGAGGATCCAGGATCCGGCTGTGCGTTGAATTCGGAGCCTCAAAAAGTTTTCCTGAAAAACTTTGAGCAATCAGCCAAATCCCGCGTCGGAGTAGGTGGTTGGAGACTATCCGCTAAGGGTTGGCAAAGGGAGCGTGCTGACGGCGGGGCTGCGGATGGCAGTAGGGTGTTTGCCTCGTCGTGGTTATGGCGCCTGGAGTGAAGGCGTAAATGCTTCCGTCACTTGGGGGTCGGCTCACAAAGCCGGCCCCCGTCCGTTTTTAGGACGCCCCGTTTTACCCCGTCTGATCCACCGGTTTAATCCACTCGCTTAAAAAAGTCCATCCGGTCACCTATCCCGAATGCCGATCCGGCGAAAGGAGCGACAGGTCGAAGCGAGGGCGGGCCCCAGTCAGTGTGTCGGCGACGAGTTGACCGGTGATCGGGGCCAGACTGATGCCCATCATGCCGTGTCCGGTGGCCAGGCAGAGATTGGCGAGGCGTTTCGTTCGGCCAATGTAAGGCAGCCCGTCTGGCGGCACCGGGCGCAGGCCGAACCACGGTTCGATGCCGGCGAAATCGCTCTCCTCGAATCGGGGGAAATACTTTGGCACCGACTTGATGATGCCCCGGACCCGGACTGGATTGATGGTGTCGTTGAGGCCTCCGATTTCCATGGTTCCGCCGAAGCGCAGGGTGTCGCCCATGGGGGTGATGGCCACTCGGGCTTCCGTGAAAATGGAACAAAGGTTCGGCAATTCCCGCGGTTGTCGGAGGGTCAAGCTGTAGCCCTTGCCCGCTTGGATGGGCAAATTGAGCCCCAGTTGGGCGGTCGTCTGGGGTGACCAAGACCCACCGCACAGCACGAATTCATCGGCCTCGACGGCCTCTCCGTCGACCCAGGCCGCCCGGACCCGACCGTGTTCGGTTTGCCATCCGCGCACTTCGGCATTCCAACGGAAGCGGCACCCCAGGAGCTCCAGCTCACGTTGCAGGCCGGCCATGAAGCGGTCGGGGCTCAAGTGGCAGTCCTGGGGAAAATGAACCGATCCGGCGACGGACATCGTAATCGCCGGGTCCAGCGCGGCCGTTTGCCGGGCATCGAGCACCTCGGCCGGGATGCCTAGTGCACGGGCTTGGGCCGCCGTGTGGGCTTCCTCGTCGAGGGCATGCTGGCTGCGGCACAGCATGAGCAGACCTTTTTTAACCAGGCCGAAGTCGAGTTGGGGCAGGGCGGCCAGTTCTTCGAAGGCTGCGCGACTGGCCAGGCTGATGTCGCGCAGCAGCGGCGCAGCCTGCTGAACCCGTTCGGCCGTGCTGGCCCGCCAGAAGCGCCATCCCCACTCGAAGAGTTGCGCGTCGAAGCGCGGGCGGATGTAGAAGGGGGATTCCGGATTCCACATCCACTTGAGGCCCAAGGCGACCATTCCGGGCGCAGCCAACGGGATGAAATGGCTGGGCACCACCATGCCGGCGTTGCCGAAGGAACAGCCGTTGCGGGCCGGCGGATTTCGATCAATGACTGTCACCGAGTAACCGGCCTTGGCACAATAATAAGCGGTGCTCAGCCCGATGACTCCACCTCCCACAATGGCCACGTGTCCACGCATTCTTGGACAGGATGGTGACGGTACTCTCAGGGGTCTTGCCACGCAGAAGTGGGGAGGGCGAAAAATACGGCATAACTGGCTGTTTCAGTATCGATTGCGTCTTTGGGATGAGGCTTCGATTCTGGTCGGATATCGGTAATGAATCGGTCCGGATCCAAGGCTGGGATCACCCCTGCCACCCTTGTCTTGCGAAAGAATCTGCAACGCCGTCACTTTCCTCCCAACTGAATCGTTCGGGCCGAGCCGGAACAAATTCATGGGATCGGTCGCGCTGGCTGCGTCTTCTTCCCAGTCTTGGCCGAACCCGCTCCGATTGCTTCACTCGATCAAAGCGGTCCAGAAGAGGAAGGCTAGGAAGAGAACGGGCGCCGAAAGGTCGGGGGGTGGGGCCAAGCCCGAGCCGCAGCGGTGACCTTCCGGCGGGGTCGGAGTGTCACCGGCTGCCCGAAACACTTAAATGTGCTTCATCACTTCGGAGGCCGGGAAGCGGACCTTCTTCTGGGAGGCGTATTTGTCGTCATCCGCGCGGTATCCGGCGGCGCAGGCGACCACGGTTTTGTAACCGGAACCGGTGAGCCCGAGGATTCTGTCGTATTCCACCGGAGCGATGCCTTCCATGGGGCAGGTATCCACTCCCAGCAGGGCCGCCGCGGTCATGAACTGACCCAGAGCGATGTACACTTGGTGGGTTTGCCAGATGTCGAGATAGCCGGCGTCGGTCGCCTTTTGAAGACTGCCCAGCATCATGCCGCGGTAGCCGGCCAAGGCCTCCATCGATCCGCCGCGGACTTCGATTTGACGGGCCAGAAATTGATCTACATGGCCCTGATCTAGAGCGGTCTTGACCGCAAAAACCACCATGTGAGAGCAGTCGGCCGGTTGGGATTGTCCCCAAGAATGGGGCACCAGCTGGGCTTTGACCTGGGGATCGGTGACCACCACAAATTTCCATGGCTGCAGGCCAAAGCTGGAAGGAGCCAGAACGAGGGCTGTTTCTAGGGTTTTCCAGAGGTCGGCGGATATGGGGGCCGCTGCGTTGAATTTCTTGGTGGCGTAGCGCCAATTCAGGGCACCGAGGAGTTGCTCAGAGGATAGGGTCGTCATGACGTGGCCCCTAGAGTGGCTTCACCGGATCCGGTCGGCAACTCGGAGTCCACAGGTTGGGGTATCGGTGGGCTTGGGAATGAGGCTTCCGAGCTTGGGGTCTCCGCCGGCTCCCAGCGAATCGAGGCGGGTCTCATCGGAGTCGTGTGGTTTTGGAGAAGCGCTTCAGCCTGAGGGAACGTGTGCGGGGTCCGAGATCGGTAACAAAAAAGCCCGGGAAGGCGAACCTTCCCGGGCTGTAAGAAACCGTTTCCGCTAGATCACTTGATGCTGCGGAAGAACAAGCTGCCGCCGGTTGGGGCGGGCACCGCGTAGGGGCTCGTCGCGCCGGTCACGTTGGAGAACGGTCCGGTGAGCGAGGTGGACGACTGCAGGCTGCCCGTGAAGGTAACCGTGATCACGTCGGCGGTGCGGCTGAGCGAGAGCGTCGGGCGCGGAGGGATAACCTTCACGTCGGCGCTGGAGACCATCTTGCCCGGGACACCCGCCAACATACGGTAGGTTGCGGAAATGTCCGAGGGGGTGGTCGGGAAGAACCGGTACGAGGTGCCGGTCGCGTTGGCGATGTCCACGAAGCCCGAGCCGTCGTTGCGCTGCCATTGGTAGCTGAACGAGGTGGCTACACCCTGGCGTGTCACCTTGGCGGTGCCGTCGAAGGTCACCGCGGTGGGCGGAGAGCTGACAGCCAGCTTCACTTCCTTAATTTGCCAGCTCGGGGTGCTGCCCTTGGAGCAGTCATCCCAGCCGCCCAGGAACTGGACCACGATTTTGTCACCCTTGGTGAATGTGCCAAGGATCGCGGAGCTGGTGATGAAGCTGCCAGCCGCATAGCCCGCGGAATCGGCATTGAAGGCACGCAGGCCCTTGAGGACGCCGCTGCCTTGGATAACTCCGGGAGCATAGCCATTGGCTGTGAAATTATCGGCTGAAACCGCGGTAAAGGCCCCACCGTTGATGCTGACGAGCACTTGGCCGCCGTCCCAGAGGTCTCCCTCGAAGGAATAGCGGTGCGAGAAGTTTAGGGTCACGGCCAGGGACTCCGGCACCGTGTAGGTCGCCGAATTGAGGCGGGAGTTGTAGGGGCCGCCGCAGCCGTCCACGGAACCGTCGGCCGACCAAACGCCATTGGCCGGGTCATACACCCAGGGGCCCGGAGGCTCTGGGGTGGTGTTGGTGACCGTGAAACCACCGTCGCTGGAGGTGAAGGCCTGGGTCAGGAACGTCACCGC
>JARXAF010000089.1 GCA_029865985.1 Verrucomicrobiota bacterium
ACCGGGAAACCGTCGGACCATCAATCGGCTGTCGATTTCCGACCAAACCACACCACCTGCCGAAGAAATGGCTTCAGCGAGCGGACGCGGACCTTTCAGCGGGATGACGCAATGCTTCACAACGCGCGCCAGCGAAACGGCGTCGGTCCAAGTACGGTCCGACAAGAGGGCGTGCGCCGTGTCGCCGATGCGCCACCGGACAAGGGCCTCATTGAGGAAGTTGCGGCGCACCGACTCCATCTTGGCCACCAACTGCTCCACACTGAAGGTGGGCTTGAAGTCGATGGCAATGGCAGGTTCCGACATCGCGCGCAATGCGGCTCCGAGCTGGTAAATGGCGCCGCCTTCCAGTCCGTAGCGCGTGATGAGCAGTTCGCCAACTGCGAGAGTGTCACCGGCGCGGACCTGAATGTTTTTCAACGGTTTACCTTCGGCACGCGCCAACACTTCCGACGGCCAATCGTGTTCCCAACCACAGTTCGCCGGAGCCAGCGGATGCACGGTGAGACCGAGCGATTCCAACAACCCGGCCCAAGCTCCGTCGGATCCCGTTTCGGGCCACGACCCACCTCCCAAAGCCAAGATGACCGCATCGGCCGAGGCGGTGTCCCTATGGGCAAAACCCAATTGGAAACCACTGGCTCGAGCACCCGAACCATCGACGGCCTCGGATTCGCCCTTTTGATCTGACACCCCCGGCAAAGGCTTCAAAGCAACAAGGCGGTGATTCATCTCAAAGGTCACGCCGAGTCCACGCAAGCGGGCCACCCAGCGGCGCAGCAACGGAGCGGCCTTCATCTCCACGGGATAAACCCGACCTGTGGTGGCCTGGAAGGTCTCCACGCCCAGTCCCGCAGCCCATTGCCGCAGCGCCCCGGGATCAAAGTTGCCGAGCAGTCTCGGCCAAAAACCGAACGGTTGCCCAGGTCCAGAGTAACGCGTCTGGAAGCGGTCCAAGGCTTCTCCGTGCGTTATGTTGAGACCGCCCTTCCCGGCCACCAAAAACTTCCGGCCGACGGAAGGTTTGGCCTCGTAAAGCGTCACCCGCAACCCCGCCGATGCCGCAACTTCCGCAGCACGCAAACCCGCCGGCCCGCCGCCGATCACGGCAACGGAAGGGTTCGGGGGCGAAACAAGGGGCTTCATCATGAACAGGACCTAGTGACTTGAAAACCGACACCAACAGGGTGCGCAGCCCCCTGAAATCCACCACCACAAACGAAGCAACAATCCGTTTCCTCGGGGAAAAACGTCGACGGTCCATGATTGGCTCGCCTAGGCCGGCACCGGAAACGATCCGAGAGACGAGAACTCCGGCGAGCGCTGTTCAACCCGAATGGGTTTACCTCCTTGGATTGAGGGTCGCTTGGATCAGTACTTGCAATGTCTATGTATTGTGATGTATGTTTCTTCAATGAAGAAGCCGCTGAAGTATTCGAGTGCACCGACTCCGCCGGAGGTGTTCCGCGATGTCTTCGCGCCCAACTTCGAGGTCAACGAAACCGCTGGAATGGTCCGAACCCAGATTTATCTGACCCGGGCCGAGCACGGTTTCATTTCGACCGAGGCGGCGCGCCGGGGTGAAACGATGGCGGCGGTGATCCGTGGCTGCATCGACGACAAGATGCGGGTGCCCGATACCGCGTGGACGGCCAACCCCATGCTGGAGCCAACCCCGTCGGATGCCGGGCCAGTATTACCCGAGGACGCCGCCATCAATCACGACCACTACCTCTACGGAACTCCCAAGAAGTATTTGAAGAAGCGAGGGAAGTGGGTGCTGGCCGAACCGGAGGCGGGACGCTGATGCACAGCCACCGGGTCTTCCTCGATTCGTCGTTCTGGATTGCGTTCCGCGATCCCCGCCAAAGCCACCATGCCCGGGCGCGCGACTGTCTCGCTGCCCTCTTCCGTGAGCGGACCCACTTTGTCAGCACGACCTTCGTGTTCGCAGAAATCCACGCAACGTTCGCCCGTTCACTGGCGGTGCGGGAGAAGGTCATCGCCGACTTCTGGGAAAATCCGTTGCTCCATTTCGCAGAGGTCACCGACGCCGACCACCGGGAAGCCATCCAGTTGCTGCGGCAGCATGCAGACAAGTCGTACCCCTTCTGCGATGCGATCTCCTTCGTGGTAATGCGGCGGTTGGGAGTGAAGCGGGTCGCCGCCTTTGACGACCACTTCCGGCAGGTCGGTGGGTTTGAGATGATTGGGTGATCCGGGAGTCCACGACCTGAGAGCCTGTCTGAATGGTTACCCTCCGCGATCCTGAGCATCTTGACTGCCATTTGATCGAGCATCATGATGCTTTAATGCGCACCACGGTGACATTGGATCGGGATGTCGAGCGGATGCTCCAAGAAGCCATGCACCGTTCCCGCAATGGCTTCAAAGAAACTCTCAACGCCGCCATCCGAGCCGGGTTGAGCCAGAAGCCCGCCGCGGCAATGAGCCGTCCCTTCGTCATCCAAGCTCGACCGCTGGGGCTCCGTGCCGGTTTAGATCCGGCGGGCTTCAACCAGTTGGCCGACGATCTGGAACTGGAAGCCGTTCTGGCAAAGGCACGGAACAAGAAAACCCGGTGATCATTCCTGACATCAACCTGCTCATTTACGCCCACGACTCCAGTTCCCCATTTCACGCCTCGGCGGTGGACTGGTGGCAGTCCTGCCTGGGTGGCACAGAACCCATCGGCCTGCCCCATGTGGTGGCGTTCGGATTCGTCCGCATCGTCACCAACCCGCGAGTCTTCTTGAATCCCATGACGCCGGCGGAAGCGGCCGGGCATGTGCGAGCGTGGTTGGGGCAACCGCCGGTGCAGGTGATAGTCCCGAGCCATGACCACCTTCACCAAACCCTCGAACTCCTGGAAACCCTCGGCACCGCAGGGAACTTGGTGAGCGATGCGCAAATGGCGGCGCTGGCGCTGGATCATGGCGCGGTGCTGCACACGGCCGACACCGATTTTGTGCGGTTCCCCGGATTGAGGTGGTTCAATCCCATCACCGGCACCGGAACCACGAACCGGCGCCGCACCCGGTCGGCGTAAAGAAGCGGTTCCGGAAGCGGCGTCCGACAGTGACTCATGGTCATTTTGTGGCCATCGCTATCTGCAAGCCCTCGGATCCGCCTCACCTTTAGAGCCTGTCTGAAACTGGGGAGGGGTCGATTGGCAAGGCGCGAGGAGGAAGCAGACCCGCAAGCGGTCTGTGGTCGACAATCAACGCCGCCAGCGGGCCCTTCCATCCAAAACAGAACCCCTCCCCATTTTCAGACAGGCTCTTAGCCAATTCAGAGAAGATACCTTGTAGAATCTCGTCTCGTTTCGGACAGTTAAGTTCCTAGATATGAAACCCGCTCAATTGAAACTTCTCAGCCAACTCTGCTTCGTTCTCGGTTTCGCCTCCATTATCGGTTCCATCGCCATCTGGTTTCTCACAGGGGGGCAGGCGATCGACACCCAGGCACACGGTGAACGATTTGGCATCTTTGTCGGACTGTGGGCGCCGACCTTTTTCATCCTTTCGAACCGCTTCGAACGTTTCTCAGAGAAAGCGGCCTGATCGTTTCGGATCTTTGTGATCCTGCAAATCGGGGAACCTGAGATGCGACACCGCGAAGAAGTCTAGTCGCGCCGGGGACATTCGCGCCTCACTCCTTCCCAATGCCCGTCAGCGCGGCCCATGTCGCGGGGCGGGGCGATCTCCTGAACCGGCAAGTGACATTAAGCCAAGCGAGGCCGCTTTCAGGGGACACCGAACCGACCGACCGGACCGTCGAACCTCCCGAGAACTCATCGGGAAGCGGCAGGATCAAACGAATCACCCGGAAGAAGCAGGTGCAACCGCAGGTCGCGAGCGCCGAGGTTCTGCCTGGGAGCCGCTTCGGCCACCGTAGATCCGCGGGCGTCGAAGACCATCACACTGCCATCGCCGACCACTTCCCAGCGGCCTTCCGAAGTGACCACCAGCGCCGTCGATTCATCAATGCCGACGCCGAGCAGCGCAGGATTCTCCAGCACGAGGCCAAGAAGTCGGTTCTCTCGACGGCGGGCGATGAAGTGCTGGTCCACGATGGCGTTGGTGACAAATCCCAAGCCAGTCGAGGTGAGCGTCGCACCACGGCGGATCACCGCGAAGTCGTCCTTGCGGTCCGGTTCGCCGCGCTGGTCGCCGGTGATCATGATCCGACTCATGATCGCCGCGCCGGCGCTGGTACCACCGATCACCGCGCCCTCTTGATCATACAACCGGTGAAGGCGCTCGGCCAACGGGGTACCCACGATGAACGTGGCGAGGCGGGCTTGGTCGCCGCCGGTGAAGAAGACGCCGGTCGCGCCGTCCAGAAGAAGCGACGTCGCCGGATCCATCGCCTGTTCCCGGCTGAAGCGGAGGACGACGGTGTTGGTGGCTCCAAACGAGCGAAATTCCGTCCTCTGGCTCTCCCCAGCAGCCTCTGGATCGCTGCTCGCCAGTGGAATCACCGCAATGCGGGCGCCTATAGGTCCGCCGGCAAGCCGGATGAACTGCTGCTGAATGGGACCTGGCCGTTCCCCACCGCCGACAATAACCAGTGATCCGCGCCGGACTCCGGGCTCGGCGGCTGGAAGCTCACAGGCCAACAGGAGGAGGGTTGCTATTATCGGGAAGCGTCGGCACAGAATCATGGCTGGATGGCGGTCAGAGGGGAGCGTCCGCCGCGATCTAGTAACCGAACAAAGCCCATCCATCGAGGCCTGTTGCTTCAAAACTTTTGAGACCCTATGGCATGGGCTTGGCGGTGAGGGCTAATCATCATTCCTGCTCGGATCTGCTCCGAGAGCCGGGGGCAAAATCCATCCCTACCGCGACCCACTGAGGGCGCGTGAAACCTAGCCTGACGTGCCTGGGATGTAGTTCACCCAAGCTTAACAACGGTCCAACCCTTCCGTAACCTCCGACCTGGTATTGTGATAGCGATGCTACCCAGAACCATTTTATCAATACCGATCCTCGCGGCCTCTGCGACCTTGGCGTTCGGCCAGTTCGCCGGATTCGTCAACAAGGGCCTAGTGGGCGTCGGCCGTGTGCCGGCCGCCACCTTCGACAAGGCCGGCGACGGCAGGCAGGATACCCTCGGCGGCTTCTCTGCCATGGCCATCGACACCAATTCGCTGGTCTACACCGCGGGCCGGATCTCCGGCCGCATCGTGGGCCTACCGGATCGCGGATTCGGCGATGGTGCCACCGACTACCGTCCTCGCCTCGAGATGTACGACTTCGTCATCTCGCCTTACTACGGCGAAAGTCCGGTCGCTCAAGGACAAATCACCTTCACCAACACCGCGACGGTCTTGTTCCGCTACGGCAGCGAGGGGCTTCCCTACACGGGATTTGATGCCGCCAATACCAACGCCCCGGTGGTGCCCCAGGCCCCGGCGAGTTCCATCGGTGGCGGCCGGCGGTCTCTGGACGCAGAGGGTCTGGTGCTGACCGCTGACGGCGGCTATTGGGTGAGCGACGAATACGGCCCGGCGATGTTCCGCTTCAATTCCGAGGCTCGACTGATGGAGACAATCCTTCCCCCGGCTGCGCTGCTCCCGGCGCAAGGCTCGTTCCCAGGCCGGCTGAACTTCACCGGAAACTCCGCCCCGACCTCCGGGCGTCGCAACAACCGCGGTCTCGAGGGACTCTCCCTGACCCCCGATGGCAAGCGCTTGGTGGCGTTTCTCCAGTCGCCGACCATTCAGGATGGCGGCGCCGGCGGCCTCGGCCGCAACACCCGCATCCTCCAACTCGACGCCGACGCCGCGTCCGCCACCTATGGGAAAGTCGTCGCCGAACACGTCTACCAGCTCACGCTCAACGGCAACACGACGACCAACACCCACACACCGGTCAGCGAAGTCGTTGCGCTGAACGCCAGCACCTTTCTGGTGCTGGAACGCGATGGCATCGGCCGCGGCGCGACCCCGGGCCTTTCGCCGACCTACAAGCGGATCGTTCTCGCCTCGACCGCACCCGCGTCGAATATAGCCGGCACCGCCTACGACCTCGAGCGGGGTGCGCCGGGCCAAATATCACTGCCCAACACCGGCACCACGCTGCCTGAAGGGATCACTCCGGTCGCCCGTCAGGACTTTGTCGACCTGCTCGATGCCACGCAGCTCGCGAAGTTCGGGTTGAACACCAGCACGAACCAGGATGTGAACTCGCTGAGCGAGAAGTGGGAGGCGATCTCGTTAATCCCGCTCAAGGATCCCGCAAATCCGGATGACTACCTGATGCTCTTGGGCAACGACAACGACTTCAAGTCGGACGTCGTCTACCACAATGGCGTCCCCGTCGGAACCAACGCGGTTCAAGTGGACATCATGCTCCTCGCCTACCGCGTGACGCTGCCCGGCGTAAGCACCGTCCGCGCTGCCAACGCCGCCCCGACGATTGCGATTAGCCTGCCGTCCGGCACCTCCTACGCCCAGGGTACCCTGCCCCTCACCGCCACCGTGGCCGACACCGACGGCATCGTGGTCAAGGTCGAGTTCTTCGAGGATGGCGTGAAACTGGGTGACGATACCGCCTTCCCCTGGGTCTGGAACTTCAATCCCACGGTCGGTGCGCACACCTACCGTGTCGTGGCCACCGACAACAGCGGCGCCGTGTCCGAGGCGAGCCGCAGCATCAACATCACCGCGATCAACATCGCGCCCACGGTTGCGATCACCGCGCCGACCGCAAACACCACCGCGTCGGCACCTTACACCATCGCATTCCGGGTCTCCTCAGGCGACATCGATGGCTCAGTCCGCTCGGTCGACTATTTCGCCGGTGCTGCCAAGCTCGGCACCTCGACCAACGCGCCGTTCAGCTTCAGCTTCACCAATGCGCCGGTCGGCATCCACGTCCTGACCGCGGTGGCCACCGACAACCTCGGGCTCACCTCCACCAGCGCCCCGGTCAACCTCACCGTCACCCGTGCCATCGGCGGCGCGCTCACCTTCCAGGTGCTCCACGCCTCAGACTTCGAGGCCGGTATCGCCGCCCTGGACGACGCCCCGCGGTTTTCGTCGGTGTTGAATGCGCTCAAGTCCGCGTATCCCTCCGCCACGCTAGTTCTCGCCAGCGGCGACAACTACATCCCCGGCCCATTCTTCACCGCGAGCGCAGATCCCGCCGCCCCCTTCAACGGGATTAAAGGCCGCGCCGACATCACCATCCTCAACGCCCTCGGTATCAACGCCTCCTGCTTCGGCAACCATGAGTTTGACGACAACACGGCCCAGGTGCGCAGTCTCATCCTCCCGGACACCACTGCCGGCTACGCGGGCACGGCGTTCCCCTACCTCAGCGCGAACCTAAACTTCGCTACCGACAGCAGCATGGCCAGCCTCGTCACCGCCGATGCCCAGGAGGTTTCCGCGATGAAGAACAAAGTCGCCAAGAGCGCAATCATCACCATCGGCGGACAGAAGATCGGTCTGGTCGGCGGCACGGTCACCGAGCTCCGATCGATCTCCTCCCCCGGAAACATCGGCGTCTCTCAGAACCTCCTCGCCGACATCCAGGCGGCGGTCGACGGCCTGCTCGCCCTCGGTGTGAACAAGGTGATCGTCATGACCCACCTCCAGCAGTTCTCCCGTGAGTTCGAGCTCGCCCGCCAGTTGCGCGACGTTGACATCATCGTTGCCGGCGGTTCCCACAGCGTGTTCGCCAAGCCTTCCGATCGCCTGCGGCCGGAGGACTTCGTCGCAAGCTCCTACCCGAGCCAGTTTACCTCTGCCACCGGCGAGCCGGTCTACGTGGTGAACACCGGTTCCAGCTACCGTTATGTCGGCCGCCTGATCGCCAGCTTTGACGAGGCCGGCCGTCTCACCGGTTTCGACAACCGCAGCGGCGCCTACGCCACAGACATCCAGGGCGTGCTCGACACCGGCAACGTGGCCCCGTCCTCGAACGTCGTCGACGTCGTCACTCGCCTGGCCAACATCGTGGACGGCAAGGACGGCAACCGCTTTGGACGCACCTCGGTGTACTTGAACGGCATCCGGAACAGTGTTCGCACCGAGGAGACAAACCTTGGCGACCTGACCGCCGACGCCAACCTCTGGCGCGCACGCCAGACCGATCCCAACACCGTGATCTCCCTCAAGAACGGCGGTGGCATCCGTGATTCCATCGGCGCGGTCTCGTCCTCCGGCGGCTTTGTCTCCCTAAC
>JARXAF010000110.1 GCA_029865985.1 Verrucomicrobiota bacterium
CGCCGTTCGTTTTCTGAGGTGTCGTTGTTCAACGCCTCAGAATCTCCACTAAGTCCTACAGAACTGATTCTGATTATTCCCCGGGGCGTACGGTCATCCTCTGACTGGCGCCCCGGTTTTGTTTCTGGCCCCCGTTTGCACGACGGGGGCCTTTTTTTAACCAACTCGTTCACGAGGCTGATGGGATGCGTGGGAGAGGCTGAACCAGGCCCCGCGCAACTTCTGAGGTCAGGGTTTTTGCTGGGACCCCGATCCAGCGAAAGACGTTTCCGAGTTGCCCCCCCAAGGGACAGGCTCCACCCAAAGGGACAGGCTCCACCCAAGGAACAGGCTCCACCCAAGGGACAGGCTCCACCCCCAAGGGACAGGCTCCCCCCAAGGGACAGGCTCCCCCCAAGGGACAGGCTCCACCCAAAGGGACAGGCTCTTTCTGGAGAAGGTCGGCAATCGTTGGTTTTGCCTATTCCCGTCGGAACCGGCATCTTCTTTGGGTCGGATGCGTTGTTTCCTCTACATCTGGATTTGGAGTTGGGTGCTTGCCGGATTGGGCCCATCGAAGGCATTGGCTGCTCCTGACGCTACCAATTCCGTGGTCCCGGTGCCTGCCAAGGCACGGATTCAGGCTATTTCGGATCCTCACGCTACGTCGGCATTCATTCCGGATCTCGGGGTGATCAGGAAACTCGTGGATCGGGGCTTGTTGGCGCTTTCGGGTAAAACCAATGCCGCGGCCGCCTGGAAGGTGTGGGTCAAACCGGAGGATGTGGTCGGTTTCAAAGTGATTTCCGCGCCAGGGGCGCTCACCGGAACGCGGCCGACCGTGGTTGAGGCGCTGATTGATTCACTCATCCAATCTGGCCATCCGGCCTCCAAGATCGTGATCTGGGATCGTCAGGCCCGCGACTTGAAGGCTTCGGGTTTTGAAGACTTGGCCCACCGATTGGGTGTTCGATGTGTGGCCACAACCGATGCGGGTTGGGATGGAAACCAATTCTACGAGTCGGCGGTGCAGGGGAAGCTGGTCTTTGGCGATTTCGAATTCGGCAAAGGAGATCGGTTTGCCGTGGGACGTCGTTCGCATGTCTCAAAACTGCTGACCAAAGAAGTCACCCGCATCATACCGGTGACCCCACTACTGACCCACCACTCGGGTGGGATTTACGGACACCTTCTCTCGCTGGCCTTCGGTTCAGTAGATAACATGTTCCGGTTTGAGACGGACCCCGGCCGAACCGAGGAGTCGGTCCCCGAACTTTGTGCGTTGGATGACTTGATGCCCAAGGTGGCCTTCGGTGTGACCGATGCGCTGGTGGGGCAGGTTCGTGGCGATGACAAGGCCCGGTTGCACGATACGATCGCCCTCAATGAATTGCGCTTTGGCACCGACTTGGTGGCTTTGGACGTCATCTCGATCGCGGACGTGACCGCTGCCCGCAAAGCCTACCCCATCGAAGGAGAACGTGCTTTGCGCACGGAACTCTTTTTCAACGCGGAGTTGCTGGAACTCGGTATTGCCAACACCAACCGGATCGAGGTGCTGCGGGCTCCTTGATGAAGCCTTCAGCGCTACAAATCCGGATTGAACGGGTGGCGGAGGCGGATCTTCCCCGTATTCGCACCTTGGCTGGGCAAATTTGGCGTTCCTGCTACGCCCAACTGCTTTCGGCGGGGCAAATTGAATACATGCTCGAGTGGATGTATTCGCCAGAACGTCTCCAGCAAGACTTCCGGTCCGGAGTCGTCTTCGATTGGCCGGTCGTGGATGGGATTCCAGTGGGCTACATGGCCACTGAACTCGATCATTCCGCTCGCGTGCTGCACCTGCACAAGCTCTATGTGTTGCCGCAGCATCACCGTCGGGGCACGGGCAGTGGGCTCCTGAATCAGGCCTTCCAAGCGGCTTGGGATGCAGGTTGCCAACACGTTCGCCTCAATGTGAACAAGGGGAACCACCCGGCCATTGCCTTGTATCGTCGACACGGCTTCGTTGTTGAAGCCTCGGTCGTGAACGACATCGGCGGGGGCTATGTCATGGACGACTACGTGATGGTGCGCCCCTTGCCGGTGAGCGCCTTCGGTTGAGCCGGGGGAGGCCAGGTTTTTGACCCAAAGCCGACTGAGCCGTTCCGGCCCCGGCTCGTCTTCCGCCCGAATTCGGCCTATTTCAGATCAATTGGCCAACTGTCCCAGTCGCTCCTGCAATTGCGAAGTCCAACGGCTGACGTAGCTCATCGCGCGCGCGGCTTCTTCAAGGGATTCCAGCGGCAGTCGGACGATCCGGTCCGGCGATGAGACCGGAGGAGCGGATTCCCAGGCGGCATTGAGGTTTCGCAGCGTGTTTTCCAAAGCCTCCCGTCGGGTGTTCACCTGCCGTTGAAGCGCCATCAACCGGTCACTCCATTCCAATGCCTGGCGCATGCGCTGGAGCTTGAGCATGGGGGAATCGGAATTGGGCGTGGTTGCCAAAAACGTGTCCGCATCGCGACAGGTCTGACCAATTTCGACAAAGAGATCCATGGTGCCGGCGGGGATGCGTTGGATATCCCGTGAGGGCGCGCCCCGTTCCAGTTCAAGCAGGTGGAAGAGCCTGTCCCGGGATTCTTTGAGCGTGTTGTACGCGGCATTGAGTTCGGCGGAACGCGTGTTGGCCTGGGCCAGTTCCGATTCCGTGCCGCCATGGAAGCGGTCCGGGTGGGTGGCCGCGGACAGTTCCAGAAAACGGGCCTTCAATGCGTCGGCGTCGAGCCAGGGACGGCGCGGTTCTTGGAGCAACTCGAAACAATCGGTCATGGACAAGGCAGACGGTGGCTCTGGAAGGCTCCGGCATCAAATGCTTCGTCACTCTAGCCGCAGGGTTAGGTCTGGTGGATTGCTGACATTCCAGCGTGCCATCCACGCATAGCGCCCGGGGACGGATCGGATACCCTCTGTCCTACAACGCTTCCCGACCGGTGGGTTCTCCCTTGCCGTCGTGCGTCCCTGGAGGATCAATCTTCCACCGAATGCGCGGCCCGGCGACGGAGTCCACGGTTCACGTTGTCGCACTCAGCCATGAAACAGTTGCTTCGATCCCTCCTGCCGATGTGGGCCTTGCTGGCCGTCACCTTCGGCCTCCATGCCGCTCCGCTCCGCGTGTTCATCCGCGGCGGCGTCAAAACCCACGGCCCCAACCAGCACGACCATCCGCGATTCCTGGGTGAATGGGCCAAGCTCCTCACCGAGCGCGGAGTCACCGCCAGCGGTGCCATGGAATTCCCGACAGCCGCCCAACTCGAGGCCACCGACGTGCTGGTGATTTATGCGGCGGACGGCATGAAAATCACCGGCGACGAGCGTGGGCGCTTCGAGCATTTCCTCTCCCGGGGTGGTGGCGTGGTGGTGCTCCATGACGGTGTGGTCAGCGGTGACCAGCACGAGTGGTGCAAGAAGATCATTGGCGGCGCTTGGCGCTGGGACGGCGACAAGAAGACCCAGTGGCACGAGGGGAATGTCGGGGTCTATTTCGTCAACCCCGAGCACCCGATCGTGAAGGGCGTGTCGAACTTCGACTGGAAGGACGAGGTCTACAACCGCCTCGACATGGCCGAGGACGTCAACGTGCTGGCCCAGAGCTTCGTGGATGTCTTCAACATCTGGCCCCAGCTGTGGACCTACGAGAAGACGTTGCCCGAGGCCAAGGCTCCCTACCGCGCCTTCGTGAGCATCCCCGGCCACGAGTACGACTCGTTCAATACGCCTCATTACCGGGCCATCTTGTTGCGCGGCATCGCCTGGGCCGGCAAGCGCGCCAATGCCGACGAGTTCTGCAAGCCTGAGGAATTGGCCTCGCTCAAGTACCCAGCCGGTGGGCCGAAGCCCGCGGCCGAGGCGCTCAAGACCTTCCAAACTCATCCGGAGTTCAAGGTGTCCCTCACGGCCGACGAGAACGTGGCCGAGAAGATCATGTCCATGGATTGGGACGAGAAGGGCCGGCTGTGGGTGGTCGAGACGCCCGAGTACCCGGGTGGCCGCGACGTGAACAAGAACGACTTCAAAGCCTACTGGAACCGGGCCCAAAACCCGGCCGCATTCCCGGTCGGCGGCAAGGAATCCCGCAAGCCGCTGGACCGCATCTCCATTCTCGAAGACACCAACGGCGATGGCGTGGCCGATAAACGGACGCTCTTTGCCGACGGTCTGGAATTGCCCACCTCACTGGTGTTCTGGAAGGACGGCGTGATTGTGGCCCAGGCCCCGGACATCTTGTGGATCCGCGACACCAACGGCGACGGCAAGGCCGACAAGGTCGAGACCTTGTACACCGGCTGGGGCACCTTCGACACCCATGCGGTCATCAGCAATTTTCGCTGGGGCATGGATGGATGGATTTACGGATCGGTGGGCTACACCCGCGGTCGTGTGAAATCGGGCGACGGATCCAAGGACTTCGGCGACATCGCTGCGGGCATCTACCGCTTCAAGCCCGATGGTTCCGCGGTGGAGCAAATCGCCGCCGGCGGTTGCAACACCTGGGGCTGCGAGATCGCGCCCGACAACGAAATCCTCTTCACGACCGCCACTTGCGGCGAGCCGATCTGCCACGTGGTGATTCCCGAGAAGATTTTGGCCCGCGGACAAGTCGGTGGCATGAAGTCGTTCCTGAATGTCATCGAAGAGAACAAGATCTACCCGGCCTTCGACGAAAAGCGTCAGCCCTATGTCCAGATCGATTGGGTGGGCGCGTGGACCGCGGCCGCGGGCGCGACAATTTATGACGGCGGCGCTTGGCCGGCCAAGTGGGCGGCCACCGAGCGGTATTCGTTCTTCATGAGCGAGGCCACCCGCCAGCTCTTCCACCACGAGTTTCTCGACCCCAAGGGCGCGACCTACCAGGGTCGCAAGGAAGACGGGCGCAAGCAGACCGAGTTCCTCGCCAGCACCGACTACTGGTTCCGCCCCATCCACAGCCGTGTGGGTCCGGACGGAGCCATCTACGTGGTCGATCTCTACAACCAGATCGCCGTCCACAATGACACCCGGGGTCCCGGTCACGGCGCCCGCAACGCGGCCTCCCGTCCGGATCGGGATCACCATTTCACCCGCATCTGGCGCATCCAGCACCAAGAAGCCAAGACGCTGCCGACGGTGAAGTTCGACCGCAACGACGCCGACACCTTGGTGGCGGCCCTGAACCATCCGAATGGGTGGGTGCGTTCGACGGCCAACCGGTTGCTCATCGAGCAACCCGCTTTGTTGGAATCGGCCTTGGAAAGTCTGGGTCAGTTGATCGGTGACACTTCGGCTCCGGCCGAGTCCCGCATCCAGGCGCTGTGGCTCTACCGTGTGGCCGCCTCCAACGGTCCGGTGCCCTGGCAGGATGGTGCGGCCGCGTCGGTGCTCAATGATCCGTCGCCATGGGTCCGCAAGAACGCGCTGCGGGTGGCCACCGAACTGGTTTCCAACCCGTCCAACCTCCGCTCCCAGGATTCCGATCCGGTGAAGACCACCGAGAAGGCGGTCATCGAGCGCCTGAGCGATCCCGACGGTCGCGTGCGCATCAATGCCTTGATGGCCGCGGGTTCCCTACCGGCCTCCCGTGCTCTGGCCGATGCCGTGGTGGCCGCCTGGCCGAATCTGAAGGACCGCTGGCTCGAGTCCGCGGCGGTGGGTGCTGCCGATCGGGATCCGCTGCTCTTTCTCGAGGCCTCCTTCGCCTCCAAGGATCCGGCTTTCCTCGCCAGCTATGTGCCGCACTTGGCGCGTCTGGTGGCCAACCGTCGTGATGCGGCGTTGGCGGGTCGCATGGTGCAGTTGCTGGCGCGGCAATCGGCCGCCACCGACGGCCTCAAGGCGGCTGCCCTCGAAGCGTTGTCCGCCGCTCTCGACGCCCGTCTGCAGCCGGAACTGGATGCAGCCACTCTGGGTGCCCTGAAATCGCTCCTGGCCTCGGGTCGGACGGCGGGTTCGGTGTTGCCGCTCGTGGCTCGCTGGAAGGCGGCCTCAGCCCTGTCGGCGGAACTCAAGCCGGCCATTCAGGCCGCTTCGGCCCAGATTCGGGACGCTTCGTTGTCGGATGCTTCGCGCGGCCAAATTGCGGCCAACCTCATCGGTGTCCGCAATATTGATGCGTCGGTGATCCCGGCCGTCGCCGGCTTGGTCACTCCGAGCATCAGCCCGGCGCTGCAGAAGTCTTTGATCGAGGCCCTGGGGTCCGCACCCGAGGGCGGGATGGCCCTCGTCGAACGATTCGCCCAATTGCCCACCGGTCAGTTAGAGACGGCCTTCGCCCAGGTGCTCAAGCGGGCCGACTCGTCGGCCGCCTTCATCGAGGCGCTGGCTACCCGCAAGATCGACGTGGTGCTGCTGGGCCCCGCCCGACTGCACCGCCTGCGCACCCACGGTGACGCCAAGATCGCCGTCCGGGCCACCCAGGTCATCGACGACCTGAAGGGACCCGAGGCCAAGGAGAAGGACGCCCTCATCGCCAAGCTCCGTCCGGAAGTGGAGAAACCCGGCGACGTGGCCAACGGTAAGAAGGTCTTCACCGCCAACTGCGCCGGCTGCCACATTTACAAGGGTGAGGGTCGCAACCTGGCCCCGAATCTCAACGGCATGGGCGCCCACGGTGCGGCCGACTTGCTCATCCACATCGTCGACCCGAACCGCGTGGTCGAGCCCAACTTCATCAGCATTAGCATCGAGACCAAGTCGGGTGATCAGTTCGATGGTGTCATCGAGCGCGAGAATGCTTCTGAAGTCGTCCTGCGCGACGCGTCGTCCGATCACACGCTGCGCGTCTCCGACATCGCCAGCCGCAAGTCCACCGGTCGCTCACTCATGCCCGAGGGCTTCGATGCCTTGGGGGCCGCGGCCCTGCGCGACTTGCTCGCCTACATGACGGTCGACGACAACCGCTTCCGCATCATCGATCTGGGCGGGGCCTTCACGGCCAACAGCGGTCGTGGCCTCTACATCACGCCGGAGCAGGAGGACGACACCATCAGCTTCCGCAGCTACGGCCTCAAGCGCGTCGAGGACATTCCCTTCGACGTGATCAGCCCGGAGAAGGCCGTGGCCAACGTAGTGGTCCTCAAGGGTGGCGCTTCCGATTCCTGGTCGCGCAAGAACCTGCCCAAGCGGGTCGAGGTGAAGGTCGGCGTGGCGGCCTCCAAGCTGCACATCCTGGGCGGCGTGGCGGGCTGGGGTTATCCCGCGGTGGGCGAGAAGATCAATGCTCTCAAGATCACGGCCGTCTTTGAAGGCGGCGCGACGCAGGAAATCCTCCTGAAGAACGGCGTGGAAATCGCCGATTACCGCGGTCGGCCCGATGTGACCGGTTCCAAGGGATTGCCGAGCTGGACCAAGGGGCCCGGCCAAATCCGTTGGCTCTCCAAGAACATCACCAAGCCCGGCGTGATTCAGAAGCTGGTGCTCGAGAGCTACGACAACGAGGTGGCGCCCACCCTCTTCGCCATCACGGCCGAGCTGGGTGCGCCGGCCGGTCCGGAGCAGGCTCAGGCCGAGCCGGTCGCGGCTCCGCTGAAGTGGAGCAACGGACTCAAGACGCTGCTCATCGGCGGCGGTGCTTCGCACGACTACAACCGCTGGTTCAACCTGGCGGACGTGGCGATGCTCAATGCCTCGGGCCGCATCTCGGCCAACTACCGCGAACCCCAGGACGTCACGGTCGAGGCCGTGAAGTCGGCGGACATCCTGCTCATCAGCGCCAACAAGGCGTTCCCGGACGCGGCGGTGCGCGAGGCCATCGCCGCTCACGCTGCGGCCGGCAAGGGGTTGGTGCTGCTGCACCCGGGCCTTTGGTACAACTGGGCCAACTGGCCCGCCTACAACCGTGAGTTGGCCGGCGGCGGTTCGCGCGGTCATGATGCCTATGGGGAATTCGAGGTTACGGCCTCCGGCGTGAAGCATCCGCTGATGCAGGGCGTTCCTGAAAACTTCAAGCTCAGCGACGAGCTCTACTACTACGAGGCCGACCCGGCGGGAACGTCCATTCAGGTGCTCGCCACCGCCCGCTCCAAGTCCAAGAACAAGGACTTCCCGCAGGTCTTCGTGGTCAACCATCCCAAGGCCCGCATCGCCGGCATCACGCTGGGTCACGATGGTATTGCCCACGGGCATGCGGCCTACCAGCAGTTGCTCAAGAACGCGGTGCTGTGGACGGCCCACAAGGAGGCCTGGATCACGGCCAGCGCGAAGTAAGCTTCAGGCCGGATTCCACGCAGCGCGGCGGGTGTGCCAATCACCCCGCCGCGCTGTTTGTTTTTCGGCGACCCGTTGAAAGAGTCCGCGCGTCGGCTCACAGTGCCCAGACAACGGTGGGTGCCGTTGATGGGGCCCTCGATGAAGCACCGAATTCCTACACCGAACGGTTGGAGAATCTTTTGGACCACGATCCTGATCGGGTGGGCCATGGCTCTCCGTTCGGGGGCTGTCACTCTCGATCTGGACTTTCGGCCCACTTGGGATGCCAAACCGCTGGAGCTCGAGGCGCTCCGCCATGAGACCGGAGCCGGCGAGTTGCTGTCGGTGACCCGCTTGAGCGCCCTGCTTTCGGGAGCCGCGCTGGAGACCGCCGACGGGAACTGGGTGGAAGTGACACCCGGCCATGCATGGATCGATCTGGCCTCGGGTCGTTTGCGTTGGACCTTGAATTCGGTTCCGCCGGCGCAATATCGGGCGTTGCGTTTTTGGATCGGGCCGGACTCGGTCGAGAACCACGCCGATCCGGCCAAGCGGTTGCCCGACGATCCGTTGTCACCTGGGCTCAATGGCCTGCATTGGGACTGGCAGGGCGGGTACATCTTCATGGCGCTGGAGGGGCGCTACCGTTCGGGAACTGGGCCCATCGCCGGCTATTCGATGCACTTCGCCCGGGATCCCCGCCGCACCCAAGTCTCATTGGCCACCTCGCTAGACTTGCGACAAGACCGCGTCCTCCGGTTGGACTGGGATCTGGCCTCGCTGTTCCGCTTGCCCAGGCCGATCTCACTGGCGCGGGATGGGCATTCCACCCATTCACGCGAACAAGACGCATTGGCCGATGCGCTGGGCAAAAATCTGCCCTTGTCGTTTCGCGCAGGAGATTTGCTCGATAGCCTAGGGGTCGCCGAGAAGGCGGTTCCTCCCGTCGTTCCCAAAGACTTGCCCCCAAAATACACGCCCCATCGATTCGCGATGGCGGGAACATTTCCCATCCCGCCGCTCCCGCGGGACAATCCGTTGATCGAGGAACGAATCGCGCTGGGACGCCGGTTGTTTCAAGAGACCGCCTTGTCGGCCGATCGATCGATCTCGTGCGCATCCTGCCACGCGGCGGCCTCGGGGTTTTCGGATTCGCGTCGTTTCAGTCCGGGCGTTCAGGGCCAGTTGGGAACTCGGCAGTCCATGGCCTTGGCGAATTTGGCCTGGAAGCGGGAGTTCTTCTGGGACGGTCGAGCCCGTTCGCTGCGGGATCAGGTATTGATGCCCATCCAGGACCCGACAGAGATGGTCGAGACCTTGGAGTCGGTGGTCGGCAAGTTGTCCGGAATGCCGGAGTACCCGGTGCTGTTCGAAAACGCTTTTGGGACGCCGCGTATCGACGCCGAACGCATCGCGTTGGCCTTGGAACAATTTGTCCTGACCCTGACCCATTTCCGGTCCCGATTCGATTTGTCGACTCAAGGAAAGGCGAGCCTCAGCGATCAGGAACGCCGCGGGTTGGAACTCTTCATGACCGAGAACGAACCGCGTATGGGCCAACGTGGGGCCGACTGCTTCCACTGCCATGGAGGGCCGCTCTTCACTGATCACCAATTCCACGACAACGGATTGGATCTTGTGCCCTCCGATCCGGGGCGGGCCCGCGTCACCGGTCGAAATGCCGATCGGGGCAAGTTCGTGACGCCCACCTTGCGGAATATCGCCCAGACGGCTCCCTACATGCACGACGGACGGTTCCAGACCTTGGAAGCGGTGGTGCGGCATTACTCGGAGGGTGTTCAGGTCAGCCCCAATCTGGATCCCAATTTGGCCAAGCATGCGGCCGGAGGGCTCCATCTGAGCCTGGAAGACCAATCGGCGCTGGTGGCCTTCCTGAAAACCTTGAGCGATCCGGTTCCGGAGTCTTCACAGCCGAAACCGGAGCGGCCCAATCCCTGATCAATCCCAGATTGCGC
>JARXAF010000125.1 GCA_029865985.1 Verrucomicrobiota bacterium
TGCTCAAGCACTTGATGCGCGTGCCCAAGGCCGAACTTTCGCCCGAAGCCGCAGCTGAAGGCATCCGGTCTGCAGGCACCCGGCCGCTGTCGCCGGCGGTGGGACATTGGGCGGCGATGGCCGATGCGTTTCGCGAGGGACAGGTCGCTGGGTTCAATGCCGCAGTGGCCCGTTATCAGACCTACTTGGAGTCGCTGCGCCTGGGAGCGGCCCTAACCAAGTCTGCGCGTGAGCAGCTTTACAATGGCTTCGCGCCGTTTTCGAAGGCGGCCTCGCTGTACATCGTGGCCTTTCTCTTCGGTTGCGGATTCTGGTTCAACTTCGCCGAATGGAGCCGCAAGACCTCATTGCGGCTGGTGCAGTTGGCCTTCGTGGTTCACACACTGGGGCTCATCGCCCGGATGTGGCTCGAGGGACGTCCGCCGGTGACCAATCTCTACAGCTCGGCCATTTTTATTGGATGGGGTTCTGTCGGCCTCGGGCTGATCCTCGAATCGTTCTGGAAGAACGCCATCGGGTTGGCGGTGGCCACCGTGATTGGTTTCTCCACCCAGATCGTGGCCCACAATCTCGCACTCGGCGGTGACACCATGGTGATGCTCCAGGCGGTGCTCGATACCAACTTCTGGCTCGCGACTCACGTGGTCATCGTGACGCTGGGCTACGCAGCCACCTACGTCGCGGGCTTCTTGGCCATCTTGTACGTGGTGCTCGGATTCTTCACGAAGGTCATGACCGCCGACATGGGCAAGAGCCTCTCCCGTATGGTGTATGGCATCTTGTGCTTCGCCACGCTGTTCAGCTTCGTGGGCACCGTGCTGGGTGGCATCTGGGCCGACCAGTCGTGGGGGCGCTTCTGGGGCTGGGATCCCAAGGAAAACGGGGCCCTGATCATCGTGCTGTGGAATGCTCTCATCTTGCACGCCCGCTGGGGTGGCATGGTTCGGGAGCGCGGTATCATGAACCTCGCGATCTTCGGAAATATCGTCACCAGTTGGTCGTGGTTCGGCACCAACCTGCTGGGTGTGGGGCTCCACAGCTACGGGTTCATGAGCGGGGCCTTCACGGCGCTGATGGTGTTCGTGGCCAGCCAATGCGTGCTGATCGGTCTCGGGCTGATTCCGCAGGCGAAGTGGCGGAGTTTTTCGGCGGTCTCGAGCGCTGCAGCCCGGACGGGTTCGGCCGCGGTTTGAGCGGCGATCGCTCTTCGAACGGAATCGCAAGCGACATGGACATCACCGAGAACCTGAAACGTCTGGGAGTCGTGGTGCCTCCGGCTCCGGCAGCGGTCGCCGCCTATGAGCCGTGGGTGCGCACCGGCGATCTGGTGTTCACTTCGGGGCAGTTGCCCTGGCGCGACGGCGTGATGGCTTACGCAGGCCGGCTCGGTGCCGAACTCACGGTGGAGCAAGGGTATCAAGCGGCCCGACAGTGCGCGCTCAACGCCTTGGCCCAGCTCCAGGCGGCTGCTGGTGGCGATATCAATCGGGTCCGTCGTCTGGTGCGCGTGGAAGGCTATGTTCACTGCGCCGCGGGATTCCGTGGGCATCCGCAAGTGCTCAATGGGGCCTCCGATCTGTTCAACGCGGTTTTCGGTGCCCGCGGAGCCCATGCTCGGTTGGCCATCGGGGTCTCCGACATGCCGCTGGATGCCGCCGTCCAGATCACCGTCACCGCCGAGGTCGACGAGCCTTCCCAGTAGAGGAGCCTCCGGCCAGGGAAGGGGCGGTAACGGTCGGTAATGAATGGCCACCGGTTCAATCTTTGGGCCTCGAGGGATCGATAAATCGGTCCTGCCTGTTTATCGGTGGTGGTGGAGGTTGCAAAATTATAGGGCCTCGCTGTCGGGAATATTGGGCAATTTTCTGATTATCTGCGTTGTGTTGATCGTATGACAACTATGTGAAATACGCTTGTTTGCGGAGTATCGGGTGAACCTGTTACAAACAGCCGTGAGTCATTTTTCAGCGGAACTGACTGCTTTAATTGAGCAACAGTTTGAAGGAAGCCAACTCAAGTTTGGCCGCGCCGTCGGTATTGATCAAAGCATGGTCAGTCGCCAATGCGCCGGGTTGTCCCTGCCGGATCGGGCTACCATTCACCGTTTGACTCAGGCGCTGACCGAGTTCCAAGTGATCCCGTTGGTGGTGGCCTACCTCCAAGACCATTGTCCGATGTCGATTCGAAACAAAATATCCATTCATCCAGCAGCCCCGATGGAGGCTTTGGCATCGGTTGAAAACCTCCAGATTGACATCGGTGCGCTCTCGGTTCGGCAACGGCGCATTGTTCGGGAATTGTTGGCGATGATCACCGCCGATCCTGAGGCCACGGCATTCTTGGCGGCAGTGCTCAAGTTTTCGGACAGGCCTGCCGATGAGTAGTTGTTTGTGCAGATGAGGTGTCCTGAGTCAGGCGTAAAGTGGATGAATGGTCGAAAAGTCTGAACGTACCCTCAGACCTGTTGGCTAATTACTCATTGGAACAGGTTGATTAGCTCAAATTCAAAATTGTATTTTTATTGATAATTCAAATATTTAAATGCTTTGATCGCAAATATTTGAATAAAATCGCAACAAAACAAGGAATGGGCGCAGTGTTTAGAGACTCAACGGCTTGCCCTCCGGATGGCGATGAGGTTGTGTTTGATGAGTCCTTCTTGGAATTTTAGTCGCTTGGGCGATGGATCGAAATCCTGGGTGGATTATCTGCGTGATCCATCGCGTCCGCGGGTGGCTGCCGATGGAGCCTCTGCGGTAGTGCGCGCCATGGGTGGGGGCTTGCCGGACACCACCCTGCGACTGATCGGCTCCCTCGAATCGTTGGAGGTGGTCATGGGTTCTCTGATGCACCCCGTTAATGGTTTGCTCGATCCCAGCGGTATGCGCCTTTCCCCGGCCTTCACATGGAGTCGAGGTGATGTATTGGCGTCGATGGGAGGTATGCAAGTGCCCATTGATGAGTTGATGGCAGAGGCTCGGTCTCAGTCGCAGACCGATGCAGTGCAGCACTTCCAAATAGCGCGTGAGGCCTTTGGTGAGTGCCGTTTCCGGGAGAGCCTAGAGGCCTTGAAGTTGGCCTTGAAAACCGGTCCTGGCCTGATGGCGGCGGGAAGGCTGGCTTGGCGTATCCACCTGCTCCGCGCCTTGGTGTTGCTGGGTTCGGATCACAACACCGATCCCGAATTGATCAATCCAGCCGAGGCGGAGCAGTCCTTCCTCTTGGCGGCCCGTTTTGCACGCAGCGAATATCGATTGGATGCCGCTCGTGCTCTCTTGGGAGCGGGTTGGGCCGCCTATGTGAAGGAGGGTCCTCAGGACGCTCAGAACGATCGACGGATCAGTTCCGCGTTGACCTATACCGACGAAGCCCTCGACCTCGATGACCAACTGGTCGAGGCACAATTTCAGACAGCCAAATTCCGCATGGCGAAAGACGAGCCGGATCAGGCCCTCTACGGTCTCCGCTGGTTACCGATTTCGGCTCGTGTGCTGTTGCTCAAGGCGGCGGCCGATGGAGATTTTCGGCACCATTCCGGAAAGCTGGACGCGTTTCTGAACGCATTGCGTGGAGAGCAACAGGCAAAGATCAATTCGGAAGTGGTTCCCATCGCCTCCCGTATGCGGCAATGGATGGGTTGCAGTCGCGAGTTGGCCGAAACTCCTGCTGCGCAGCGCCTAGTGGATTTGGCGGAAGGATTCCAAGCTCGCGGGTTGCTGGAGGTGAATCAGTACTATGGATCGGGTTACCGGGAGGACCATGATTTCCTGCGGGAATCCTTCTTCGAGGTGAGTCGGACCGTTTCCAAGGAATGGAGCGAAGAGGTGGCGGAACCGGCCAGCGATGCAGGGGCCAATCCCGCCCAAGAGCGGCGTCAGACCATCCAGCATGTGGATCAGGAACTTGAATGCCAATTCCTGAACGGCTTGGGTGAGGTTCTCACCACTTACCGGGGAGCTCCTGGAACCCGTAAGGAATTCCAACTGCCTCCCGGCAACGGCCCCCAGAGTCTGGCCGTCCGCTGGATCCCGCCGGGGCGTTTTGTCATGGGTAGTCCGTTCAACGAACCCGGTCGTGAACTCGATGAAGTGCCCCACAGTGTGACCTTGTCGACCGGGTTCTTCTTTTCAGAAACGTTGTGCACCCAAGGTCAGTGGTCATTGCTCATGCCCCACAACCCCAGCAAGTTCCGGGGGGCTGATCGGCCGGTGGAGCAGGTCAACTGGGAGGAAGCTCGTGAATTTGCGCGGAAGTTGACGGAGTTTCACCACAGGTCGGGTCTCATTTCGGTTGGATGGCGTTGGGATCTGCCCACCGAGGCCCAGTGGGAGTACGCCTGCCGCGTCCGCAAGCCCGGACAGTTCCATGGAACTGCCGATTCGGTGGCGTGGTACGAGCAAAATTCAGAAAAGTGGACCCATCCGGTCGCGGCCAAGCAGCCCAATGCTTGGGGACTCCATGACATGCACGGCAACGTGGGCAAGTGGTGCCTCGATTGGTATGGTCAGTACCCGTTCGAGTCGGTGAGCAATCCGGCAGGTCCGGCCTTTGGCACCTTCCGGGTGTATCGCGGCGGTGCCTGGAGCGACGCGGCCCGTTGCTGCCGATCCGCCTATCGCGCGCGCAGCGTTCCCGATTTCTGCAGCAGCAACATCGGTTTCAGCCTCGTCCTGTCAGGTCCCCTCAGCGAGGCGTTGCCGGAGCCCACTCGTTGAGTCGGCGTTGATCGTCGCCGGCTGTGGAGGAGTTGATAAGCCCCGAAGGATCGATTCCTCCCAGTCGCTCCAGCACTTCGCCGATGAAATACAGCGAACCGGTCACAGCGACGAACGGTTCGCGAGCGACGGCGCGAAGGGCCTCTTCCACGCTGGCGCAGGCGCGAACGGCCCGGCCGCAACGGGCTTCTTGAAGCGCCTCGCGGAGCTCCTCCGGTTGGACTGTGCGGTGGCTCGAAACCGGGGCGACGACCAATCGGGAGGCGGCCGGAGCCAAGTGGGTAGCCATCTCGCGCCACGCCTTGTCGCGCAGCATGCCCAACACCATCACCGGGTGACGCTCGGGATAGTGTTCGGTCAGCGCCCGGCGGAAGGCCGCCACGCCATCCGCATTGTGGGCCCCATCCAGCAGCCAGGTTTGTTCGCCGCGTTGAAAGACTTGCATGCGCCCAGCCCATAGAGTGTTGGCCAGACCCTGGGTCAGGTGTTCATCGGAAACCGGAAGGAAGGCACGGAGCAGGCGGACGGTGACCACGGCTAGGGTGGCATTGACTCGCTGATGCGGCCCGAGCAGGGAGACCGGCCAAGTCATTCGACTGACGGCGGCTGCGTCCACCACCACGCAATGGGAGTCGAGTTCCCGGGCCCGGTATTGGATCACGGCCAGAGCATCGGCCCGATCCACCGAGGTCAGGATCGGCACGCCGGG
>JARXAF010000171.1 GCA_029865985.1 Verrucomicrobiota bacterium
CGCCATCATCCCATCGGGTGTAATTCTTGGGCGCGGTTTCGCGGCACAGGTCGCAGTCGATGCATTGGTTGTCGACGAAGTACTTGCCCGTGACGTTTTCGGAATACCGATTTGCAATGTCAGCCATAAATCAAAAAGTGAACCGATTTATCGACCGCGCAAGGCTTGGGTGCAAGCCGCTTTTTCCTGATTTTATTGGGTTTTCACTGGATACCCACGAACCCAGTCCAGCGCGGCGATCTCAGCACTCATCGTCTTTGGATGAACCGCACACCGCTAGCGGGACGCCTGACGCACCAAGGTTTCGACCAATCCGTCGATGGTGTGCACTTTGGCCTCGGCCGTGGGCTTGAGACCGAGAGATTGCAAAGCCTTGCTAGTCTCCGGCCCGATGCTGACGGTTTGGATTTTTGAATCCTTCCGAAGCGCCGACGGCAAGTCGAAGCGTTCATGGAAATGCTGAACCGCGGAACCGCTGGCGAAGGTGATCCAGTCGGCACCCTCCTCCAAAAAGCGCGCCGCGGAACCGTTGAGATCGGCCGTCTCGGCCAAGGTTCGATAACTGGCCACCTCGTCCACAATGCCGCCTCGGTCCTCGATCATCCGAGCCAACTCCGAAGCGTCCCCCTCCGGTCGGATGACCAAGAATCGGAGATTCTCGATCGACTCCACCTTCGCGATAGCGTCAGCGATTTTGGCCGCCACAAATTGCTCCGGCATGGCGTCGACCTGCAGGTGCAACTCGGCCAGCTTGGCGGACGTCGCTGGCCCAACAGCGGCAATACGCAAATTGCCGAGGCTCCGGATGTCTGGATAGGCTTTGAAAAAGGTGTCGAAAAAAGTGCTCACACCGTGCGGGCTAGTGAACACCAGCCAGTTGTATTCGGTGATGCCCACGATGCATTCGACCAACGGTTGCAACGCTTGCGGCGGTTCCATGCGCAAGGTGGGGATTTCCATCACATCGGCTCCGAGATCGCGAAGCCGCCGGCCCAATTCGGAAGCCTGACTCCGTGTGCGGGTCACGACGATGCGACGCCCGTGCAAGGGGCGGTTTTCGAACCAATTCAAGCGACTGCGCTCCCGGACGACGTTTCCGATCACGATGATGGCCGGGCTCGACACCCCTACCTTCTCTGCGGCATCGGCCAAAGTGGTCAACGTGGCATCCACCGAGCGCTGGCGGCCCGTGGTGCCCCATTGGACCATCGCCGCAGGGGTTTCAGGGTTTTTGCCAGCACCGACAAGCAGTCGGGAGATTTCGCGGAGACGCTCCACCCCCATCAGGATCACCAGTGTTCCCGGTGCCTTCGCCAATGCGCCGTAATCGATCGCGGCCTCGGGCTTGGTCGGATCTTCATGCCCGGTCACCACGGTGAATCCGGAACAATGATCACGGTGAGTCAGCGGAATGCCTGCGTAATTCAAAGCGGCCGTCACCGAGGAAACGCCAGGCACCACTTCGAAGGGCACACCCGCCTCCGCCAATTCCACGGCTTCTTCACCGCCTCGACCGAACAGATAGGGATCGCCCCCTTTGAGGCGAACTACGGTTTGCCCGGTCTTGGATTTCTCCACCAACAGTTGATTGAGATCTTCCTGCGGAATGGCATGGGCGGCTGCCCGTTTGCCTCCGTATATCCGCTCTGCAGTGGAGGGCGCCAACGCCAACAGTCCTGGTTGGACCAATGCGTCGTAAACCACGACGTCCGCACGGGCCAACACCTCAGCTCCGCGGCGGGTCAAGAGACCTTCATCACCTGGGCCCGCGCCTACCAAATAGACCATCCCCTTGGACTTCATGAGCAGACGACCGTAATCCCGATTCGCCCGTCGACCAAGGCAGGAACGGCAGGAAAGGATTTTCAAAGGAATCGTTCCCTACAGGAACCGATGAACCCAAGGCCGCCTCAGCGATTCCACCTGACTTGCTGCGCACCGACGTCAAAATCACATCATGAAATCGATCCGTTCAGGGGGTTTGCTCATGCGGGTCGCGCTGGGAGTCGTCGCCTTCGGGGAGCTCTCCATAGTCGCAGGAGCGGTTGACACCGCCGAGGTGAACCGCCGCATCGAGCGGGAGTTGCCGTCACTGGAAACCTTCTACCAAGAATTGCACCGAACGCCTGAACTGTCCTTCCAGGAGGTCGAAACGTCGCGTCGGGTGGGGAATGAACTGGAACGGGCCGGAGTGTCGGTCACTCGTCAGGTGGGAGGCCATGGAGTGGTGGGAGTTCTCACGAATGGAACCGGACCCGTGATCCTCCTGAGAGCCGATCTCGACGGCCTGCCGATTCGCGAGCAGACCGGTCTCCCTTACTCCAGCACCCATCAAATGACCAATGACCTGGGCGAACGGGTGCCCACCATGCACGCCTGTGGTCACGACATCCACATGGGGAGTTTGGTGGGCAGTGCGCGGGTGCTTTCCGGGATGCGGTCCGCATGGAAAGGTACGGTGGTCTTTTTGGGGCAGCCGGCGGAAGAACGTGGAGGCGGTGCCCGAGCCGTCCTCAAGGACCGTCTCTTTGAACGTTTCCCCAAGCCCACCGCCTGTGTTGCCTTGCATTGCAATGCGTCCCTGCTGACGGGAAGCCTCGGTTTCGTCGAGGGTTTCACCTTCGCCAACGTGGACTCGGTGGACATCACCGTCCGGGGTGTCGGCGGCCACGGTGCCTATCCGCATCTCACCAAGGATCCCATCGTACTCGCCTCCCAGATCGTGATGGCGCTTCAAACTGTGGTGAGCCGAGAAACCCGACCTGGCGACCCGGCGGTCGTCACCGTGGGTTCGATTCATGGAGGATCGAAACACAACATCATCCCGGACTCGGTCCACCTCCAACTCACCTTGCGCAGCTACACCGAAGAGGTTCGCCAAAACACGCTGTCGTCGATTCGGCGGATTTGCAAAGGCTTGGCCGAAAGTGCCGGACTGCCTCCGGAACTGCACCCGGAGATCACACTCGCCAATGAATTCACTCCGGCCCTCTACAACGATCCGAAGCTGACCCAACAACTGGCCAGCACGGCTCGGCGTTGGTTGGGTGAGCCCCGGGTTCAAACTCTGCAGCCGGTCATGGGAGGCGAAGATTTCAGCGAGTTTGGCAGGACTTCCGACAAAATACCCATTTGCCAGTTCTGGTTGGGAGTTGTTTCACCGGAGGCCAATGCTGCAGCCCTACGTTCCGGCAAACCCTTGCCATCGTTGCATTCCCCATACTTTCAACCGCAACCGTTGCCCACGTTGCGAACTGGAGTGACGGCTCTGGTGGCCACGGTTTTGGAATTGGCCCCGCCGGCCCCGTGACCGTTCGTTAGAAATCCAGAGCCAGACTGTCAGCAGCCACCGCCAAATCGAGGCAGCGTCTGGCCCGTTCCATGGCAACGCTGACATCGGTGATCGCGCCCTCGACGGACAGGTTCCCCAAGGCTTCGATCAACGACTTGGCATGCATCCGACGGAACCGGCGGAAAACCCGAGCCTCGGGAGCCTCTGAGGAACACAAATAACGGAAGTCTTCCTCGTTCCGGCAGGCTTCTTCGATTTCCTCCGAAGCAAATCGCCCGCGCGAGTAGGCCAAAATCAAAATGCTCGCCAACATCCGAGAAGCGAACATGGGACCACCATTTTCAGCCTGAAAACCCAGTGACGGCCAGACCGTCGACCCGACCGCGTCGAAAACTCGGGTCAGCCGCTCCCTTTGGGGAAAGCCGCCATCCGCTTCGCACCGGCCCGAATCGAAACTCAGGTTCATTTTCAAAAATTGGACCTGCCATGTGTCATCTTTGTGACGGCCAGGCGACAATGGGGTCAGAATCGGGACTCTAGAATGGGACTGTGTTTGAGAGATCAGGAGAAAAAAACTTCTAATCATATCAACGAATCGTGATGCGTTGATTTATCTATTGGAAGCGCCGCGGGTGAAGGATAACCTCCTTCCATGTCGAATCGGTCTGTTGCTCAGAAAACATGGACGCGAGGTCAGGGGTTTGTGGACCTGCTCGAACAGCGCATCGCCATCATTGATGGTGCGATGGGCACGGTGATTCAGCGCTACAAACTCGGTGAAGCGCAGTTCCGGGGCGAACGGTTCCGTGATTGGAATGGTAAGGATCTCAAGGGCAACAACGAGTTGCTTCAAATCACCCAGCCGCAAGTCATCGAAGAGATCCACCGGCACTATCTGGAGGCCGGTGCCGACTTGATCGAAACCAACACCTTCTCGGCGACTACGATTGGTCAGCACGATTTCTTTTTCCGGCACGCAGAAGGCCGCAAGGACCAAGCGTTCTTCAATGAAGTGATTCAGGATCCGTTCCTGCGGGAGTTGGCGCGCGAAATGAATTTGTCCTCGGCCCGGTTGGCCCGACAGGCCGCCAACACCGTTGGCGCGGCGACGGGCATCCCCCGCTACGTCGCCGGTGCGATCGGGCCCATGCCGGTCACGACGTCCATCTCTCCCGATGTCAATGACGCCGGGTTTCGCTCGGTGAACTTCGAGCAATTGGTCACCGCCTACACCGAGCAGGTCGAGGCGCTCATCGAAGGCGGCGTCGATGTGCTGCTGGTGGAAACCATCTTCGACACGCTCAACGCCAAGGCCGCCCTCTTCGCCATCCAGCAAGTTCAGGACCGTCTCCAGGTTCGCCTGCCTCTGATGATCTCTGGAACAATCACCGACCTTTCCGGACGAACACTCACTGGCCAGACCGTCGAGGCTTTCTGGAACTCCGTACGTCACGCCGAACCCATCACCATCGGCTTCAACTGCGCGCTCGGTCCGAAGGAAATGCGGGCGTACGTCCAGGAACTGCACCGCATCGCGGACACCAAGATTTGCGTGTACCCCAATGCAGGTTTGCCCGATCCGCTTTCCCCGACGGGCTTTCCGGAGACCCCGGAAACCCTGGCGCCTCAAATCCGCCCGTGGGCCGAAGAGGGTTGGCTCAACGTGGTCGGCGGTTGCTGCGGCACCACTCCGCCGCATATCCAGGCCATCGCCCAGGCGGTCAAAGGGTTGTCTCCACGCAAGACACCGACCGCGGAGCCGCTCCTGCGTCTCAGCGGCATGGAGGCCTACAATCAGACCCGCGAAACCAACTTCATCAACATCGGTGAACGAGCCAATGTCACGGGCTCTCCGAAGTTCTCCAAACTCATCTTGGCCGGTGACTACGATGCGGCTCTGGAAATCTGCAAACAGCAGGTCGAGGCCGGGGCCCAAATCATCGATATCAACATGGATGAGGGAATGCTCGACGGCGCTGCGGCGATGTCGAAATTCCTGAATTTGATCGCCGCTGAACCGGACATCGCCCGGGTGCCGATCATGGTCGATTCGTCCAAATGGTCGGTTCTGGAGACCGGCCTGCGTTGCCTTCAAGGCAAGGGCATCGTGAACTCCATTTCGCTGAAGGAGGGTGAGGAACGGTTTCTGGAGCAGGCCAGGCTCATTCGCAGCTACGGTGCGGCCGTGGTGGTCATGGCCTTCGACGAGCAGGGGCAGGCCGACTCCTTCGAACGCCGCATCGAAATTTGCCAACGCAGCTACGATCTGCTGACCCGCAGTGCTCAGTTCCCTCCGCAGGACATCATCTTTGATCCGAACATCCTGACGGTCGCGACCGGCATCGAGGTTCACAACAACTACGCGGTGGATTTCATCGAAGCCACCCGATGGATCAAAACCCATCTGCCGCTGGCCAAGGTGAGCGGCGGCGTTTCCAACATCAGCTTCAGCTTCCGCGGCAACAACCATGTGCGCGAAGCGATGCACAGTGCCTTCTTGTTCCACGCCATCCGGGCTGGCCTCGACATGGGCATCGTCAATGCCGGCATGTTGGAGGTCTATGAGGAGATCGCCCCCGAATTGCGGGACCTCGTGGAGGATGTGCTGCTCAACCGACGCCCCGATGCCACCGAGCGTCTGGTGACTTACGGCGAGGCCTTGCGGCGTAAATCGGGTCCTGGTGGCGTTGCCGAAGCCAAGGCCGATGAGGCGTGGCGCTCGGAGCCGGTTGAGAAGCGCTTGGCACATGCCTTGGTCAAGGGCATCGACGCCTTTGTGGATCTCGACACCGAGGAAGCACGCCAGAAATTGGGACGCCCCCTGTCGGTCATCGAAGGACCGCTGATGGATGGCATGAACCACGTCGGCGACTTGTTTGGTGCCGGGAAAATGTTCCTCCCGCAGGTGGTCAAATCGGCCCGGGTCATGAAGAAGGCCGTAGCCTACCTGACCCCGTTCATGGAAGCCGAGAAAGCGGCCGCCGTGGCTGCGGGCGGACAGGTGCGAACCCAAGGCAAGGTCCTCATGGCCACCGTCAAGGGCGATGTCCATGACATCGGCAAGAACATCGTGGGCGTCGTTTTGGGCTGCAACAATTATGAGGTCATCGACATAGGTGTCATGGTGTCGTGCGACAAAATCCTCAAGGCAGCCCAAGAGCATCAGGTCGATGTCATTGGCCTCAGCGGACTGATCACCCCATCCCTCGACGAGATGGCTCACGTGGCCCGAGAGATGGAGCGCCTGGGCATGCGACAACCCCTGCTCATTGGCGGAGCCACCACGAGCAAGGCGCACACCGCCGTGAAACTAGCGCCCGGTTATTCGCAGCCGGTCATCCATGTCTTGGACGCCAGCCGCGCGGTGCCGGTGGTCAGCAATCTGATCAATCCGGACCTTAAGCCCGCCTATGTGGCTCAAATCCGCGACGAGTATCAACGCCTCCGCAGCAGTCACGAGGCGGCCAACACTCCCCTGCTCTCCCTGGAACAGGCCCGGTCCAAAGGATCCCGGTTGGATTTCACGAATCTACCGCGGCCTGAGTTTACCGGTATTCGAGTGCTGGAAGATGTCCCGTTGGAAACCTTGCGGCCCTTCATTGATTGGTCCCCGTTCTTCCACACTTGGGAACTGCGTGGACGCTATCCGGCGATTCTTAACCACGAAAAATATGGCGAAGAGGCCCGCAAATTGTTCGCCGATGCGCAGGCCTTGTTGGATGACCTCATTGCCCGCAAGCGCATCCGGGCTAGTGGCGTTTATGGCCTCTTCCCGGCCAACCGAGATGGCGATTCGGTGCAAGTCTTTACGGACGGTTCCCGTTCCAACCTCAGCACCACCTTCCACATGTTGCGGCAGCAAATCGTCAAAGAAGACGGGACGCCTCAGTGGTCGTTGGCCGACTTTGTCGCCCCGAAAGGATGCGAAGATCATATCGGAGCCTTTGCTGTCACCACCGGCATCGGTCTCGATGAAGTGGTCGCCGCCTACAAAGCCGCACACGACGACTACAACGCCATCATGGCCGAGGCGCTCGCCGACCGTTTGGCCGAAGCCTTCGCCGAATACCTCCACAAGAAAGTTCGCTTGGAATGGGGTTATGGTGCCCAGGAACAACTCACTGCCGAAGACCTCATCGCCGAACGCTATGTGGGCATCCGGCCGGCCGGTGGGTATCCCGCAAGCCCGGATCACACCGAGAAGCGCACCTTGTGGTCACTCCTGGATGTCGAAGCTCGCACGGGCATCCATTTGACCGAGAGTTGTGCCATGTGGCCTGGCAGCAGCGTCAGCGGTCTCTACTTTGCCCACCCTCAATCCAAGTACTTTGCCGTCGGTAAACTCGGACGCGATCAGGTGTCCGATCTGGCCGCCCGGAAAGGGCTTCCAACAGCCGAAATGGAACGCTGGCTCGGACCTTGGCTGGGATATGAACCGACCCGTGAAGGCTGATCCCACGTTTCCCGGGTTGCGCCTGCAAACATAGCTGCCAAGTTTCTCAACCGATTTGTTTATGTCGAAGCCTACGATTACAGCCTATCTCAAACCCTGGTGCGGATGGAGTGCCGGTGTCCGCGCCGTCTTCAAGAAGTACGACCTCACCTTCGAAGAACGCGACATCATCAACCGTCCGGAATTCTTCGATGAAATGGTCCAGAAAACCGGCCAGACGAAGCAGCCGACGGTCGAAATCAACGGCAAGGTGCTCGCCGACGTGTCTGGTGAAGAGGTTGAAGCCTGGTTGCTCCAGAACGGCGTTGTGAATCAGAACAACCGGACTCCGGAGGTTCCCATCAACCAACCCTGCGCCCACGAAATGCCCGGCGCATCGGCACAAGCCGCTCCGCAGCCGGCTCCGCTGGCCTTCAAGCGTTGAGGTGTTTCCAACCTCGATCTTCCTCCATCGATCTTTCAACTTCCATGCCGCGCGCACACCCCTGTTCCTCGACCGTGAGCGGGGTGTGCCTTCGGCGGCCAATCGCAACGGTGTCCGCTGCAGTCTGGTTCGCCCTTTTTGCAGCGGTGCTGAGTGTGGCCCCGGTTCAGGCGGAGCCGACCTTCGATGAGACCATCGATTTCATCCGCCGTACCGTCGAAGAGCACGGGCAATTCCGGAACATCGCCGGAGGCGGTCGCATCCGTGTCAAATTGGCCCAAGTGCTAGGCCGGCGATTGCGATTCAGAACCATCGCTTCCGACGGCATTCCCGGCAGCCTCGACCGGAGCGAATCCACCGAATTCTCCCTCGCCGATCTGGATCCAGACGCCACTCATGTCCGCTTGTGGTTTGCTGGCGAGCGCCAGGCTTTCGCAGTCTGGATGACCGATGCAGGACGCATCAACGGCGTCCGACGCTGGCAAGATGCCAACGAAGAAATGCCGGCCCGATCGGTGTCGTCGGGCTGGATCGCCGTTGACGATGAAACTCAAGCCCAAGCGCTGGCCAAGGCACTGAACCACGCCATCCGACTGGCAGGCGGCGCTTCTCGGAGCAGCACTGCCGATCAATTTTTTGGAGCATCACCCTCCCGCCGTAGTTACCCCGCCACCCCGGTGACCGGATCCGTGTTTCACGTCGTTTCACTCGATGATGCCGTGGCTCTCATGCGGACCCGCCTTGAGCGCGAGCCGGGCTCCTTTTCCAACGTCAACCCGACAGCACCCGAGGCGGCTGGCCTGCCGCAAATCCCGCTTCTGGGATCCCCACTCCAAGTGACTTTGCCTGGAGACGGTCGGGATTTTGAAACCAATGTCATCGACATCGTGCGCTTCACCTGGCCCACGGACTCCAGCAGCCAATCGCTCACCGCGCTCTTGAGCGAATCCGAGTCCTATGTTGCAGCGGGTGTTTCTCCCCGCGACCCCAGCGTTTTGCGCTGCCAGTTGCTGCAACTGCCGCTGACCGCTGGCCAGCTACCTCCGTTGGGAACCCAGATTGGCGCGAACACACCGATCCGCCTTTGGATGTCCATCGGTGAACCCTGGCCCGCCGGAGCCGATGGTTTCTTCTGGCTCGCCCGCAAGCAGAATGGATCGCGAAACTGGCCAGTGCGTTTGGCGACCACCAAGAAGATCAAGGAATTCGGACCCGACGCCGTCAAAACTGCGGCCACCGGACTTGGGCTCAAACCTTCAGAAGCCCTCAACCGGGTACTCGAAGAAAACGCCAAGGCCGAGAAAGCCGCCCGCAAAGCCGATAAATAGGTCACCAGCCGGTCACGACCGATTGGTGAATTTGCTTGGCGGGTTCAGCGAGCGGTTTAGAGGGAAGGGTTTGACGAGTTCAATCGTTGCGATCAGTGGCTACAAACCGTTTAGAATTCAGCGAAACGGTGTGTTTAGAAGATCCAGGCTGAATCAAAAACCGGAGAGGTCGCCCCCCCGAAAGGCCAGGTTAGGCACCAAAGACCCGCCGAACAAACTCCCGACTGCGACGGTGGTTTTCCACCCCGGTACGGGTGATTTTCGTCCCACCTTCAAGAGCCAGCTCCACCGAAAACCGCCGTGGCAAATTCCGGGACCGGGCGAAAGTGGCGATTTCCGTATAATCGATATCTCCCGTATCGAGGTCCTCCCACCAGACCTTCCCGCGGCTTTGTCGGAGGTGCCAAGAAACCACCCGATCCCCGTATTGCCGGAGCGCGTCCATCGGCACGATCCCGCCCCGGTACATCCAGTGCGTGTCGATGCAGAAATCCACCTCGCCCACCCGAGTCTTCTCGAAATTGGAATGATACTCGCGTCCCTGGCGACCCAGTTCCGGCGTGTGGTGGTGCACTCCCAATCGCAGCTTCAGCGCCTTCAATTCCAAACCCAATCGAGCCAAGGCCCGAGCCTGTTGAGACAACTCAGCATCCGTCTTCTCGCGTCCGATGGGATCCACATTGCACACGATCACCTCGAACCCGGATTGCGCCGCAACCTTCGCACCCGCCACCAAGCGTTCCACCACCCGATCCGCCCCATCATCATGAAGTGCACCACCGGTGTACAAACTCACCGGCCGAAGCCCCTTGGCCCGAAGTTTCGCCGCAAATTCGGCATTCTTGTCAGGATGGGCTGAGTCGAGATTCCCCTCCGCATAGTCATACCCCGCATCGCGCAGCGCGGAAAACACCTCATCCAAATGCGCGTTCAAATCTTTCCCCTCCCGCTGATAGTACTGCCCCCACCCGTACAGTTGACTACCCACCAACCCCTTCTTCTCCGTCTCCGCCGCCTCTAGCGCGCCACCCACCCAAGCCCCAACAGACGCCCCAGCTGCTGCCGTCAAAAATCCTCTGCGTGACCACATGCTCATCGTCTAACTCAAATCCGAATCCGCCCCCCTTCCAAGTTTCAAAACCACGATTGGAAAAATGAAACCCAACCAACTCCCGACCGACGAATCTTCCAAATTAACGAAAGCACCCACTATCGAGCTCCCCTCTTTTCAAAGCCGCGACACTCCATGGCACCAAGCGGCAGCGGGATCGGTCCGGAGCGAGCATAGGAAGCGATCAAGCCATCCCCAGCGCGAAGCGCGAAAGCTCCATCCTCCCCCGAGCTTCCCTGCGAGCGCAGGACCGATCCCGCGGAGCCCCAGCCCAAACCCAAGCACAAGCCAACAAGACTCTCCAAACCCAAGATCAACCCCCGAAGTCAAAGCACCCCAAGGCGAAGCCCAGCGACACTCCATGGCACGAAGCGGCAGCGGGATCGGGCCGGAGCAAGCATAGGAAGCGATCAAACCTCCCCCAGCGCGCAGCGCGAAAACTCCATTCTCCCCCGAGCTTCCCTGCGAGCGCAGGACCGATCCCGCGGAGCCCCAGCCCAGGAGCACACCAAAACATTCCCATCAAGTGCCTGCACCTCATCACCCCAGAATAACAAAGAGTGACCCCTTTTGTGTAAATGTGCGGGACTGACCCCACCTCAGAACCAAGACATTCCAAACCGACGATCAACCGCTCGAACCCAAAGCAAACCTCAGGCGAAGCCCTTCGACCCGCCACACCCAGAAGCGGCAGCGGGATCGGGCCGGAGCAAGCATAGGAAGCGATCAAACCATCCCCAGCGCGAAGCGCGAAAGCTCCATCCTCCCCCGAGCTTCCCTGCGAGCGCAGGACCGATCCCGCGGAGCCCCAGCCCAGAAGCACACCAAAACATTCCCATCAAGTGCCTGCACCTCATCACCCCAGAATAACAAAGAGTGACCCCTTTTGTATAAATGTGCGGGACTGACCCCACCTCAGGATAATTCCGTGATCTGAAGTTGCCATAAAGCAGATCGCTGACATTTGATAATGCGAATTCCATGGCTGAATCGCTCCCCGCCCGCGTTTCCCGCATCGTCCAGGCCACGCCGGTCCACGACATCCACACCCATCTCTACGATCCCGCCCAAGGCGAAATGCTCCTGTGGGGCATCGACGAACTGCTGGTTTACCACTACCTCGTCAGCGAAGCCTCTCGCCAAATGGAGATGCCGCTCGAGAAATTCTGGAGCGCCTCCAAACAAGAACAGGCCGAGCACGTCTGGAAAACCTTGTTCATCGAACACTCCCCCGTCTCCGAAGCCTGCCGTGGCATTCTCACAACACTGCATTTGCTCGGCATCGAACCTCGGAAAAACGACCTCAAAAGCCTGCGCAACTGGTACGCTTCCCAGAACCCCCAGGACTTCATCAACCGCGTCATGGACAAGGCCAACCTCGCCTCCATCTGCATGACGAATTCCCCGTTTGATCCCATGGAACGTCCCACCTGGGACCGCGGATTCGACCGAGATCCCCGCTTCGTGGCAGCCCTGCGGATAGACCCCCTGCTCGTCGCCTGGCCAGAAACCTCCGTTTGGCTCCGAGAACAGGGCTATGACGTATCCCGGGAACTCAGCGACCAAACCCTCGGCGAAGTCCGCCGTTTCCTGGCCGACTGGACCGCTCGCATCGACAGCCGCTACTGCATGGTGTCCCTGCCCCCTTCTTTCACTTGGCCGGCCGACACCGAAATCGCCCGACTCATCGAAGGAGCCGTCCTGCCGCATTGCCGGGAACAGGGACAAGCCTTCGCCCTCATGATGGGCGTGAAACGAGCCGTGAACCCCCGTCTTCGGATGGCCGGCGACGGCGTCGGATTGGCGGACTTGAATGCCCTGCAAGCCTTGTGCGCCGCCCATCCGGAAAATCGCTTCCTCGTCACCTGCCTGGCGCGTGAGAACCAGCATGAGCTCGTGGTCTTGGCCCGGAAGTTTTCGAACCTCCATCCGTTCGGCTGCTGGTGGTTCACCAACACCCCCCAACTCATCCGGGAGATCACCACGATGCGGCTCGAATTGCTCGGCACCTCCTTCACGCCGCAGCACTCCGATGCCCGCGTCCTCGATCAGGTGCTCTACAAGTGGCACCATTCCCGCAGCATCATCGCGGACGCACTGTCTGAGAAATACGTCGCAGCAGCCGAAGCCGGATGGGAGGTCACCGACACGGAAATCCAACGCGACGTTTCGGAACTCCTCGGCGGCGGATTTCAGCGATTCCTCTCTGGCGCTCGCCAGTGATCAGAAAGGCAGTAGAGTCGCCGCGTGCGCTTCCCCCTGCTCTTCCTCTGCCTCCTGGGACTGGCCTCGGCTCAAGCCGCTTCGCCGGAATTGAAGCCAACGACCGCCAAGTCGGGCGGCAAGTCCAGCGCACGCAACCCGAAGCCTTCCACCGACAACACCGCCAGGACCACTGCCCAACTGGTGGCCCAAACCCGCAGCGCCATCGTCCGCATCGATGGCCGTGGCCGCGACGGGCTTCAAGAAGGTGTGGGAACCGGCTTCATTATTGATTCCGAAGGACTCATCGCCACCAGTTTGCATGTCATCGGCGAAGGTCGAGTGATCCAAGTGCGCCTCGCCGATGGGAGCACCCCCGAAGTCATCGGAATCCACGCCTGGGATCGCCCTCATGATTTGGTCATCTTGCGGGTCAAATCGTCCGGACTCTCCGCTTTGCCCTTGGGAGACAGCGACGCCCTGCCCCAAGGGGCCCCCGTGATTGCCCTCGGACACCCCCTCGGACTCGACCACAGCGTGGTGGAAGGGGTCTTGTCCGCGCGCCGGGATCTCGACGGACATCCCATGCTGCAATTGGCCATGCCCATTGAACCAGGCAACAGCGGCGGCCCACTCCTCGATCGGGTGGGACGCGTTCACGGCATCGTCAATGCCAAGAGCCTGCTGACGCAGAACCTCGGCTTTGCCACGCCCGCCAACCACCTCAAAGCCTTGTTGAAGCAGCCCAACCCGATGGTCATGGCCCGGTGGTTGCGTCAGGGAGCCCTGAACACGAATCAGTGGGAAGCCTACCTGGGCTCTCACTGGCGGCAGAAAGGCAATCGCATCCTGGCTGATGGCGCCGGCTCCGGATTCGGCGGGCGCTCCTACTTGCTCAAACACGATCTGCTCCCGACCGGTGGCGAGTTGCAGGTGAAGGTGCGCTTGGACAACGAATCAGGCGCGGCGGGATTGGTCTTCGCAGGTGACGAATCTGGCCGGCACTACGGGTTCTATCCGACCGGCGGCGAGTTGCGACTCACCGCGTTCGAAGGTCCCGACGTCTTCTCATGGCGCATCCTGGGCACCGTCCCAGCAACCGCTTACCGCAGCGGTGACTGGAACACCTTGCGAGTGCGGCGCGTGGACGACGGAATTTGGGAATGCTCGGTGAACGATGAAGTGGTTTTCCGGAGCAAGGATACCGCCTTGCAAGGCTCCCGAGTCGGATTGGCCAAATTTCGCAACACCGCCGCAGAATTTCGCGACTTCCGGGTGGGGGCAGCGGCATCCGTTCCTCCCGAACTACCGCCTGAGGTTGTGGCCAGTTTCACTGCGGGTCGTGAACCCCGCGAGGCGCTGAAATCTCACCCGGTGGCGGCCGATCGTTTCTTGCAGGAGCGCGCCCAACGACTCGAAAGTGAAGCCACCCGCCTGCGCAAACTGGCCAAGGACTTGCACCGGGAAGCGGCACGGGAAGCGCTGGTGGCAGAGTTGTCCCGACCCGAGAGCGAAATCGGCCTCGCCCGAGCGGCACTGCTCCTGGCATGGCATGACCATCCGGAACTCGATGTTTCCGAAGCGGAACGCCAATTGGCCGATCTCGGTACCGAGGCTCGATCGCACGTGACCCAGACGGGTTCCGCAGCCGACCGAATCACGGCCCTGAGGCAGTTCTTGTTTGAAGATCAGGGTTTTCATGGCAGCCGGGGCGACTACCGGAATCCTGCCAACAGCCACCTGCAATCCGTGCTCGAGGACCGCGAAGGCATTCCCATCACCTTGAGCATCGTGTTCCTGGAGGTGGCCAAATCGGCCGGGATCGACCACATGCACGGATTGCCCCTGCCGGGTCACTTCTTGGTGCGCCATGCGCCTCCCGGAGAATCCGCCCGACTTTACGATCCGTTCAATGGCGGCATCCCCATCACTTTCACCGAGGCCGATGAACTCGGGAGCCAAAGTGCCGGTGTCCCGGTGCGCAGTGAATTTCTCGAAGCGGCCAGCCCTCGATCCATCCTCATCCGGATGATCAACAACCTCCGCGCCTTCACCATGGAGCGCTCCGGGGTGGAATCGGCACTGCCCTATTCGGACCTGTTGGTGGCCATCGCACCGGACGCTCGCAATGCCGCCGCCGAACGAGTGGATCGCGCCCGACTCAAATCCCAGATCGGAGATCGCGAAGGGGCAGCCGCCGATTTGCGAGCGGTGCTGGAAACCGTCCCGGCCGGTCCCCAAGAGACCCGCATCCGCGAAGCCCTCAAGGCCTTGGAATCTCGACCCTGACGACCGGGTCGGCAGCCATCAGCGTCCAACCGCGTCGCCATCGAATCCGAACAATTGGGTCTTTATCGGCAGGATTAAAACCCGGACCCGACTTATCGCTGGGGCGGCACCTTGGCGAGCTTCCGCTGAAGCGAACGCCGGTGGATGCCCAACTTGCGGGCGGCCGCAGAAATGTTCCCACCGCAGTCGCTCAAGACCCGCTGGATGTAGGACCACTCCAACCGATGCAACGACTGAATCGAGTCCACTTCCGGATCTGCATCGGAGCGCACCTCTTTCAAGGTTTCGACCTCATCGGCCGACGATCCGGCACTCACTACCCAGGTCTCGTTGGTCTCAAGGGAACGGATCGCCAGCGGGTCATCCCCACCCACTCCAGAACCGATAGACTCCCCATCCTTCCATCGTCGAAAACGCAAGCCGTGGGATTCCAACAACACCCGAATTTGCTCGGCCAAAACCGGATCGCCCTCAATCAACAACGCGGCTCGGAATGACCGGACCGCTTCCGCTGCGTTCGTCGGCTGATGGGGGTTCGTGGCCATGGGCAGTGCTGTTGGTTCAACCCTCGTTGGCCGATCGAACCCGTGGTCGAGTGACAAAGAACAACACCACCCCCGACAAGCTCAGCACAAAGATTCCGGCCGTTCCCACGACCAAGATCCCATCGCGCAGCATCTTGTTCGGAATGAAGGCCAACTTGTGCAAGTTGCTGAAGATATTGGCTTCCCATTGCCGCCCCTCATCGGTGAAGCGGGTGACACTTTCGGTCATGGTGCTCACGTACACTCGGCGCCCGGCCGGATCGCCTGTCTCCATCCGGTACACGGGGAGGATGCGGAAAATCGGCAGGTACTCGGAGTCGAAGGCCGTCAGGAAAGCCGTTTTTCGGACCGGTACGCCCCCGAAGAACCGCGTTGCGATCTCGGCGGCAAACACCTCATCGCGCTCTGGAGCCGGTTTGCCTGTGGCGCCACTGACGTAAGCGGGGGCCTTGGCCTCCCGCGTCCAAACCACATAGGTCGGCTCACCCGCAATCATCCTCAGGTTGACCGCCCGAATCCCATTCGTCGCCGCGGGCACTGCCTGAACGGCTTGTGCCAACGGGATCCGCACCGAATCCAATGGAATCTCTGGACCGGTCGGAATCGCCTTGGGAGGCGGATCTTGCGTCCACGTCATGACTTGATGGATCACGCCGCTGGAGGAGGCCAGCAGCGCGCTCAGACTGAAGGTCAGTCCGATCCAGCGATGGAGTTGCCGAAGGGTTTTGGGATTCATGAGACCTTAGGGTCTGGCTGCCGATTAGAAGCGAATTTCCACGCCACCGAAGAAGGATCGCCCGTCGCCCGGATTGTAGGCGGCACTGGCGGCAGTGGCCCGGTTCAAGACCCCGGTGGTGGCGACGTAGGCCTTGTCGGTGAGGTTGCGGGCATCCAGAAACCACGAGAATCCTCGCTGGGTCTGATATCCAACCCGGACACCCAAGATCGCATACCCGGGCGCATTGGCCGCGTCGGTGTTGGCCAGATCAATGGCATAGGATTCAGGCGCCCACTCGACATTCGGTCCGAAGTAAAAGCCGCACGGGTGCTGGTACTTCAACTCACCCCGCAGGTAGTGCCGAGGAATACCCGGCAAGCGGTTGTCGCCATAGGTTGCATCCCCGTCGAAGCGGAAATCGTTGAACAGGTAATTGCCCTGAAGGCGGATGCCGTCGTTCGGAACCTCGGCGCCCGTCGCCAGAAGGCCATCCACGACGCGCCATCCCCCACCCAACTCCACACCCCGGTGGATGGTCCGTCCGGCATTCAAGGTCTGGGTGATCGGTGGGTTGAAATTACCGACCTGCAGGCTGAGCATCTCGTCCTCCAGCCAGGCCTGGTAGAGCGACGCGTCCCAATCGAAACGCCCCGCCTTGCCGCGAGTGCCGATCTCCAGAGTCGTGCCTGTCTGAGCATTCAGTTGCACCAACCCGTTGGTGGCTCCGGGAGTAGCCGGTCGACTAAGCTCTCCGAAGGTCGGAGGTTCGAAGTTCCGACTGACGTTGCCGAAAACTTGCACGCCATGGGCCGTTTCCCAAATTGCCCCCACCTTGGGGTTGAAGCCGAGGTAGTCTTGAGTGTCGGTTTGGTCGCCGTCCGACAGGAATCGGTCGGCAAACTCCCGGCGGGCGTAGGTGACTGAAGTGCCTGCCACGAGGCTCCATCGGTCGTTGAGCTTCAGCGAGTCCTCAAAGTAGGTGTCCAGGTTGGCCGAGGTCTGGGTGCTCTCAGCCGTCTTGGCTCCGCGGCGGGGGCGTCCCGCGAAAGTCCCATTCACAAAGCGATTGTCCTCAACCCAGCCATAAACCGGCGCGAATCCAGCGGTGAGGCGATTGTCGTACCCGGCCACCTCGCTGGAGTGAACCAAGCGGGCATCCAGACCCAGGTCGTTCGAGTTCTGATCGATCACCTGAAAAATCGGATGATCCAGATCCTTGTAGCTCCAAAATCCGGAGACCTGAGCTTGAGTTTGATCCGAGGTCCAAGCCAAGCGATCGCTCAATCGATACAGCGAGTAATCGCGCTTCTGGTCACCGGCGAAGCTGCCCAACCGAGGATTGTTCAAGGCGTTGCTCAGCGACAGGGATCCCGGCAACTGCGAATCGGTGCGCACGGCGGTGAACCACAGGCGATTCTCCAGCTGATCCGAAATGCGATATCCCACATTGGCCATCACGCGATCGGCCTCTTGCGCGGCGTGCTGACGGTAACCGTCTTGGATGAAGTGCGTGAGGCTGGCGTAGTAATCCGCCGGACCCGAAGAAAACCCACTGCTGACCTGCCCGCGCAAATAGCTGAAGGATCCCAGCTCGAGACGGGATTGAAACGGACTGGCATCCCGGCCCGTCGGGCTCACGAAATTCACCGCCCCTCCCAGCGTGGTACCGCCATAGCGCAAGGCATTGGCGCCGCGCCACACCTCGATGTACCGGGTCGCCAAGGGCTCGATGGACTGCATGTCGACGCCGCCGTCGGCCAAATTTAGCGGGACACCATCCTGAAGGATCTTCAGGCCGCGACCATGGAAGGTGCGTTGAAGGCCAGAACCGCGAATGGAAATGCGCGCCTCTTCAGAACCGAACCGGGACTGAACGTAGACCCCCGTCGTGAAGTCGAGGGCATCACGCAAGGTGGAGGCGCGCCCTTGGCGCACCGTCGCGCCATCGACAAGGGTTGTGCCACCCGGGACTCGGGCCAACTCCGCCGTGGCAGCGCTCACCGAAGGGACGGTGAGAGTGGGTTCCGACACGCCCTCCACGAGGACTTTGGGCAGGGCTTTGGATTCCGCGGCCTGGAGGACCGAAGCCCCCAAGAGTGCGGTGACACAGGAAGAAACAGTAGAAAACGAAGGATTCATGACAGACAAACAACCAATGATTGAGACGGAAGACTCCGGACGGTGATTCCCGGAAACGGAGCGCACCTGGCCGGAAACAGGCGCGAACCAACACATCGGGGGGGGATTCCTGCGATCCTTGAGGACGAATCCATTTGGCCCGGAGCGACAGGGCCCCTTGGTTTCAAGGCCGGATGCGCAGGCAAATGGGGGGAGATCCGGGACGCAGCCCGGATCCCTCAGGATCGACCGGAATTTACGCGAACCGGGGAGGCTGCCACGGCGGCGAACCCGAGCGACGGGCCGCACGTTGATCCCGGGCGGGAAGACGCTCGGCTGGGACTGTTTCGGGCACCGGCAACTCGAAGGCTCGATCCGACGGAACCATGTCGGTCTTGGCGAAGGAGAGAACGATCGTGGTCTGCTGCTGTGTGTCGCGGCCCTTGCGGACCACCTTGCACAGAGCACACGGATGGTGCCCATCGAAGGTGGTTTCGATGGCCTGGACCCAGCCCATCTCGGCACTGCGGTCCAGAAGCATCACCGTCCAAGCAACCGACTGCAGCAAGGTCCATTGGAACCCGAGGGAAATTCCCACGAGCCCAATCACAACCCATTGGCAGCACCGTTGTCGCACAGCCTTACCAAGGGACCATGCCCGCTGGAGGGGCGTCAATCGTCTGTCGGGCCTGAAGCCCCGCCAAGACTGCGGTTTTTTGCCGCAGCCCAACAACGATGGATTCCCCTCAGCGCATCACCCATGCCGCTGCGGCCGAGGGGTCACTCTGAGTCATGCGATTCAATTCTGACTCACCCAGAGAAATCAGTCCCTCCACATCCCCGTACTTGGCTCCACCAGGAAGAAAATCCGGAGACTGCAAATCCAGCACGCGACCGAAGCGGAACTCTCC
>JARXAF010000118.1 GCA_029865985.1 Verrucomicrobiota bacterium
CGCCAGTCCGCCAAAGAAGGCCGTGATGACGCCCAGGGTGGAGGGCAACTCTTGTCCGAGACCGAGTGCAAACATCCGTGCCCAGACCATCTGAAGGCCCAGTGCCGAGGCACCGGACGCACCCACCGCCAGCGTCAAGCCCAGCGGGATTCCAGAAGGTCGAACCGGATGGGGCGGGGTCATGGCAACATCAGCGCAGTCACATCAGCTCAATGTCGCAGGTCATCCCACGGGTGCCCCCACAACTCCGAGCCCGCTTCACGCAGGCAGCGGCAGATCGGTCATGATGCGCGTGCGGGATCGTAGCGAAAGCAAATGAGCCAGCGGAGTGTTGCCACCGATGCGCAACGACTCTTGGAGGGCCTCTTCCTTGCCCACGCCGGAGGCCAGCACCCACACCTCCTTGGCCGCGGCCAGAACCTGGAAGGTCAGGCTCAATCGCTGCGGCGGTGGCTTCGGTCCGATCACCGGGATCACCCATCGTGTGGAATTCACCACCGCTTCCGTGGCTCCCGGAAACAGCGAGGCCACATGACCGTCTTCGCCCATGCCGAGGAACACCAAATCGAGAACGGGCACGCTGCCAGATACGGTCCCGGTCACCCGGGCCAACTCAACCTCGGCCAAACGAGCCGCTTCTTCGGGCGGCAACTCACCGCGCAGACGATGCCGGCGTGCGGCGTCGATCCCGGCCGGATCCAGCAAGGCCGATTGAGCCAGCTTGTAATTGCTGTCGGCATGATCGGGCGGCACACATCGTTCATCTCCCCAATGAAAGTGGACGTTGTCCCAACGAGTACCACGAGCCGTCCCCAGCCCATGGGCTGCAGCCATGAATCGACCGGCCACCCGACCGCCCGATAAGGCCACATGGAAAGGCTTTCCCGAAGCCGCGGCCGCATCGACTGCATCCAACCAGCGACCGGCCACTTGTTGGACGAGGGTTTCAGTATCCGGAAACGGAATGAGTTCCGATCGATTCATGGGTGCAGGGGCAAGATTACGGTTTGGGAACCGCGGGGGGATTTGAGGGGTTTTTCGAGGTTGGGGACGCCGCGGGATCCGAGACCGCCCGACGCTCCTCGGGCAAGAGATCCTTCAGGGTTCCAAAGGGTCTGAACGGGAAAAGCAACAAGGTGGGCACATGGGCCGGACCGGTCACCGGCTCATCCAGGGTTCCAGTGAGTCGATACTCGAAGAGCTTTTCGAGCGGCGACAGAGCAATGGAGGCCACAGGGCCCAGCAAAGGTACCCGACGAAACATTGAACCCTGCACCAGCATGTCGACCTTGTTCTCATAGGTCACCGAGCCGGCATAACCGAGCGACATCGACGGCGACTTCATTTGCAGGTCCCGAGTATGGACCGCCCCCTGAGCCAGCGAATACGTGGCCGTCCCCTCCGTGAATCGAGCCTGTCCCAATCCGGAAGACATGCCGTCGAGGATGGATGAAAACACACCAAAAACCGGGAATCCCCACAGAAATCCATTGCGCAAGGTGGCCTGTCCCCCGCCCTTCCAAGAGGCGGGTTCCGAAGTCAGACCATCATCGACGCGGAAGGTTCCCGACAGCCGACCTTCCAGACGGTTGGTCCGCCCCGACACGCCGGCGACCAACGCGCCGAGTTCGACATCTCGCAACTCGGTATCCATGCGCAGGCGGTTGTCTTCATTCTTGCCGAGTTCGAATTCGAGATTCCCCCGAAGACGCCCTCCATAAAAGCCGGCTTGGATATTGGTGACATACAACTGGCTACCAATGGACAGAACACTGGCTGAAACCCTTTTGGTTCGAAATTTCCACCACTCGAAGGAGCCCTCGGATTCGGCGTCGAAACGAATGTTGTTGCGTGACATGTCACCACGAATACCGATCACGCCATTCACATGAACCAGCGGGGGTTCAATGAAGTGGTAAGGGCTCATCGTTCGGTGCGTAATAGGTCCAATCAATCGGGTCAGCCGCCACGGATCAAACACGCTGACGGCATTGGTGAACGAAATCAGTCCGGCCGCCGCGTCAAAGGCAAAGCCATCGACGGAAACCCATTGTGCGCCGTCTCGGCACCGAGCCTCGCCGACCGACAAAAACCGGTTGGAATAGCCGAGTTTTGCGCGGGCCGAGTCTAGATGCTCACCCCGATAGGTGACATTGGTGGCCGCGATTTCCACCTGCACCGTCGTCAATTCTGGAGAGAACCATCGGCCGCGGATTTCGCCCTGAATTTGGGGCGGTTGGCCGAACTTCAAGTCATTGAACACCCGCTGGGCTCCCGGCTCAGCGATGAGCGGTTGCACGATCTTGGGATCCACTCCGGAGGTAATCTGAAACCGGTAATCCTGAGTCACCTCGTGTCCTTCGTAATCGAAGACCACCTGTCCCTCGGGCCGGACCACCGTCATGCCCGGAATCCGCCACATGCGGTTGGTGTAGGTGAAAGCCCCCTTCGCGGAATCCCCGGTGATGCCCCGGAAACCAAACGCACCGCCCGTCGCCGAACCGGCGATGGTCACCGTCGGCAACACCGTCCCACGCCAGTCCGGATTGCGGTTGGTCCATGGCGGCAATACCAAGCCTAGTTGGGCGGCGATCCGGGGTGCTTGATTCGTTGGCCAAGAAAACTGCCCCAACCAACGCTGGCCTGCCGGCGTCAGCACGGGGATGACCCCTGAAGGGTGAGCCGATGAAGTGGCCTGGACACTCAAGCGTCGCGTATCGAGATCGCACTCGATGTCGCCCGCCACGGTGCCGCCCAAGAGATCGATCCGCGTGTCCGCCAGTCGGACTTTTCCTGAACCGGAAAGCCATCGGGTCTTGAGCTGATCCAGACGCAAGAGGGGGTGATTCACCGCAGTGGCCTCCAGGCTGCCTTCGATGGACAGGGGGCGGATCCAACGCCAAAACGAAGGATCCTCGAGCCCGCGTTGCGGGTCTTGCGGACGTCCCGTCAGCGAAACACGAACCGCTCCCGATTCCACCCAAGGGCTCTGGAAACCCGGAGACTGGATCTCCAACTCCGCCTGATGCCAACCGGCTAGATCATGATTCAGCCCCAGGCGGATTTCGGCTTCATTCAGGCGAATCTCCGGATTCAGGGTCTTCAACTCCTGCAACCGCAGTTTGAGGGATGATCGAAACTGCGGGCTGGGTTTGGCTGCGGTCTGCGTCTGCTTGCTCGGATCCCAAGGACGAAAAGGAATGGCATTCGACGCCTGCCGCTCAGACACCCCCTCGACCTTGGCTCCGGCCAGAATGAAGGTCGGTGTCTCGACCACGTCCGCGCTCAAGCTCCAATCAACCCGGGCGGGAAGCACCGCGTCGATGGGTTGAGTGGACTTCAATTCACCCTGCAGCCCCAGAATGGACGCTTCGCGCGCCGACACCCCATCCACCTCCCATTGAACGTGAACGGACAATTGCCCCGGAACTTCGGCGCGCGGGGTTGTCCGAGCCCTCAGCTTGAGACGCTGAAGCGACCGTTCATTCCACTTCACCTGGCCGACCGAGAGTCTGAAATCGGCTGAGGAATTCGCGGGCGCAGCCAGATCGGTCCGAAATTCAAGCCGCACCTCCGCCGGAGTCTCGAATTGAATTTCTTCGAGCGTCCGCTGGACGCGAAGCAAGGTCGAACGCCACGCCGGAGAACCCTGCTCAGGAACCGCGGACGGAGACGGCTTCAGAGCTGTCGGATGCTCCAAGATTCCCGACGCCTGAAAAGCTCCGACCGCCGTCGAGGCGCGCAAGTCTTCGACCTCCCACCGCTCAGAACCCTCCAACCGGATCGTTGCCTCAACCCCATGCAAATCGAATCGCGACGCCACCCGGTTGCTTTCGATGAGGGGAATCGATACCGAACCTTCCCGAATCCTCAATCCCCTCACCTCCGGCTTGAGGGCCAGCACCTTCTTCCAATCCAAGGCCAACTGGACTTCCTTGGCTGCGAATCGCTCCCCGCCCAAATCGCCCAAACGCCCCAGCGTCACCTGTTCAGCCACGACGCCCCGGGTCGCACGGAAACGGATGCGCTCGAACTCCATCGCCACGCCGCGTTCCCGGAGCGTCTCGAGAAGGCGATTCTTGAGGCTCTCAGGAATACCCACCTGATTCAGGTACAGCCCAAAGCCCACTACGAGGGCGATGAGCAGGTAAATAAACCGACGCCCGAAACGGAACAGGCGACGCGGCCAGGCTCCACGGGCCCAGATGGACCGCGCCGCCGGAAGGCGCTCGGTATCCGTACCCTGTGGGAATTTCACGGCTTGGTCTCGTTAGGGGTGACCGGCGGAGCGCTGAACCAAGGACCGATGTACTCCTGATACAGGCTCAGCGAGAACTGAGTGAGCACCGCTGGCTCACCGGAGTCGAAGGCAGCCCAGACAAACTGGTTCACCGCATTGCGTCCGCCGAAGCGGAGATGCAACGTTCTGAAATTGCCACCTTCTTTCTGGGTCAGTGTCACGGCGTGGTCCAACTGGTCGAAGGCAAACTGTTTGAGGGCCGCTTCATTCGGCACCGGGAACCGACCGATAGGGGCCTGACCGATGCGGAACAGTCCTTCGTCAATCGCAGGATCTGGCAACAGGCCTTGCACCGCAACCGCCCCATCCCAACGGCCTGCGACATTCCGCTTCAGGATGCGCGTGCGACCCTGTTGGCGGATCTCAATTTGAACGATGTTGCTGGGATTGAGGTTCCAGTCGCGGAACTGGGACGCTGATACCGGCAAGATTTGGAGATCGCCCGCTGCAATCCCGTAAATTCCCGGTTCGTCGGATCGACGCACCGAGAGCCGGCGGCCATCGCCCAAGGGATCTCCCAGACTGAGACGAGTGAGCAGAGTCGGGGTGCTGTTGGACTTGCCGATGGAAAAGGCGTACTCCCGAGCCGGTTGAGTCAGACCGTACCGGGCGGGATCCGTACCCAGATCATCCAGGAAATCCTCGATCCGCAACCGCATGAACCGCTGGAAGGTTTCCCGAACCCAGGGACCGTCTGCCGGAAAACGCCGAGGAGTCGTCACCCACCAGTTGGTCCCCTGCTTCTCCAAAGTGAAGGGTTCGGCACCGGCGCGCACTTCCAACCGGTCCAAGCCAGCAATGGAGGGCATCAGACGACGATCCCGGTAAGTGGCCAGAGGGCGTTTGAGGGCATCCAGAATGCTGTTGGTGATACGAACGATGTTCCCGAAATCCGAACGTCGCACATAAATCTCTCCGGTCGCATTGGTCGGGGCGCGACCGAACTGGAGCCTGAGAACTTCGTTGGTGCCTCGCTTCAGAACCATCTGAGCGCTGGGCTTGGACAACCCGTAGTCATCGGCAGAAACACTGAGCGCATCGCTCACAAAGGCCAAAACCCGTGAGTCGGCGGCATCGGTGAGCAGGCGTCGGATCTGGTCCTCGTTGGCCCGGGCCACCAGCGGTCGGATGAGCCCCCAAGCACCGTTGGTCATCAAAGCCGCCTCAAATTCGGTTTCTCCGCGAACTTCCAAACGATCAAAAGGCAGCGAATCGGCATCGAAAAGACGGCGGTCACGCCAGTCTTCGGGTGATGCAGGCAATGCCTCCAGCAAGCCAGCGTCGGCGGTGAACACCCCATCCTGACCCACTTGCTGGAAATACAACTGACTCCCGAGGGCGGTCCGACTTCCCAAGCGCAGGATGCTCATGCCGTCACGCGTGCGAATGGTCAGGACATCGGGTCGCTCCAATCCGAAGGCTCCGAGCGCCCCGCGCTGGGCTGCCACCTCAGCACCGGACAAGTGCGAACGCGGAACCAGATTTCCGAGCATTTCCAACAAACGGTCCACGCCCGTCGACTGCACTGGGTAATGGATCGGAGACCGTAGGAACCATCCCGAGTTGGTCCGCTCCAAGCGAATCGCCACGTTGGATCGGAGAATTTCGACACAAATGACCTCGCGCGGGTCCAATCGGCGAAAACGAACCGACCCCTCGGCACCGGCCACACGGACCTCATCGCGCCGCTCAGTCATGACCAACCATCCCCCGAGCAGGAGAGCCAGTGCCACCAGCGCCATTGTGGTTCTTCCGTTCATCGATGAAATAGCATCAACCCCGCCTCCGCGCCCAGACCATGAATCCCAGGATGAGCACCCCACCGGGCAGCGCTCCGAGCAGGACTCCGTTCAGGAGTCGCAACTGGGGTGACGTGAGATTCAATCGGTACTCCGAGATGGTCCGCGGGCCAATGGCCATGGATTGCTGACGATCCAGCAGCCAATTGATGGACAGAGCCGCGAAATCCCGATTCCCCAGATTCTGGAGAGGCCCATTGGCCCACATGGCCGCATCACCGACCACGATCAGGCGAGCGGTGCCTCGACCCGCGCTCAACCCGCTGACACCGCCCTTCTCGGACGCAACAGCCATGGGGATTTCACCTTGGCGATCCTTGCCCTCGACATAAGAAAACTCCCGACCGTCAAAATCGGAAAGCGTACGTCCCTCAGGCCCTGTCATGATGAGCGCGGTGGTCTTCGGCGCATCGGCCGGCAGCCGATTGGCCGGAATCGGAACCACCACGCGAGGGGCCTGAAAATGCACCTTCGCTCCGGCCCGAGTGAGGGGCGAAGTCACCGGGTGTGATCCGAAAGCATTTGCGACGATATCGAACCCGCGCACCGATGCTTTCTGGTCGTTGGCCAGTTGGGACGGCAGGAACACCCCCCACTCCTCCAAGAGATCTTCGAGATGGCCCTGACGGCGCAGGGTTTCGAGGGACAAGGTCACCAACACCCGTCCGCCCCGGTCGAGATACTTTGATATGGCGGCCGCCTCGGAAGTCAGCAGCGGTTGCACCGGCCCGGCCACGACCAGGAGGCTGCAATCTTCGGGAACACCCGAGAGCAAATTGGTAAACACCCTCGATTCCACGTTCTTTTCGGCCAGCAACCGGACCAGTCGTGAATGCCCTCGGCTCTCGTCATCCGAAGCCGGATCGTTCTCACCATGCCCCCGGAGAAAATAAGCGCGGGTTCCGGACGACTCTGACAACCCGGCCAGCGCCGCCGTGAACAACGCCTCGCCCCGGAACGCCACCCGACGAATTTCCTGGTTCTTGCCGGCCATCATGCCCTTCACGTCGGCATCGTAGGTCGACATCTCGGAGTCATCGACCGTGCGGAATTGACCGCCTCCGGCATCGAAGATCACCAAATCACCCGTGTTGGAGCCGAGGCCGTAGCGCGTCTTGATGGCCGTGGCGAGCGTCGCATCCCGGACATAGTCGACGAGTTGGATGGAAATCCTCGGCGATTGCAGGGCGTACTCGCGAAGCAACCCTTTGACGTGCCGATACAAATCGGAGGAGGGATCAAACAGCACGATGGCCTTCACCTCATTGGTGTGACCACTCAGCGTGGCCACGGTGAGCGGCGACAATTGAGGGCGCTGGGCGGCGACCCAGTCATAGCGCCATCGCATCCGGGTCGCGGCCAAGTAGTTGACCATCACCAAGATCGCCAATAAGGCCATCGCTCCCACGAACGCATTGAATCCGGCGCTCCAACGACGGCCGGGCTCATAGCTGGGTTCACCGCTGGGAGTGGGGATCGGTTCACCGCTCATTTCCACCTCCGCATTTCGATGACCCGCTGGGTGAGGAACAAAAAGAAGAACGTCACGCTGAGGTGAAACACCAGCGCCCGACCATCGATGACTCCCCGAGCAAAATCCTGCATGTGATGCGTCACCGACAAATGATCCATCAGGCGCCCCAACCGGTCGCCGGTGGTGTCCGCCTGTGAAAAGCGCAGGCTGAGCGTCCACATCCCGATGCCGATCAGGAGCGAGGTCATCGCGGCGATGATTTGGCTGCGGGTCAGCGACGACGCGAACACCCCGATGGACAGGAAGGTGGAACCGATGCAAGCGATGCCCGTGAGGACCCCGCACATGGCCCACGGGTCCAACAACTGGGGTTGCTGGGTCACCTGCCGCAAAACGATGAGAACTCCGATCAAGGGGGACCAACTCAGGAGGTAAAACACCAACGATCCGGTGAACTTGGCCAGAACCACCTGCCATTCGCCGACCGGAGTGGTCATCAGTGCCTCATAAGTTCCCAGCGCCTTCTCGGCGGCAAACGTGCGCATGGTGATGACCGGAGTCGTGAGGATCAGGATCAGCCAGAACACGATGCCATCGGCAAAAAAGATCTCGGGGATCGGCGAAGGCGTCCGGTCCGAATTCAATCGCTGCACGATGTCCATCAGACCAAAGCCGGCCAGAAGCAAGGTGATGGCCACGACGACATAGCCTGTCAGCGAATTGAAGGCGGCCCCGAGTTCACGGCGCACCAAGGTCAGGAAGACGCCCATGTCAGAGATCCCCTCCCTTCTTCTTCTGCGTGAGTTGGATGAAGATGTCCTCCAGCGATAACCGGGGGCGGGTCAATTCGCGCAAACTCCAGTCGTGCTGACGCACCTGTTCGAAGACCAACGGTCGTAGATCTTGACCGGACTTGGGTGTGAAGGCCACCCGCTGAAATGCACCCGCCGCCGCTTGAATCTCGAGCGCAGCGACCTCGGGTAAATCGCGAAACGCCTCCCGAATGGCCTCGGGCGTCGCATCGATTTCGGCCACCACCCGACCGTCTTGGCTGAAACGGCTCTCCAGATCTTCCACACGATCGGCCGCCAGGATGCGCCCCTGATTCAGGATGAGCACCCGCGAACAAGTCATCTCCACCTCGGTCAGGATGTGGGTGGACAGAAGCACCGTATGCTGACGACCCAACTCCTTGATCAAGGCCCGCACCGAACGCAACTGGTGCGGATCCAGACCAATGGTGGGCTCATCGAGGATGATGAGGTCGGGATCGTGAACCAATGCATCGGCCAAACCCACCCGTTGACGGTATCCTTTGGACAACTGACCGATGATGCGCTTTTCAACATCCTTGAGGCCGCATTGTTCGATCACCCGATCCACCCGTTGGCGGCTGCGACCGATGCCCAAACCTTTGAGGCGGGCCCGAAATTTCAGGTAGTCGCGAACCCGCATGTCGATGTGTAACGGATTGTTCTCCGGCATGTAGCCGATGCGGCGGCGTACTTCGTCAGGCTGATGAAACACATCGTACCCGGCGATGCGGACCGTTCCACTGGTCGCGGGCATGAACGACGAGAGAATGCGCATGGTCGTCGATTTGCCTGCCCCGTTCGGGCCAAGGAATCCGACGACTTCCCCGCGACCCACCGTGAATGAAATCCCATCCACCGCGGTGCGTCCGGGGTAGCGCTTCGTGAGGTTCTGAACCTCGATCATGGGAGTGGAATCAGACATCCGACTTGGAGGGGCAAAGCTACCTCGTATGAACCGCCGCAGGAACAGAAAACCCCGACCAAAAACGGCCGATGAACCCAACGATCGGGCCATCTCAATCTGGCGGCAGGTCGCTGATTGGGTAGCCGAGATGCAGCGCTGCCTCCCGTAGGCGCTGGTCCCCTGTGACCAAGGGCCAGTCCTGCAATTGGTCGGCCGTCGCGAGGTGCAGAGCATCGAGCGATCGGAGCGGCACCCGCGGATGCACTCGCCCCAGGATCCACTGAGACCGCCGCACGACCGCCTCAGACACAGGCGACAGGTCGACCAAACCCTCCAGGGTCTGATGCTCGAAACGCTGCCAAGCCTCATTGCGCAAGGGTGTGCGGATGTATCCGGCGCGTTCACGAGCCAGCAATGCCGACCAGACCTCGGTGAAGGCCAGCATGGAGGACGAAACCGGGTGCCCTTCGACCAAGCGGGCGTAGAAACCGCTGTCCGGCTCTCGGACGAGGAGTTTCACCAAGATGCAGGAATCGAGGTACATGCGCTGGGGAATCAATCCAATGGGTGGGGCCCAGGCCCATGAGCCCGCTCGGCTCGATCGACGGCGACGAGAGCCTCTGCCGACGGGCCTGAAACCAAGGGTTGGGATTCCAGCCAACCCCAGTCGACGGAGTACAATTTTCGCTGCACGCGCACCGGAACCAACCGGGCCTTGGGTTGGCCATCGCTGGTGATGATCACCTCGGCGCCCCGCGACGCCTGTTCCAGCAGGCTCGACAATTGATCCTTGGCAGCACGCACATTGACCACGGCCGTGTTGCCGGGCGGGGAGATCGCTTCGCGAAGAATACGACCCTTCGTGGCCTTGGCCGATGCCACTGAAGAAGACCGAAGAGGCTTCTTGGGCGATTTCATGGTATCAACATAGCTTCACGCGGCCACATAGGCAACTTTTTTGAAGCCTCATGAGGCCACATGGCTTCTTTTGGACTGATGCCATGTTCAGCGCTCAACCATCCTGAGGAGAGACAACCGCTGAGAGGCACACCGCCCGCCAATGGGTCACCTCAGCTTGAGGGTGGCAATCCCGGCCTGGCGATACACGCCCAAGGCGGACCGTTGATCCACCAAGACTCCCACCTCCACGGTCTCACCCTTGGGCCGACCGAACAAATAGCGGGCCAAGGTCACAACATCCGGAAACTCCGTACGATCCAAGCCGCGAATCAAGTGTCCCCGTTTCAGGCCCGCCGCGGCCGCAGGGCCATTGGCATCCACGCTTTGCACCACGAATCCTCCACCGCGCACGGCCGCAACCTTGAATCCGGCGCGGGCCGACAAGTACTCGTTGTTGAAGAAGTCCGACTCCTCGATGAGGCGCAATCGTAGCTCCTTAAGAGTGCCCGCACGGCGGATGGTCAGCGGGATGTCCGAGGCATCGCCGGCCTTCACCAAAGCCCGATTGAATTCAATGATGCCACTCGGGGGATCGCCCTGAACGGCCGAGATCACATCCCCCGGCTTCAGCCCCGCCTTTTCAGCCGGACTGCCCGGTTGCACAGCCTGGATGGTCAGCGGCCGGGTCGCCGCCTTGAGACGGGCACCAAACCAGAAACGTCCCACCGATTCACCGCTCAGCACCTCGGCCAGAGCCTGATTGACCCGCTTGATGGGGATGGCAAAGCCGATGCCCTGGGCACCCATTTGCGGACGCAGTGTCGCCACGTTGATGCCGATGAGATCACCGCGCAGGTTAATCAACGGTCCACCGGAGTTGCCGGGGTTGATGGCGGCGTCGGTTTGGATCCAGTCGAGCGTGTCCAGATCCCCCCGCGACCGGTCTTCGTTGGGACCGCGCCGGGCACGCGAGCTGAGGATGCCGCGACTGACCGAACCGGCGTATCCGAAGGGATTGCCCAGAGCGATGACCGTCTCGCCCAGGAGCAGGTCGTCGTCCTTGGCGAATTTGACGGCCGGAAATTTGCGGCCCGGGGCCTTGAGCCGCAGGAGGGCCACGTCTTTACCGGCGTTCAAAGCGACCCGTTCGGCCTCGATAGGCTCCGAACCATCGTTGAATTTCACGAAGACCCGCTTCACCCCATCCACCACGTGGACGTTGGTGAGCACGTAGCCTTCTTCGTCGATGACCACGCCGGAACCACGGCTGACCACGGCCTCCTGGACCTGCTGCAGACGCCACCCGAAGAACTCGGCCATCAGGCGGTCGTCGGCGCTGTTCGGATCCACATCGGCCGAGCCCTCCACATTGACGACGCTGGGCATCACCCGCTCGATGGCCTCGACGGTCGCGTCGCGGCGCACATCCAAGGGTTCCGTCTTCGTGAGGTCGGTTTGTTGGGCTCGGATCGCACCGGCCAGAAAGAGCGATGCCCCCAAGACAACGAGACGGAGATTCATTCCCAAGACACGCGATATCATGTCAGAACTTTATGACGGATGTTCCTCGCGAACGTTCAATCCCGGGAGGATCCGATACCGATAGCCCGAACAGGCCCAAGATCAAGCGACCCGAGAACTCGGGACACGCCCCGAACCCGGCGGCGGCTTTGAAGTCAGCCGATCACTTCATGCCGACGTACAGCCGATGCACGTCGTCGTGGTCGTCGATGTCATTGAGGAAATCCGATACCAGTTTCTTTTCGGCATCCCCGAGTTCGACCGGATTCTTGGCCACATAGCGGATCTCGCTGGCGATCACCTTCCAACCCGCTTTGGACAGCCAGTTGCTGACAGTCGCCAGATCCTTCACCTCGGCCATAAATCGGGTGCCGACATGTCCTTCAGGGATTTCTTCCCCGTCGAGCGGTTCCAAATTCTGGGCACCGGCTTCGATGGCATCGGATTCGGGATCGCGCTTGGCATCGGAATGAGTGGCCTCGACGACCCCGAGACGATCGAAGAAGAATGACATGCTGCCGGGTTGGCCAAGTTGACCATCCTTGAAGAGATGGCGGATTTCCGGGGCCGTCCGATTCCGGTTGTCGGTCAGGCACTCGACGATCACGGGCACCTTGTTGGGGGCAAAGCCTTCGTACAGGACGGTCTCGAAATCCACCTTTTCGTCGAGCAGGCCGGCCCCCTTCTTGATGGCGCGCTCGATGGTGTCCTTGTATACGCTGGCCTTCTTGGCCTTTTCAACAGCGGCTGCCAGGCGGGCATTGGTCTCGACCTCCGGGCCGCCCAATTTGGCGGCCACCATGATTTCACGGGTCAGCTTGCCGACCATCTGACCTTTTTTCTGCGCGGCCGCCTCGCGACCCGCTTGCTTCCATTGGGCTCCCATGGCGTAAAGGAAGCGAAAGTCTGGCCCGGAACGGAAGCCCAAAGAAGGGCCTCTGCACGATACCGACCCAGAAGTCCCTCGGGATCGGCACGCCTGCGCAGGCCCTCGTCGCCGCGTTGAGACCCGACAGGTCGCCCGGCGAAAACCCACTATTGCATGCTCTGCAGTCTTGGCGACCGGATGCAGCTCCGCATAAGATTCCAAAACATCCATGAGTTTACTGCACCGAGTCACTGGCCCGCTGACCGCAGCAGCAGCGTTGTTCTGCTCCGCCCTCCCCGGCCTGGCCGGGATCCAGACCGGCGTCCGACCGCCCTCGGTGGACCGTGGAACCTTGCTGGTGAGCGAGTTGCAATGCGCGGCTTGCCACAGTGCCCAAGGCCTTCCGGTCTCGACGGCCATACCCGACTGGGCCGCGCCCAAGGGAGCGCCCACACTGACGGGCGACCCACTGAAAACCTCCACGGCCTGGCTCCGCCGCTGGCTGAACGCCCCCCACCAAACCAAGGCCGGTTCTGCGATGCCGGACCTGATGCACGGGATGAGCGACGCCCAACGCGCCAGGACAGCGGATGTGCTCACTCACTATTTGGTTTCCTTGCGCAAAACCAACGAGCCCTCCGGTTTGCGTTCGGACCCGGCTCGGATCGATCAAGGACGCGCCCTTTACCACACCGTTGGATGTGTCGCCTGCCACGCTCCAGAAACTCGACCCGAAGGCGTGACCGAAGAAGCCTTCAAGGACGCTCAATCTCAGTCCATCCCGCTGGGAGACCTCGCCCGGAAATACCCGGCCTCGGAGCTGGCCCGACTGCTCCGGGATCCGCTGGTGCACCGCCCCTCGGGCCGAATGCCCTCGATGAACCTCTCGCCTGCCGAGGCCGGAGCCATCGCCCTCTACCTGGTGCGTGATCAGGCCTCTGCCAACAACGCACCTTCCAAGACACCGTCCCTGGTCGATGGACTGAACTACGAATTCTTCGAGGGAGAGGCCGGTTCCATTAGCCAACTGGTGGCCATGACCCCGAAATCCACTGGAGTCTCCGCCGCCCTCGACCTGAGCCTGCCCCACCCCAACAACAACTGGGGCGTCCGGTTCTCCGGTTTCATCGACATCCCGGCCGACGGCAAGTACCGCTTCTGGATCCGGTCGGATGACGGTTCCCAACTCTCCATCGATGGCCGGCCGCTCCTGAACAACGACGGCGTCCATCCCGCGTCGGAAAAGAATGGCAACCTCACCCTCAAGGCTGGCCTGCATGAACTCGAAGTGGTGTATTTCCAAGGCGGCGGCGAAACCGAGTTCCAAGTGCAATGGGCTCCTCCAGGCGAAAAACGCGGCCCCATCCCGGGCGACCGCCTGAAGCACGGCGGCCAAGTGGTCCGTCCGCTCGATTGGGAGGAATTCACCCTCGACCCCGTCAAGGTCGCCGCCGGTCGGGATCAATTCGCCACCCTCAATTGCGCCGCTTGCCATGCAGTGACCGACGCCAAGGGGTTGGTTCAGGCACGCAAGGCCAAGCCCATGGTTCAATTGGCGCTGCGAACACAAGAAGGCTGTCTGGCAGACATCACACCTGCCAAGGCTCCGCGCTTCGACCTTTCGGCCAATGACCGGATAAGCCTCCGCAAGACCCTCCGCAATCCGTCCGAAGCCCAGAAATCCTCCGCCAATGGTTCGGGTCAGGTGGATCTGACCCTGAGCCAATTCAACTGCCTGGCCTGCCACTCCCGCAATGAGGTGGGAGGTCCTACGGCCTCGGGTCGTTCGGAATGGTTCACGGTGGTCGGAGAAGCCGATCTCGGCGACGAGGGCCGCATCCCGCCGCACCTCACCGGCGTCGGCAGCAAACTCAAGGCCGCAGCCCTCGAACAAATCCTGACCCAGGGCACCAAGGTGCGTCCGTACATGGCCACCCGCATGCCGGTCTTCGGCCCCAAGGTCCACACCCTGGCGGCTCAGTTGAAGCGCCTCGATGCCCCGGCCACCGCGATGCCGGCACCCGCGATCACCGCGCAAGACGCCAAGATCGGCTGGAAGCTCGTGGGCCGCGACGGCCTCGGCTGCGTGTCCTGCCACACCTTCACCACCCATGGTTCCATGGGCATTCCGGCGCTGGCCCTCGACAAGATGGGTGAGCGCCTCGAGTGGGAATGGCTGCAACGCTACCTCCCCAACCCGGCCGCCCTGCGCCCCGGCACCCGCATGCCCACCTTCTGGCCCGAGGGCAAGGCGGTGAATACCAAGATCCTCAATGGCGACACCGAGGGACAACTGCGCTCGATCTACGCGTACCTGGCCGACGGGGCCAAGGCCGAGATCCCGGCCGGGCTCATCCGCGGCAAGAAGGAGATCGTGGTCGATGACGAGGCGGTGATTTACCGCAACTTCATCGAAGGCGGCGGAGCCCGGGCCATCGGCGTGGGTTATCCGGAGCGGGCCAACCTGGCGTTCGACGCCCAGAACCTCCGCATGGCCCTGCTCTGGCAAGGCCCTTTCATCGACATGGCCCGCCACAGCACCGACCGCGGCACGGGCTATGAACCGCCTCTGGGCGACCACCGCATCCGCCTGCCCGAGGGTCCGGCGTTCGCCGCACTGACATCCGCCACGGCCACCTGGCCGACGGCCGTCGACACCAGCAGCCAGTTCTTGGGCTACCGACTGGACGCGCGCCAGCAACCCACCTTCCGTTATCGGATCCACGGCCTGACCATCGAAGAAACACCGCAGGCCAAGCCGGGCAGTGTGGACATGACCCTGGTGCGGACCTTCAAGTTCCAGGGCACAGCGACCCAACCCCTCACGTTGCGCCTGGCCAAGGGCGGCATCCAACCGGCCGGCAGCGGCTTTAAGGTGGAGGGTGGATTACTCATCCAGGTGGGCCCCGGCGCCAAGGCCTCCGTGGTGGGCGACGAACTCCGCGTCACCCTCGAACCGAACACATCAGAACTCCGCGTGGAAATGACCTGGTGATCCTCGTATGGAATCCCTCGAACCCAACCGCAACCTCTTCCCCCTCTCCCGCATGAAGTTCCTGAACCCCACCGCGCTCGCCACCGCCCTCGGGCTCTTGGCCACCGTCCCCGTCCTCGCCGCCACCAAGGCCGAGCAAGAAGCCGAGTACTACCCCATCTCCACCCTGCCCGTGCCAGAAGGCGTGGTGCTCGAAGCCGGTGCCATTCAGGTGCTGCCCGACCAGCGCATCGCCGTGTCGACACGCTTGGGCGAAATCTGGTTCGTCGCCAACGCCTTCGACAAGGATCCCGCCAAGGCCAAATTCACCCGCTTCGCCTCGGGCCTGCACGAGGTGCTGGGCCTGACCACCCGCGGCGACGGATGGATTTACGCCACTCAGCGCGGTGAGTTGACGCGTATCAAGGACACCAACAACGACGGCCGGGCCGACCTCTTCGAAACCGTGGCCGACAGTTGGGGCATCAACGGCGACTACCACGAATACGCCTTCGGCTCGAAGTTCGATCGCGACGGCAACATTTGGGTCATCCTTTGCCTCACGGGTTCCTTCACCAGTGAGAATCCGTATCGCGGCTGGGCCCTGCGCATCACCCCCGAGGGCAAGACCATCCCGACCACCAGCGGACTGCGTTCGCCCGGCGGCATCGCCACCAACCATTTGGGCGACATGTTTTACACCGACAACCAGGGCCCCTGGAATGGCACCTGTTGGCTCAAGCACCTCAAGCCGGGGGGCTTCGTGGGCAACCCCACCGGCAACCGCTGGTATGAAAAAGCCGCCAACATGGGCCCGCGCCCGAAGGATCCGGCCAGCAACAGCCGCATCCCCGTGGAGCGGGCCAAGATCCCGGAGTTCGTGCCGCCGGCGATCGGATTCCCTTACAACAAAATGGGCCAGAGCGCCTCGGGCATCCAGAACGACGGCACCGCCGGAAAGTTCGGGCCGTTCCAGAACCAGCTCTTCGTGGGCGACCAGACTTGGAGCACGGTCATGCGGGTTTATCTGGAACAGGTGAACGGCGTGTATCAAGGCGCCTGCTTCCCGTTCCGCGAGGGCTTCGACAGCGGCACACTGAGCCTTGAGCTGGCCTCTGACGGCACGATGTTCGTGGGCGGCACCGACCGCGGTTGGGGTGCCCGAGGCGGCAAGCCCTTCGCACTCCAACGGATGAACTGGAGCGGCAAGACCCCGTTCGAAATCCACGAGATGCACGTCAAGCCCGACGGGTTCGAACTCACCTTCACGGAACCGGTGGATCCGGAAACTGCCGGCAAGGTGGAGTCGTACCAGTTCCGCACTTTTACTTACATCTACCAGTCCAACTACGGATCGCCCGAGGTCGATGCAACCACACCGCCGATCGAGCAGGTCACCGTGGCTGCCGACGGCCGCAGTGTCCGCCTCAAGACCGCTCTGAACCTCGGGCATTTGCACGAACTCAAGCCCACCGGCGTGCGCTCCAAGTCGGGCCAACCGCTGCTGCACCCGCTGGCCTACTACACCCTCAACGAGATCCCGCGATAGTCTGTTGCGTCGAAGAAACTCCCCGGCAATTGAGAATTCCGTCGCCGGGGAGTTCTTCTGCGAAAGCGGGTTGGGTGCTTTGTTGAGCAACCCAGGGTGGAAAAACTGAGAACCGGCAAAACCGGCATCAAAAACAGCTCCTCTCCGCACCGTAAACCGAACGATCCGTCTCAACGGGACCGTTCGATGCGGACCGATTCGGGCAACACGGCGGCCACGCGGACTCCGGGAGCGCGGGCATTGACACGGAACATGCCTTGCCGGGGTGCCTCCGGGCTCAAGAGGTTGACGTAGGCTTGGATGTCGCTCGGGGTCAGGCGCTGAACCACGTCCGGGTCGCCCTCCACCTCGACATGAACCACCGACGGGTGAATTTGCACCGGATTCTCGCCCTGCCCCGTGGCCAGAACACCCACGGGGATGTTTTCCAAGACCCGCACACGAAACACCTCGTTCGTCACCAGGCGATCCAAACCCAAGTTGGATCGGACGGTCAGCCAGATGAGCGCTGCCAGGGCCAAGGAGCCCAGTTTCTGAGCCCGATTTTGAATGAGGAGATCGCGCCAAGCCATGGTCAGTGTCCTCCGTTTCCGACAGCTCCATTGAACCAGCGCCGCATCCAAGAAACCCCAGGACGCCCCGAAGACCGCCTCACAAGCACCTCCGTCAGGAAGGCCCGCAACTGCTCGACCGTGACATTCCGAGTCAGCACGCCCCGGTGCGCATAGGAAACCGCCCCGGTCTCCTCCGACACCACCACCACCACCGCGTCAGTTTCTTCGCTCAATCCGATTGCGGCACGATGCCGGGTTCCGAGTGATTTGGGCAAGTCGCCCCGTTGGGTGAGCGGGAAGATGGCTCCGGCCCGCAGGATCCGATCACCCTTGATGATCACCCCCCCATCATGGATGGCGTTATTGTGAAAGAAGATCGTCTCCAGCATTTCAGGAGTCGCCTCGCAATCCACGGAAATGCCCGACTCGACGGTCTCGGAAACCGAAATGGCTTGTTCGATGGCTATGAGGGCCCCCATGCGAACCGGAGCCATCCGATCCACCGATTCGACGATGACCTCCAGGTTTTCTCGCTGTTCCTGCGGATTGTTGAAGAGTGGCAAATTGCCCACCTCAGCCAGCAACCGCCGGATTTCCGGCTGGAACAGCACCACGATGGCCAGAGCCAGAAATGGCAGGATTTGGTTCAGGATGGCATTGAGGACATCCAAACGCAGCAGGCGAACCGACAACGTCAACACCAGCAACACGACCACAAACCCGGTGACCACGGCCTGCCCCCGCGTCCCCTTCAGGAAACGGTAGCCGTAATAGATGCCCACCCCGAGGATTCCGATCTCCAGGGTTGGCCGCCAAATGGCCTGCAGGAATGGCAGCAGTGAATTCAACGTGTGTTGGTCTGGTTGTTCAGGATTTCCCTCATCCGCAGCGCCTGAACGGTCATCGCCACATCATGGACCCGGAAGACGGTCACTCCCGATTCGGCCGCCCACAAGGCACAGGCCAAAGAAGCTCCGCCCCTCTGATCCGGTTCTGCATCAAACAGGCGGCCGATGAAGGATTTTCGAGAAACCCCGAGGAGCATCGGCCTCCCAACCGTTGAAAGCACCTTCAAACCTCGGAGGAGGGCCAAATTATGGTCTAAGGTCTTGCCGAAACCGATACCCGGATCGAGCAACACTTGCTCCCGGTGCACCCCGTGATCTTCCAAACGACGCAACCGTCCTTCAAAAAAGCCACCCACCTCATGGACCACGTCATCGTAGCGAGGATCAGCTTGCATGGTTTGCGGGCTCCCTTGCATGTGCATGAGCACGTAGCCCGCTCCGGTGGCCGCCACGGCTTTCCACAGTTCTGGGTCCGTTCGGTTGGCCTCGATGTCATTGATGACACTGGCACCGGCATCCAAAGCCGCCCGCGCCACGCCCGCTTTCCGAGTATCGACCGAAATCACCGCGCGGGTCTTCGCCGCCAAGGCTTGAACCACCGGGATCACCCGCCGCAATTCTTCGGCCTCGCCGACCGGAGCAGCACCGGGCCGGGTGGATTCGCCCCCGATGTCGATGAACTCAGCCCCTTCGGCGACCAGCTGCTCACCCCGGGCGATGGCTTGCTCGGCCTCGTAGAAACACCCGCCGTCGCTGAAGGAATCGGGCGTGACATTGAGAATCCCCATCACCATTGCAGGGTGTGGAAAAACCCAACGGTAGTTTCGCGCAGTCAATTCCATCCGGACAAACGATGTTGGGCTCAGCCTCATCGGCGCCCATTCAGGCGCATCAATACGTTGCCGCGCCCGACGTGGCCACCGGTGAACGCTGGATAAGTTCGATTTCGTACCCCTCCGGCGCATCCACAAAGGCAAAACCTCCAGACCCATCCGGCTTGTAGGTGGGGCCATCGCTGTATCGGAGGCCGAGTTTGGACAGGTGCTCGCCGAAGGCCTCCAGGCTAGCAACCTCGAAGGCCAAGTGGGTGAGATCGGCCTGAACCTCCACCGGTCCGCTGGACGGAAAATGGCACAACTCGATGGTCTCCTCGCTCTCCGGGGCCTTCAAGAACACCAACTCCGAGCCGCGGGGCGACTTGTGTCGACGGACCTCCTCCAACCCCAACACCTCTTTGTAGAAACGCACCGAACGTTCCAAATCGTTGAGTCGGTACCGGGTATGCAGCAATTTCGAGACGCGCATGCCGAAGCTTAGGCCTACTTGGAAACGATGGCCAGCGACGCCCGGGATATTTTCGACAAATTTCGTCTGAAAAACCCGGATCACACCTTCCGAATACATGGAAGTAAACTGCGTCTACCAAAAGAACTCCTTGCCCGGGACCTGATCCGACAGGTAGAGGTCCCGACCAATCCTTTCATGGGAAAAGCCCTCGTCATCGCCGAAAAACCTTCCGTCGCCGCGGACATCGCCAAAGCCCTCGGTGGGTTCAAACGGGTCGATGACTACTTTGAACGGGACGACACCATCGTCGCCTCGGCCGTCGGTCACCTGCTCGAAATCCGCGCTCCGGAGGCCTTCGAGGCCAAGAAGGGCAAGTGGAGTTTCAACGCTCTGCCGGTCATTCCGCCGCACTTCGACCTCCAGCCCCGCGAGAAATCCGAGGCTAAGCTCAAGACCTTGCAAAAGCTCATCAAGCGCAAGGATGTCGATGCTCTGGTCAATGCCTGCGACGCCGGCCGTGAGGGCGAACTCATCTTCCGCTACATCACCCAGTACGCCCAGGCCCGACAGCCGATCCGACGTTTGTGGCTGCAGTCCATGACACCCGCCGCGATCCGCGACGGTTTCAACCGACTGCGTTCCGATCAGGAAATGCAGCCCTTGGCGGCAGCGGCCACCTGCCGTTCCGAATCCGATTGGCTGGTCGGCATCAACGGCACCCGCGTGATGACCGCCTTCAATTCCAAGGGCGGCGGCTTCAACAAGACCACCGTCGGTCGGGTGCAGACGCCGACTTTGGCCATTCTGGTGGAGCGGGAGGAGAAAATCCGCAAGTTCGTGCCCCGCAACTATTGGGAGCTGCACGCCACCTTCGCGTGTGAGGCGGGCCAATACGTCGGCCGCTGGTTCGACGAGCGCTTCAGCAAGCCGGCAGGCAAAGATGCCGACGAAGCCCTGCGGGCCGACCGTATTTGGGATGCCGCCAAGGCGACCGCCATTCAGGAACGCTGCCAGGGCAAGCCGGGCATTGTGACCGAAGAGAGCAAGCCCAGCAACCAGCTCTCGCCCACGCTGTTCGACCTCACAACCCTCCAGCGTGAGGCCAACCGTCGCTTCGGATTCTCCGCGACACGCACCCTGCAAATCGCCCAGGCGCTGTATGAGCGCCACAAGGTGCTCACCTACCCGCGTACCGACTCCCGCGCCCTGCCCGAGGACTACCTCGGCACCGCCCGCAGTGTCTTGGAGACCATGAACGGCAGCGGCTACGGCAAGTTTGCCGCCACCATCTTGGACCAAGGCTGGGTGCGTCCCAACAAGCGCATCTTCAACAACGCCAAGGTCAGCGATCACTTCGCCATCATCCCCACCACGGTGGAGCCCAAGGGTCTGAGCGATGTCGAATCGCGCATCTACGACATGGTGGCCAAGCGGTTCCTCGCCGTGTTCTACCCGGCCGCAGAATACCTCATCACCACTCGCATCACCCGGGTCGAGGGCGAACCCTTCAAGACCGACGGCAAGGTGCTGGTGAAGGCCGGTTGGCTGGAGATCTACGGCCGCGAAGCTCAAGCCCAGAACGAGGGCGAAGAAGCCACCGCCAACCTGGTCCCGGTGAAGCCCGGCGAGCGGGTTCAAACAGAGCACATCGAACTCAAGGTCAACCAAACCAAACCGGCCCCGCGCTACAACGAAGCCACCCTGCTCGGCGCAATGGAAGGCGCTGGCAAACTGGTCGAAGACGATGAATTGCGCTCGGCCATGGCCGACCGAGGTCTGGGCACCCCGGCTACCCGCGCTTCCGTCATCGAAGGCCTGGTCGATGAAGAATACTTGCATCGCAATGGCAACGAGCTTCAGCCCACGGGCAAGGCCTTCATGCTCATCGCGCTATTGCGCGGTTTGGGCATCGAAGAACTGAGCAAGCCCGAGCTGACCGGCGAGTGGGAGCACAAGCTCAAGGAGATGGAAGCCGGTCGCTACACCCGGCCGCAGTTCATGCAGGACATCGCCGAAATGACCCGGCGCATCGTCGAGCGCACCAAGGCTTTCCAGGGTGACGAGGTGCCTGGCGACTTTGGTGATCTGCATACCCCCTGCCCCAAGTGCGGCGGCAAGGTCAAAGAGAACTACCGCCGCTTCCAATGCTCCGGTTGCGATTTCAGTATGCCGAAGTTCCTCGCCAGCCGCCTGATGGAAGGCCGCGAGATCGAACAACTCATTACCGCCGGCACCTTCGGCCCGCTCCAAGGGTTCCGTTCCCGGCAGGGTTTCCCCTTCGCGGCCGTCATCAAGCTCGATGCCGAAAAGAAACTCGTCTTCGACTTCGGTGACGAGAAGAAGGAAGACGGCTCCTCCGCCGAGGTGGATTTCACCGGCAAGGAACCCGTGGGCCAATGCCCCAAGTGTCCGGGCAAGGTCTTCGAAAACGGGATGAACTACATCTGCGAACGTTCGGTCGGAGCTGCCAAGTCGTGCGACTTCCGCACGGGCAGCGTCATTCTCCAGCAATCCATCGATCGGACTCAGGCCACCAAGCTGCTCACCCAAGGCAAGACCGACTTGCTCAAGGACTTCGTTTCCAAGAAGACGGGCAGAAAGTTCGAGGCCTTCCTGACCATGAAGGAGGGCAAGGTGAGCTTCGAATTCGCACCGCGCGAAAAGAAGTTCCCGGCCAAGGGCAAGAAGGCCGCCGAACCTGAAGCCAAGATCGACTTCACCGAGCTCACCTCGGTGGGCGCTTGTCCGAAGTGCAAAGGCAAGGTTTACGAAGGGCCGACTTCATGGGTTTGCGAACGCACCCAAGCCGACACGCGCAAGTGCACCTTCAAAGTGGGACGCAAGATCCTCGAGCAACCCGTGGAACGGCCGCAGGTCGAGAAGCTCCTGCAAGACGGACGCACCGAAGCCCTGAGCGGTTTCGTGTCGAAGGCGGGCAAGAACTTCACGGCGCACCTGGTGCTCGGCCAGCGGGGCAAGGTGGAGTTTGAATTCCCGGACCGGTGAGGGATTTTCTCGCGATTCAGACCGGGCGATCGATCGAAAATCGATCCCGGGTTCGCAAGTAGTCGGTGCCGCCCATGCGGCCCACGAGGTCCAGCTTATCGGGATCCGGATATCCGCCGGCACCGATCACCGCGTCGGCCACGTGCATCCTCACGATCCGCCCCAGCACGATGTTGCCGCCCGCCGGGCCCTCGCTGACGCGAATGATGCGGTCCAACCGGCACTCAAAGGCCACCGACGCACTGGCTACCCGGGGTGGGCGCACCATCGACGATGGGACCGCGGTGACCCCAAACCGCTCGAACTCGCTTTCCTCAAACCCCAGCATCGCCGAAGTGGCGTTCATGGCCTCGGCATCCGTGGCCGAGACCGTGTTCACCACGAACTCCCCGGTGGCCTCGACATTTCGCAAGGTGTCTTTGGGCGAACCATCCCGGTGGTTCACCGGGCAGAACATCAAGGTGGGCGGGCGCGCACACACGCCTTGAAAAAAACTGAACGGCGCCAGGTTGGCGATTCCCGACACCGAAACCGTGCTCACCCAAGCGATGGGCCGCGGCAAGATCGAGTGGATCATCCACTCGTACATCGTCCGGGTGTTCAGTTGGTCCGGATCGAGTTCCATGGGTTACTTCCCTTCCCAACCGAGCAGGAAGTGCAGCACGAGGTCGGGCAAATCGAGGCTGTAGCCGCCTTCCAAAATGACAAAGGTCGGAACGCCTGAGGCGCGGGCCCACTGTCCCAGCAGGTGAAAGTCCTCGCGCTCAAGGGTGCCATTGGCCAGCGGATCCTTGGTGTAGGCATCGAAGCCGGCGGAGATGCCGATCAACCGCGGCTGTGTCGCCAGAAGGCGCTGCCACGCCGTTTCCAACGTCCGACGCCACGTGTTTCTGGGGGTGCCCCCCGGCAGCGGATAGTTGAAGCAATTCGGCCCCACATCCGCTTGACCCGTTCCGGGATAGGTATCGCCCTGATGCACCGAGGCGAAGGCAACCCCCTCCACTCCCTTCAAGACATCCTCGGTGCCATTGCCGTGGTGGACATCGAAGTCGAACACCGCCACAGGCCCCAATCCACGGGCGCGGGCCTCGAGCACCGTCAGGGCCATCGACGAATAGTAACAGAACCCCATGGCCCGATCCCGTTCGGCATGGTGTCCGGGCGGACGCATCAGCGCGAAGGCCGGCTCACCGGAGGCCGCCAGTTCCATCGCGCGCACCGCGGCCCCGACGGAACGACGCGCATGGCCCTCGATGTCCGGGTGCCACGGAGTATCCGCATCGAAGGCGGCCTCCACCTTCAATCGGGCGAGGTGTTCGGGCGTGTGTCCCCGCAGCAGCAGTGCATCGGCAACCTCCGCGGGCTCGGCCCATTGCAGCGCGATCGGTTTCTGCAGGCGCAAAAGGTCGGCCGTTCGGGCCACGCGATTGGGTTTCTCGGGATGACCGGGCTGATGGTAGCCGGTGCAGCGCGGATCAAGGACGATCGTCATGGGAGTGGCGTCGGTTCAGAGAGTGGGTTTCGAGACGGACCCCGCGGTCAGCGGCGCATCAGTGCCAGCAGCCCCTCGGCGCACAAGCGGGCAAACTCCGGATCGTTGATGTTGCCGTCGTACTCGGTGACCGGGATGTCCTGGCGCAAGTTCGACTTCCAGGCCTCGAAGAGTGCCGCATCGGCCTCGGGCCAATGGAAGGGCTGCCCCGGAGCACTGATGACGCTGATGCCCCGCAGCGGGATGAACACCCGGATCGGTCCCTTCGACAGGTTGCACTTCTCGGCGAGAATCCGGCCCAACTGGGCGCATTCCTCGGGGTTGGTGCGCATGAGCGTCACCTGGGCATTGTGGTGGTAGAATCGGCGATTCGCGAATCGGGCTGGCACCGTGGCCGGTTCACCGAAATTGACCATGTCGAGACATCCGGGCGTCACGATGGCCGGCACCCCCGCACGGGCCGCGGCTTCGCAGCGCGTGGGGCCGGCATTCAAGACCCCGCCCACGAGTTCATCGGCCCATTCGGTGGTGGTGATGTCCAACACGCCGGAGACCAGCCCGCTCTCCACCAGCGACTCCAGCGTTCGGCCGCCCGTGCCGGTGGCCGCGAAGATCATCACCTCGTAAGCGGCGGCCTCGAGGATCTCGCGGGCGCGGGTCACGCAGGCCGTGGTGTTGCCGAACTGCGAAGCCACGATCACCGGCTTGAGCACGGCCTCGGGCGGACGCGCCGACACCATGCCGCAAATGGCCCCGGCCGCCTGGGCCAGGATCACGCGCGACAACCGGTTGATGCCCGCCACATCCACGACGCTGGGCATCATCACGATGTCCTTCACGCCGACGTAGGGGGCTGTATTGCCGCTGGCCAACGTGGAAACCATGAGCTTGGGAAAACCCACGGGCAGCGAGCGCATGGCCGACGTGCAAATGGCTGTACCGCCACCGCCGCCCAGCGAGATCACCCCGTCGATGCGGCCTTCGCGCTGCAACCGCGCCAGCACCAACGGAGCCGCCCGGGTCATCAGGGCCACCGCCTCGCCGCGATCGCGCCGGGCGACCACCGCGGCCAAATCGGCACCGGCTTCTCGAGCCACGTCCTCACGGGTCACCTGGGCCTCCAGCGTCGCCGGCCCCAGCGTACCCACATCGATGAGCAGCACCGCATGCCCGTGCTCCCGGATGCGATCCGCCACATAGCGATGCTCTTCCCCCTTCGTGTCGAATGTCCCCAAAACAGCGATGGTAGCCATGGATCTCGGAACCGTATCGCCGCCCATCCCGGAGACCAACCGGAAAGGCAGAGAAGGAGCAGCGTCGCACGACGGTGAATGACCTGATTCACAGATCTCTGTTGAATTCCTTACATTTAAATCTTACCTGTTTTCAATGAAGGCCACTCTTACTTCCAAGGGCCAAATCACCATCCCCATCGACATCCGCAACCGTCTTCACCTCAAGCCGGGCGACATCTTGGAATTCGATGAAACCTCTCCCTTTTTGAAAGCCACCAAGGCCATTCCAGCCGAAGCCTGGGAGCAATTTGGAACCGATGCCACGGACCCGTGGGCCGGGTTGAGCATCCCAGAAGTTCTCGACCAATTGCGGGGACCGGTCGAATTGCCCTCACCCGCTCAGCCTTGAATAGCCGCCGCCATGCGCACCGCCCTCGACAGCTCGGTCCTGATCCTTCTGTACCGGAAACAACCCGGTTGGGAGGCTTGGCGGAACAGCCTTCAACTGGCGGCCCTTCAAGGCGAATTGATCATCTCCCCGATCGCTTTCTCCGAGTTCTCCATCGCCTATCCCAGCGTGGAATCGGCCCTCGCCGACTTGGACCGCCTCCACATTTTCTATGATCCCATCACCCCGGCTGCGGCTTACCGCGCAGGCCAGATATTCCTAAGGTACCGGCGGGAAGGTGGGCCACGACAGCACCTCATACCGGACTTTCTCATCGCCGCTCACGCCAGTGTGCAGGCCGACCGTCTCGCCGCCATCGATCGCGGCTATCTCCGCACCTATTTCCCCGGTTTGCCCATTTTGTCCCCGATGGAGTGACTGGCCACACCGACTCCCAACCGATCCTCCTGCGGTCGCCCAGTGGGTGACCTCGTTGACATCATCCGCGTGGTGATACACTTTGTGTCTCACAATGAAGACGGCCACGGTCAGAGACCTTCGGAACGAGTTCGCCAGAGTGGCCGCGTGGATCGAGAACGGAGAGGAGGTCGTCATCACCAAAGCAGGCAAGTTCTTCGCCCGCCTCGTGCCTGCCCAACCCGCTCAGCCGCCCCGGCTTGTAAAGCCCGACATCATGGCACGACTTCGCACCACCTGGGGCGATCGGGTCTTCTCCGCCAAGGAGGTCGAGGCAATGCGTGCGGCCGAGTTGGGGGGCGAAGAAGGATGATCGCCTACCCGGACACCTCCTTTCTGTGTGCGCTCTACCGGAGGCAGGACAATTCTCCGGCGGCCGCCGCCCATTTTGCCGAGATGAAGGAGCCGCTGCATGTCTCGACCCTGCTGCTGCATGAATTCCGCCAGGGGATGCGCTTCCAGGCGTGGCTGCACCGGCAGAATCCGGCCAAAGGATTCCCGCAGACTCACGCCGACCAGGCTCTGGCCGACCTTCAATCCGATCTCGACAGCGGTGCGGTCGTGCTGGCTACGGCCGAATGGACCGATGTGCTCAGCCGCGCAGAACTGCTCTCGCGCCGACATACGAAGACCGGCGGTCACCGCGGTCTCGACATTCTCCACGTCGCCACAGCGCTCCACCTGGATGCGACCGAACTGCTCACCTTCGACAAAAACCAGCGCCGGCTCGCCCGGGCTGCGAGTCTCAAGGTCCGCCCCTGATCCGCGGCCAAGCCGGACGATGGCAGTCCCTAGTGTCGGCTGTCGTTCGTTCCGCAAACGGCATTCACACCACCTCCACCACGGATGCCCATCGGGCAACCGGCATGCCATCTCAGATATCCAGCACATAGCCTTCAAGGTTGCCCCGAATCGGAGGGCTGACGGAGAGTTTGCCCAGGAACTTGCATGGGGAAGGAGACCAACAACGCTGCGACACCAGAGCAGGCACCAGTGCCGAAATCGGTACTCGCTGCTGCTCCCGTTGCGGCAATGACCAGCACCGGGGCACACGCCTCCGCGGAAACGACTGGCCTGGAATCGCCGGTGTCGGCGGTGGCCGGGGTGGGTTCGGCGCGGGCACGACTGTTGGCCAAACGGGGCATCCTTACCGTGGGCGACCTGTTGCTGGACGCACCGCGCCGCCACGAAGACCGACGCCAATTCAGCAAGATCCGGGAGTTGCAGGAGGGCCAGAAGACGACGGTGTCGGGTAAGGTTATCGCGATGGGCAACAAGACCTTCGCCCGCACCGGGCGCAGCGTCTTCGAAGTCATCCTCGACGACGGCAGCGCCCACCTCCATTGCCGCTGGTGGAACCTGCCCCAGATGGAACGGTTCTTCGACGTCGGCGATGAACTGGTGGTGCACGGCAAGGTCCGCTCGCTGCGCCCCAAGGCCATGGACCATCCGGAGACCGAGACCCTATCCTCGGTCACCCGCGAGGCCGATCCGGAGACCGTCGTTACCGGAGCCGCTGGGGCTTCCGGGACCGCGGATCTAGCCGAAGAACCCAGCCTCCACGTCGGCCGGTGGGTGCCCCTCTACAGCCTCACCGACGGCCTCACCCAGCGGGCGCGGCGATGGATTGCCTGGAACGCGCTGAAAGCCTTCGGCGAGCGCATCCCGGAGGCGGATCCGGATTTGTTGGCCGAAGCCAGCCGGTCGGGCTGGACAGCCTCCGCGGACGGCCAGCAGGAAATACCGCTGCTCGCCCAGGAGTGGCCTTCGCGGGCGCAAGCGATCCGGGATTTGCATTTTCCGGTCTCCGACACCGATGCGGAACGGGGCCGGCAACGCCTCGCGCTCGACGAGTTCATCGCGCTGCAATTCGAGATCCAGCGCCGCCGCCTCAATTTGGAATCCAAGGCCACTGCCCTGCCCTGCCAAGGCGACAATTCGCTCATGCGCCCTTTTCTGGCGCGACTCGGGTTCCGGCCAACACAGGCCCAGAACCGGGTGTTGCGCGAGATCCGAGAGGACATGGGCGGGACAGTGCCCATGCGCCGACTGCTCCAGGGCGACGTGGGCTCGGGTAAGACGCTGGTGGCGGCCGCGGCGGCGCTGATGGCGCTCGAAAGCGGGTACTCGGCCGTGGTGATGGCCCCCACCGAAATCCTGGCCCAGCAGCTTCACGCCAACTTCCGGCGATGGCTCGAACCGCTACAAATCCCCGTT
>JARXAF010000106.1 GCA_029865985.1 Verrucomicrobiota bacterium
TGAAAAAGTATCGTTGGAGGGTTTTGTGGCGCTGACCCGGATTCTTCAACGACAACCGTCCGAAGCACCTGAAAAGGGGGCCCAGTGATCCGTTTCTGGAATTTCGACTTGGGGGTATCCTCGTGGAATTCGAGCCCAGAATCCGTTTGCCGTTGAAGCTCGTTGGATGGTCGTCAGCGGTTGGAGCTCTTCCGGATTGCGCAGGTTTCCGGTGGAATCAGGATCTAGGACTCAAGTTTTAGCCGGAAGGGTCGATATTTGGCCGTTGGAGGGAAACTTCTCCCTGGTTCTGCGATGAGAATTGAATCCATTGGAAAGACCTTGGTGGTCAGTGGCTTATCCTCTCTGAATTCCGGCAATGCCGGGTCATTCCGGGACAATGTCCGCGCTTCGGTGCAGCCTCATCATACCCGCATCGACGTCGATATGTCCCTGACCCGAGCCATTGATAGCACCGGATTGGGTGCCTTGGTTTCTGTTCACCGATTCATCGCATCCCGCCAAGGGCAATTGCGCCTCATCAATCCGGTGCCCGTCGTCAAAAAGGTTCTAGACCTCACCCAACTCAGCAAGAGCTTCGAGATCACTCAAGGGTGAACCGCTCGGGTCATCGTTAGTTCTGGCGGACGTCGACTGGTTTGAATGTGCCGAAATCGGACCGCCAATACGGTGCGGAAAGATCGTGGGTTGAATCACGGGTTACACAAGGCGTGGCTTTGAACGCAGGCCCTGACGGGTTTTACGGGCCGAATCTGGAATTTGGACTTGAGGCCGCGGGATGTTTGCCGAAAAGCCTCAGCTCCAAGAAAAGCCTTACAGAAAAGCCTTACCTGCAAGAAAACCGCCCCAACCTTTCGAATTCCTCGAGCTCGAGAATGGGGTGGATTTTCAGGGCAAACTCCACTGGCTCCATCCCGGAATCCCGGGCTGACTCCCGATCACTTGTCGTCGAGGGTGATCTGACCACCGACCTCGATGTTGCGGATCTTGCTGGGCGTGGTGGCGGTCGGTCGGGCGGCGTCGGTGCAGTTGCCGATGTTGTAGGTCTCGCCCATCACCGAACTGGGAAATTTTCCACCCTGGAAATAGGGCGCCAGTTCGTCGGTCGAGGGTTCAGCCGTATCCGGCTTGCGGTTCTCGTTCTGCCAGGTGGTCTTGGCCAGTTCGATCGCCTTCAAATTGGCGAGGATGGCGTTGTATTTCCCGGTCTCCATGAACTTCTTCACGTTGGGAACGGCGATCATGGTCAAGAGGCCCACGATCATGACGGCGATCATGACCTCGACGAGGGTGAAGGCTGCGCGGAGGGAGGCGCGACTCAGATGCTTGCGGGTATTCATGGCTGCAGAAATCGTCATGGGAATCCCAACACCGGCCCAAAGGTTTGGTTGCGGAGGCCGGCTTCAGGTCCCGAACTGACGGGGCTGATGAAAGCCGTAGCGGCTCTGCAGAGCAAGTCGAGGGTCGACAGTGGGGCTGAAATAGCGGTTCAGCATCCCTGATTGAGGAGCAGCCAGCGGGAATGATTGGGACATTGCCGAGTCGTGGACTGTCTCCCACTCTTACCGCGCCGTATGAATGAATCTCAGAATCTCGACGAGTTGCTGGTGTCCCGGTCCGACCAGGCCCGCCGACCCGCCGAGCCGTGCACCGTGGTGATCTTTGGCGCCTCGGGCGATCTCACCGCTCGTAAGCTGATCCCCGCGCTCTACCACCTGACGCTTGAGAAACTGATGCCGCAACCTTTCCGCATCGTGGGGTTCGCACGGCGCGAGAAGAACGACGAAACTTGGCGGACTGAACTGCGTGAGGCGCTCAACAAGTTTTCCAGGACGCAGCCGGTTCAGGAGGATGTGTGGAACGCGTTCGCGGCCAATATCCATTACTGCCAGGCTGATATGTCCGACGAGTCCGGTTACCAGAAGCTCAAGGAACTAGTGCACGGGTTTCCCGACGAACGCCTCAGAACCAATTTGCTGTTCTACCTGGCCACCAACCCCAGTCAGTTTGGTGAGGTCACTGGCCACTTGAGTGCGGTGGGCCTGTTGCAAAAGGCAGAGTCCAAGGTCACGCCCGAGCGCATCGTCGTAGAGAAGCCCTTTGGCCATGATCTGGAAACGGCGGAGGCACTGAACACGGAACTCACGCGCTTCGCCCACGAGAAGCAGATTTTCCGCATCGATCACTATCTGGGCAAGGAGACGGTCCAGAACATCCTCACCTTCCGGTTTTCCAATGCGATCTGGGAGCGGTTGTGGAACCGCGAGTGCATCGATCATGTCCAGATCACCGTGGCCGAGAAAATTGGTGTCGGATCCCGGGGCGGCTATTACGAAGAAGCGGGAGCTATCCGGGACATGGTTCAGAACCACGTTTTGCAGGTGCTGTCGCTGGTGGGCATGGAGCCGCCGAGTTCACTTGAGGCTGAGAATGTCCGCGACGAGAAGGTCAAGCTGCTCAAGTCCATCCGGCCGATGACCCCGGCGCAGGTGGCTGAGAATGTTGTGCGAGGTCAGTACTTTGCCGGAGAAGTCGACGGGGAGGCTCGGCCTGCTTATCGCAGCGAGACCAAGGTGAAGCCCAACTCGCACGTCGAGACCTTCTTGGCGATGCGCCTCTTCGTGGACAATTGGCGTTGGCACGGGGTTCCGTTCTACATCCGAACCGGCAAGAACCTGCCGCTCAGCGCGAGCGAGATTCGCGTCCAGTTCAAGAGTGCGCCCAACATCTTGTTCGCGGCGAAGGATGAGCTCGATGCCAATTCCCTGACGCTCCGACTCCAGCCCAATGAGGGCATGACCCTGCGCTTCAACGGCAAGGTGCCCGGTGGCGCGGCCGAGTTGCGACCCGTCCGGATGCACTTCAGCTACGACACTGAATTCGGGGCCTACACCCCGGAGGCTTACGAGCGGTTGTTGCTCGAGTCGATGGCGGGAGACGCCACGCTGTTCATCCGTCGCGATGAGGTTGAGACGGCTTGGAAGATCGTGGACGCCATCCGCAGTGCGTGGGTGGGCAAGCCCTTGACCAATCGCGAATTCTACGCGGCGGGCACCTGGGGTCCGGCTGCGGCTGACGACTTGCTGGCCAAGAGTGGCCACGAGTGGCGCAATCCTCAGCCCAAGCACTGAGCGGTTCCTAGAACCGGGGTGCGGAACAGGGGCGGCCGTTGTGGGTTTTACCCACTGCCGCTGACTATTCTTTGCCGCCTATTCCTTGTCGTATTGACGGCTGAAATCGAGGACGAGCTGGCGCTGTTCCCCGTTCCGGAGCAGCACCACGATGACGCGGTGCTTCTCGGCCACGTTGCGGAGGGCCTCAGCGTGGATGGCCTTCACGTCGGCGGGCGTCGTGACTTCCTTGCCGTCGATCTTGAGCAGGATGTCCTGCTGTGACAGGCCGGCCTGAGCGGCGTTGCCCGGGAATTTCACGCCGTAAATGAAAACCCCCTGATTGCGGTGGAAGAAGAGGTCCGGGTTGTCGAATTGGTTGATGGCTTTGACGGTGAAGTCCCAGCGGCGGCACTCGATCTCTTCGCCTTCCACCTTGCCTTTGGCGCGAGGGGTCATCGAGACGGTCTGCGTCTGTCCCTTACGGACAAACTCCAATTCCGCGGGTTTGCCCTTGGGCAAGAGACCAATCCGTCGGCGCATTCCCGGCAAATCCTCGACCGTGAGCCCGGTCACGGCCGCGCCATTGATTTTCACGATGCGGTCACCGGTTTGGATGCCGGCGCGTCGGGCGGGGCTTTCCGGGTCGGTCTCGGCCACCATGACGCCTTCGTTCTCGGGAAAATAAACGTTCCGGTTGAAGTCCTTCAGGGGCTGCAGTTGGAGCCCTGTCCAGCTCCAGTCCATCTTGCCGTGTTGGCGGATTTGATCGGCCACCACCCGAGCCACCTCGATGGGGACCGTGAACCCGAGATCGCCCCCACCGCTCATCATGCCGCGGGTGTTGAGCCCGACGACTTCCCCGAGGGTGTTCACCAGCGGGCCACCGGAATTGCCGGGATTGATCGAGGCGTCGGTCTGGAGCCAGGAACTGTATTCGCTCGATCCGGGCAGGTAGCGCTGCGTGCAGGAAATGATGCCGATGGACACGGACCGAGAGAGTCCGAACGGTGCGCCCATCGCCATGACGAAGTCGCCCTCGACGAGGTTGGTCGAAATGCCCAGTTGCGCGAAGGGCAGGGGCTTGGCGTCGGCAGGGCGTTCCAGTTTCAGCAGGGCCACGTCGGTGTCCTTGTCCGAGCCCAGGACCTTCGCCTTGAAGGCTTGACCGTCGGAGAGGAGGCAGCGGACCTCGGTGGCCTTGTCCACCACATGCCAGTTGGAGAGCAGTTCGCCATCCGCCGAAATGAGGACCCCCGATCCGGAGACTTCCTGTGCCTGCCGTTTGCCGCCCTGCATGTCTTCGCGGACACACTTGATGAACACCACCGACGGAAAGACACGATCTTTGGCTGAGCGGACCACCTTGCGGAAATCCAGTGTTTCCATGCCCTTGGGCAGGGCGTCATCGGCCAGGACAGCGAGAGGGGAATGTCCCAAGAAAACGCCGAGTGCGAGGAGTTGCGAGAGGATCCGGTTCACGTGTGTGGCTATCCTACAGCCTGCCTGAGGGCTGTCGAGTTGCAGGGTCTTGACGACCGATCGATGCAAAAATCTGTCGCTCCCCGGCAGTTTCTCTGGCAGTTCCATGTCTTCCTGAGGAGCGAGACCGGCAGCGGTTCGGTGGAGGACCGCCGAATCCGGGTCAAAATTCCAGGAGTTTGCCAACGATGAGCAAGACCAAAGCCACCGCATCCGCCGCGCCTGCGACCGCCCCGAAGCTGAAGCTGGGGTTGCCCAAGGGTTCGCTGCAGGATGCCACCCTCGAGAAGTTCGCCAAAGCCGGATGGAACATCACTGTGTCCAGCCGCAGCTATGAGCCCTACGTTGATGATCCGGAACTGCAGATCCGCCTGATACGAGCCCAGGAAATCGGACGTTACGTCGCCCTTGGGTATCTCGACGCCGGCCTGACCGGAGTCGACTGGATTCATGAAAACGGCGTGGCCGGCGATGTGCACGAGGTGGGCGAATTCGTCTTCAGCAAGGCCACACGTCAGCCCACTCGATGGGTGTTGGCCGTACCCGAGGAGTCGGAGATCCGGACGGTCAAGGACCTGGAGGGCAAGCGCATCGCTACCGAAGTGGTGGGCATGACGCGCCGCTGGCTCCGCAAGCACGGGGTGAAGGCCGAGGTTGAATTCTCCTGGGGAGCCACCGAGGTGAAGGCCCGCGAGCTGGTCGACGCGATCGTCGATGTCACCGAGACGGGATCGTCGCTGCGGGCCAACAAGTTGCGCATCGTCGACACCTTGCTGGTGTCCACGCCGCGCCTCGTGGCCAACAAGGCGGCCTGGAAGGATCCGTGGATTCGCTCGAAGATCGAGACCATCGCTCTGCTCCTCAAGGGAGCCATCGAGGCCGAGATCAAGGTCGGGCTCAAGATGAACATCCGCGAAAAGGACCTTCCAAACCTGTTGCAAAGCTTGCCCTCGCTCCGTAATCCTACTGTCTCAGGCTTGAGTCAGTCGGGCTGGGTGGCTGTGGAAACCATCATCGACGAACCGGTGGTTCGTGAGTTGATTCCGCGCCTCAAGGCTTTCGGTGCCGAAGGCATCATCGAATATCCGCTGAACAAGGTGGTTTACTGACAACGACAACTCAAGACCGACACTGATATGGGTTCACTCAAGAAACGTCGCAAAGCGAAGATCAACAAACACAAGCGTCGGAAGAAGCTTCGGCAGAACCGGCACAAGAAGCGTACTTGGCAGAAGTAACGCGTCCGCTTCGGCCGTTTCTCCCAATATTCCGCTTTTCAGGACGCGGCCTTGGTTTCACGACCGGGCCGCGTTGTTTTTTGCACTATCCAGGTTTTGGGCTCCAGTATCCCCGACGATGACTCCTGTTCCGCGCAGCGTCCTGTTCCGGGTTCGCCCCGTTGGATTCCTCATGGTACTGGCCGTGTTGGTTGCTGGGTGCCGGACGTCTGCACCGGGCCAAGCACCGGTTCCCAAGGTTGCTCCCGTTTCTTCGGCTGCTCAGGCGGACTGGGAGCGTCGTGCCGAGGCTCATGCTGCTTTCGCTGCAGGTCTGGTGCGCGGCATGAACGGTGATTCTGAAGGGCTCCTGAACTACTTCGAACGGGTCACTGAGAAAGACCTCTCGAACTACGAACTGGTGGCCGATGTGGCCCGCCGGTTCTTGCAGCAGGGAAAGACCGACCGTGCGCTGAAGTTGCTGGATCGGGTTGCCGAGAGACCTGATGCGCCCGGAGAACTCCACGCCCTGCATGGTGTCGCACTGACTTCGGTCGGACGTACCGCTGAAGCCTTGAAGGCCTACATGCGGGCTGCTGAGCGGCCCCCGGTGATCGTGGCGGTTTATCAGGCGGTGGTTCGCATTCTGGCCGATGACCGCCGGACCGCCGAGGCCTTGCCTCTCCTGATCCGTGCCCGGAAGAGTTTTGCCACCGAGCCGGGATCGCTCCTCGACATCGCCGACTTATATCGGGTCATTGGGTCCGCGGATGCCCGATGGCAAGTTCAGGCCAAGGCAGCTGCCCTGGAGGTGTTGGCTCAGGTGCGCTCACTCAAGCCCGAAGATCCAGCCTTGGCGCTGCGTTTGTCCGACCGCTACGCGCAACTGGGACAAGCCGATCAAGCTGAGTCAGTGCTCCGCGAACTTCAGGAACGCGCTCCCCGCAACTCGGCGGCCGTTTCCCGCCTGGCGGAACTCTACCTCCGCTCGGGTCGGATTCCCGAGGCCAGCCGTCAGCTCGAGGCCTTGCGCAAGATCGATCCGGCCAATCCGGTGACCTACTACTTTCTGGGTGTCGTGGCCTTGGAAGAGAAGCAGTTCGAGCGGGCTCGCAATCATTTCGAACGGGCCATCCTCATCAATCCGGGGCTGGAGCCGGCTCACACCGATCTTGCCGTGGCCCTGTTGAGTTTGTTGCGTCCCGAGGAGGCCGTGAACGTTCTCGACCGAGCCCGAAAGGAAGTGCCGCCCTCCTTCCGCATCGAGTACCTCTCCGGCGTGGCCCGTTCCCAGCTCAAGCGATTCGATCAAGCGCTGGAGGCCTATTCGGCAGCGGAAAAACTGGGGAGCACCAACCAGCCACCGCTCACCGATCACCGCTTCTACTTCCAAGTCGGAGCCTTGCTGGAACGGAAAGGTGACGAGACCAAGAGCATCGAATACCTCGAGAAAGCCCTCGAACTGAAGCCCGACTACGACGATGCCCTGAACCATCTCGGCTACATGTGGGCCGAGAAGGGGAAGAATCTCCCGAAAGCCCGGGCAATGATCGAACAAGCCCTAAAGGCCGAGCCGGAAAACCCAGCCTACATGGACAGCATGGGTTGGGTGCTCTTCAAGCTGGGCAAGCACTCCGAGGCGCTGGATTGGTTGCTCAAGGCCCGTCAGCGAATGACCGAGCCGGATGCCACGGTGCTAGACCACGTGGGTGATGCGGCCGCGGCCTGCGCCCGATGGGATCTCGCCCGCGAGGCGTGGGCGGCCTCCCTCAAGGTCGAGGCCTCTTCGGCGATTGCCAAGAAGTTGGCCGATGCTCCGTCCGCTGCTGTGAAGTGATCTGCCGCTGGCGGCGGGCCCTGATTCGTTGACTCAGACCGGCTTCCACTCCAGATCGCAGCGTCGCAGGAATGCGTCCTGAAGCGGCGATTGGCGGGCGTCGGTAGGGATCTGGTGCGCATCCAATGCCCGGACGGGCACCAATCCTCGCGTGCTGAAGGAGAGAAAAATGCCCTCGGAAGTGGCCAGTCGGGATGGCGGGGCCGGCGTCTCGATGACCGCCCACCCCAAATCGCGGGCCGCATCGAGCAAGGCCCCTCGGGTGACGCCCGGCAAGGCTCCCGTCGTGAGCGGTGGCGTGTGGAGAGAGCCCGGTTCCCACCAGAAGACATTCCCGCTGGAGCTCTCGGTGACCATGCCGTTGGTGTTCACCAGCAAGGCGTCGTCGAACCCTTCACCCTCGGCTTCGGCCCGTGCCAAGACGTTCAAGAGCTTGTTGGCCGATTTGTGGGCCGACAATGGGTCGCCGGCGGCTACCTTGAACGACGAGCACGTCTTGAGGGTCAGCGCAGGCCAACCATCGAGGGGCATCGGAGGGGACGGGTGGGCCGTGATGATGAACCTGGGAACGTCGGCGCCACGCGGTGAATACCCCCGGGGACCGACTCCCCGACTGAGGTGCATTCGAACCGTGGCTTGCGGTGTGGTCAGCGAGGCGGTGATGGCCCGGATGCCGGCCCGAACCTGGGTTTCATTCCAGTGGATTCGGATACCTAGGAATTTCGCTCCCAGGGCCAGTCGATCCCAGTGCTGCCGCCATCGAAAGAGTCGGCCCGAATCCCAAGGCAGGCTTTCGAAGAGTCCGTCGCCGTAAAGGAACGAACGGTCAAACACCGGAACCAAGGCCTCCGCCACCGGCAGGACTTGGCCATCCATCCAAACGGAATCACTCAATGGAGCCGCCTTCCTGTTGGGACCTCCGAGACGGTGGCCGGCGATGCCTGCAGCGCCCGCAAGAGTCCGCTGGCCTTGGCCAGGGTTTCGTCGTACTCCGCCTCGGGTACCGAATCGGCCACGATGCCGGCCCCGACGTGGAACCAAGCCCGGTCGTTGAGGGTGACGGCCGAGCGGATGGTGATGCTGAGTTGGCTTTCCCGATTGAAACCCAGATAGCCGAGGCAACCGGTGTAGGGGCCTCGGGCCACGGGTTCGAGCGCATCGATGATCTCCATGGCCCGGATCTTGGGAGCGCCGGTGATGCTCCCGCCGGGGAAACAGGATTCCAGGACATCCAAATGGGTGAGCGGGCGGCGGATCCGGCCTTCGATGGTGGAGACCAGGTGCTGCACCTGGGTGAAGCGTTCCAGTCGCACCAGTTCGGGCACCTGCACCGATCCATATTCGCAAACCCGGCCGAGATCATTGCGCAGGAGGTCGGTGATCATCACCAGTTCCGCCATCTCCTTGCTGCTGCGCTGCAGTTCGTACATCCACTGGGCGTCGCGGACCGGGTCGGTGCTGCGCGGTCGCGTGCCCTTGATGGGTCGGGTCATCGCATGCGATCCGCTGAGTCGCAGGAACAGCTCCGGCGAGGACGAAGCGATACTGAACTCCTCCCCATCGAGGAACGCCGAAAACGGGGCAGGGGAAACTTCCAGCAGGCGACGGAACAAAGCCCATCCACCCGCGTTCCACGGAGCGCTGAGCCGCTGGGAGAGATTGACCTGATAGATGTCACCGCTGCGGATCCAACGCTGGGCCGCCTCCACAGACCGGATGAACTCGGCACGGCTGACCGAAGCGGTGATTTCGCCCGTCGGAGTCTCCGGAACCGCGTCTGGCTCATCCGATGGGGAAGTGACCAGCCGCTCGCGCCACCATTCCAGGTCTTCACGGGCTACTCGTTCGGATCGGTCTCCATGGGGACCGAGGCCCGTGGCGATGATCGTGGCGGTGCCCAGGCGGTGATCAAACACCACGAGGCTTCCATGGAAACCGACGCGGCAGTCCGGGATTTCCAAATCTTGCACCGCGTGCCGGGAGAGGCGGGGTTCGACGAAGCCTTTCAGGTCGTAGCCCCAAAATCCAAAGATGCCGCCGAGGGGGAAAGGGAGATCGACCTCGTCGAGGATTTCGCAGCGTTCCGACAGTGCCCCGAGGATGGCCCAGGGATTGCCAAATTGAATCTCCCGGTGGCCATCACTGCGTCGGGTCTCGCATCGAGAACCCATGGACTGAAAGGTTTGAAATGGCCGTGCGGTGACGATCGAGTAGCGCGCCGAGGCGACTTCGAACATGGCTGTCCGCAAGACCACTCGTCCTGGCTCGCCATGTAGGCCCGCACCCAGGGATTCCGGGGTGTGAGCGGTCTCGACGGTTTCAACGAGGGTGCGCATGGGGAGGCGAAGAGGACGTCCGTTCCCGTAACCGTGGCGGCCATCCGGGCGACGTCAATGGATCAGTCGGGGCGGGGCTTTCCAACGAGCGGTTGTTCAGAAAAAAACCGGAGGCGCTGGAAACAGCACCTCCGGCTCTTTTGAATCGATCGCAGGGGGCTTACTTGCCGGCCTCGATGGCGAGGAGTTCCACCTCGAAAATGAGGGTGGAATTGGGCCCGATGGCCCCGCCCGCGCCCTGTTCGCCGTAGGCCAGAGCCGACGGGATGGTGAACTGGAACTTGTCGCCCACCTTCATGAGCTGCACGCCCTCGGTCCAGCCGGGGATCACGCCGTTGAGGGGGAAGGAGATCGGCTCGCCGCGCTGCACGGAGCTGTCGAAGACGGTCCCGTCGATGAGGGTGCCGTGGTAGTGGACCTTGACCGTATCGGTGGCCTTCGGGCTCTTGCCGCCATCGGGACCCGCCTTCATGACCTTGTACTGGAGGCCGCTGGCAGTGGTCTTCACGCCGTCCTTCTTGGCGTTGGCGGCCAGATAGTCGGCTCCCTTCTTGGTGTTTTCAGCCGAGGCCGAGGCCTGTGCCGCTTGGCGCTTGGACATCAAGGCGGTCTTGAAGTCGTTCATGGCCTTTTCCAGCTCAGCGTCCTTCAGCTGCAGCTTGCCACTCATGCCATCGACCAACCCGGCAGCCAGGGCCTTGGTATCGAGGTCGAGCGACTGGCGCTTCATGCTGTTGGCGATGTCCGCCCCAATGGCGTAACTGGCGCGGGATTTCTCAGCTGTGAGATCCAGTTTGTCTTCGGCGAGGGCGGCCGTGGCCGCGAGCGTGGTGGTCATCAAGAGGCGAAGGGTGTTCTTCATGTATTGAAGCCGGCTGGCGCCTCAGGCGCGGCAACGGCCCCGGGAAGCTGCGGGAGAACCGGTTGGACGGGAAGCAAAATGAGCGTACAAGGACTCGGAATGTCGTGCACCGGATGTTTGTTGTTGGGGTTGTGCTTCCGACGATCGGGCTTTGGCCTCGAGGTGGATGAATGGAAATGCCGGCCCACTGTACGTCAGTCCGTCGGATCAGGATCGGACCAAAAAGAAGGGGCCAAGTCTCAACGACTTGACCCCGGAGAATCTGCAGGAGATCCGACTCAGTGTTCGCGCTTCTTGGTGAACACGTGAGTGGAGTGACCGAAGAACACTTCCGCGCCTTCCATCAGCGTCTCACTGAGGGTCGGATGCGGGTGCACAATGGCTCCCAGATCGTGGACTGTGGCACCCATCTCGATGGCCACGGTGCCTTCACCGATGAGTTCGCCGGCTCCGTGGCCGACGATGCCCACACCCAAGATCCGCTCGGAAACCGGGTCGATGATGAGCTTGGTGGAACCATCGGTCCGATCGTACGTGAGGGCCCGGCCGCTGGCGCCCCAGGGGAATTTGACCACTTGCACCTCGATGCCCTTGGCCTTGGCCTCGGTTTCGGTCAGACCCACCCAAGCCACTTCGGGATCGGTGAAGACCACCGCAGGAATGAGATAGTCGCGATTCACGGCGTTGCCATCGCCTGCCAGATTCTCAACGGCGATGCGGGCCTCTTTACTCGCCTTGTGCGCCAGCATGATGCCGCCGGCGATGTCGCCGATGGCGTAGATGTTCGGGTCGTTGGTGACCATGCGCTCGTCCACCTTGATGAACCCCTTGTCGTCCCGCTGGACGGAGGTGTTCTCGAGGCCGAGGTCTTGGCCGTTGGGCACGCGGCCCACAGACACCAGAACCCGGTCATACTTTTCTTCCATCTTCTGGCTGTTGAACTCGGAAGTGACCTGGATTTGCTTTCCGGAGGTCTTGATCTCCAAAACCTTCGACTTCAGGCGCACCTCTTGGAAGGCCTTCTTGGCGTAGGCGGCCACCGGTCGGACGAGGTCCGGGTCGGCTCCGGCCAGAATCGCTTCCATGGCCTCGATGACGGTGACTTTGGAACCCATCGACGCATACACGGTGCCGAGTTCCATGCCGATGTAGCCGCCACCGATGACCAGCAGTTTCTCGGGGATGTCGGCGATTTCGAGTGCCTCGGTGGAGGTCATCACCCGGGGATTACCCAAATCGAACGCCTTCGGGAGGGCCGGGCGGGAACCCGCGGCGATGATGGCCTTGTCGAAGGTGACGTACTTCTGACCTTCGGGGGTTTCCACGCGCAGCTTGTTCGAGGACTCGAACATGGCCTTGCCGTGCATCACGCTGACACCGCGCATCTTGGCGAGGCTGGCGATGCCGGAACCGAGCTTCTCGAGGATGGACTCCTTCCAGGCCCGCAGACGGTTCAGATCGATCGTGGCATCGCCGAAGCTGATTCCGCGGTGAGCGGATTCCTTCGCGGCGGTGATCATGTGCGAGGCGTTGAGCAGCGCCTTGGACGGGATGCACCCACGGTTCATGCACACACCACCAAGACGGGGATCCCGTTCGATGAGCAGCACTTTCTTGCCCAGGTCGGCGGCGTAGAATGCAGCGGCGTAGCCTCCAGGGCCGGCGCCGATGACAACGATTTCAGTCTGGATCGCTTCCATGTCGGGTAGGGCTGTTAGAGCTTCACCGCGGAGGCCGGGAACGTCTCGATGGCCTTGACCAGTTCCACCGTGAAGCGGGCGGCCGATCCGCCGTCGATCACGCGATGATCGTAGCTGATGGTCAGCGGCAGGAGCGGACGAGCCTCGATCTTGCCCTCAGCGGTGACGACCGGCTTGAGGGAGGTTTTGCCCAGTCCGAGGATGGCCACTTCGGGTTTATTGATGATCGGGGTGAAGTGTGCGCCGCCGATGGCGCCCTGATTGGAGACCGTGAAGGAGCCGCCCTTCATCGAATCGGGTGATAGCTTGCGATCCCGGGCCTGGCCGGCGATCTCGGACAACTCCTTGGCGATTTGCAGCAGCGACTTCTTGTCGGCGTCGCGCAGCACCGGCACCAGCAATCCGGCGTCGGTGTCGACCGCGATACCGATGTGGTAGTAGTGCTTGATGATCAGCGTCTCGGCGACTTCCTGCAGGCTGGCGTTGAACTTCGGATGCTGTTGCAACGTGTTGACCAGCGCCTTGATGAGGAAGGGGGTCGGCGTGAGCTTGGCTCCGGCCTTTTCATAGTCGGCCTTGAACTGGGCTCGCAGCGCCTCGATGCCGCTCATGTCGGCGTCGGCGAACTGGGTGACGTGGGGCAGGGTGACTTTGTTCTCGACCATCCGCGCCGAGATGACCTTGCGAAGCTGGGTCAACGGTTCGCTGGTGACCGGTCCGTAGACGGCGAAGTCTTGGTTGACCAGCGGGAAGCTCAGGCCTTGGGGACCTTCGGCGTACTTGCCGGCCCGCGCCACCTTGGCCTCGAGTTTGCCGACGTATCGGGCGAGGTCTTCGATGACCACGCGGCCTCCCGAAGCGGACCCGCGGACGCGGCTCAGGGGGATGCCGAGTTCTCGGGCGACCTTGCGGACGTACGGGCTGGCCGCGGGGACCGGACCGTCGTCTTCGGTGGCGGCCGGAAGAATGTCGTCGTCATCGTCTTCAACGACGGCCGCTCGTGAGGCCTTCGGAGCGCTGGCTTTCTTGGCCGGGGCGGATGCCGGTGCCGCAGCGCCGCCGTCGCCTTCCAGGCTCAACAGCACGGCACCCACCGTGATGGTGTCGCCTTCTTTGACGGAGATCGCAGTGATCTTTCCGCCGGCTGGAGACGGGATGGGCGCGATGGCCTTCTCCGACTCGAGCTCGAGGATTGTCTGACCGGCGCTGATGGTGTCGCCGACCTTGACCAGAACGCTGACGACCTTGCCGCTGTCAGCGCCTTCTCCGACCTTGGGAAACCTTACGTCCATAAATTTTGACGGGGCAATGTGTGGCAACTGGTCGTCCGCGTGAACTTGTTTTTTTGCAAGATCGGGGTGGACGGAGTTTGACATCCGACCGAATTCCAAGGCCGACACCACTCCGATGTTCAGCTTGGAGAATCCTGAGAAGTAGTCTTAGACTTCGACTGTGAAAATCCACTACCTCGGCGCCACGCGGACAACCACTGGTTCGATGTATCTGGTTGAGGTCAATGGGCACCGGGTTTTGTTGGAGTGTGGACTCTTCCAGGGCCGTCGAGAGGAATCCATTCACCGGAACCGTGAGTTCCCGTTCGATCCGTCCACTTTGGATGCGGTGGTATTAAGCCATGCGCACATCGATCACGCCGGTAACTTGCCCAACCTGTGCAAGCAGGGGTATCAGGGAAACATTTATGCCACCTTCGCGACCCGGGACTTGTGCGCGGTGATGCTGGAAGACTCGGCCCGGATCCAGTTGGCCGATAGCCAATATGTTTCCAAGCTGCGGGCCAAGCAGGGTTTGCCCCCGGTGGATCCTCTTTACACGGTTGAGGACGCCGAGAGAGCCACCCGTCAATTTGTCGCCATCAACTACGGACGCCGCATGCCGCTGGTGGACGGGGTGACATTGGAGTTCCGGGACGCCGGCCATATCCTTGGCTCGGCTCAAGTCATCTTGGATGTCCGGGAAGGAGCCCGTCATTTTCGATATCTTTTCTCGGGCGACATCGGTCGGCCTGCTCAGGAGATATTGCGCGATCCGGAGCCGGTCGAGAATGTCGACTTCCTTCAAATCGAGAGCACCTATGGCGATCGGGAACACGGCGATGCGGCCTTCTCTCGTGATGAATTGTGCAAGGTGGTCTCAGACGCCTTGGCTCGCGGCGGCAAGGTCATCATCCCGGCCTTTGCGGTGGGACGGACTCAGCAGTTGATCTACGTCCTGAATCAGTTGACCCAGTCTGGTCGGCTGCCGGACGTGCCGATCTTCGTCGACAGCCCCTTGAGCGTGAACGCGACGGAGGTTTTCCGCCTGCATCCGGAGTGTTTCGACAAGGAAGCCTACGATCACCTGCGGACCAAGGGGAATCCCTTCAGCATGGATCACCTGACCTACGTCCGCGAGGGTGCGCAGTCCAAAAAGCTCAATGATTTGACCCTGCCGTGCATCATTATCAGTGCCTCGGGCATGGCGGAGGCCGGGCGGATCCGGCATCACCTCAGCAACAACTTGGGAGATCCACGCAATTTGATCCTCTTCGTGGGTTATTGTGCCGAGCACACGCTCGGGCATTTGATTGTTTCCGGGCGATCCCCTGTGAACATCTTCGGCGTTCCTCACGAGGTGAAGGCGCAGATCGCCCGCATCGACGCTTTTTCCGGGCACGCGGGTAAGTCGGAGCTCACCGGGTATGTGAATTCGCTCTCCGGATCCTTCCAGAAGATCACCGTCGTCCATGGTGAAGAATCTTCTTCACTGGCATTTGGGAAAACCCTTCAAGCCCTCAAGCCGCAGGCCGAGGTGGTGGTGCCCCAGCGGGGGCAAATCGTGGAGTTTTGAGGTCGGTTGCCGCCGTTCTTCGTCGTTGGTGACGGCTTGATGCTTTGGAGTTTCCTTTGTCTTCCAGCGGTTTGGGATTGTTTCCAACGCCCGGGTCCGCTTCAAACCGGGCGTGCAATTGAAGTTCAAGCCGATCGATGGGGCTGTGGTGGCTCCTCAAGGGTTCCTCGCAGGCGGGGTTTTCTGCGACATCAAGCGTCTGGGCACCGGCAAGGGCTCGGACAAGGGCCGTAAGCGGGATTTGTGTTTGTTGGTCAGCGAGACACCGGCCGCCGTCGCCGGCCTGTTCACCACCAACCAGATATGCGCGGCGCCCGTGAAGGTTTGTGTTTCTCGCGTGGCGAAAGGAGTGGCTCAGGCCGTGGTGATCAACAGCGGCAATGCCAATGCCTGCACGGGGCGCCAAGGCATGAAGGACGCCCTGGCGATGACCGGGTTGGCTGAGAAGGTCCTGGGGTTGTCCACCGGTCGGGTTCTCGTGGGTTCGACGGGCCGGATCGGTGTTCAATTGCCCATGGAGCAGGTGGCCGGTGGAATCGTCGCCGCGGCGGAAGTGCTGGGGTCCACTCCGGAGCATGCGGCTCACGCGGCTGAGGCCATCATGACCAGCGATTCACGCCCGAAGACCATCGCCATCGAATTGAAGCTCGGTGGTCGGATGGTTCGTATCGGCGGCATGTGCAAGGGCGCGGGCATGATTCAACCGGGCATGTCACCGACCGGTGCGCGTCCGGCCGCCGCTCCCAGTGGGGTGCCGGCGGGCTTGCATGCCACGATGCTCTGTTTCATCACGACCGACGCGGACATCGCCGCCAAACCGCTTCAAGCCGCCCTCAACGAAGCGGTGGCTTCGAGTTTCAATCGCATCACAGTGGATGGCGACATGAGCACCAACGACACGGTGCTGGCTTTAGCCAATGGATTTGCAGGCAACACCGCCATCCGCAAGGCCTCGGGCAAGGACTTTGAAGTGTTCCAAGCGGCCCTCTCCCATGTTTGCCTGACCCTGGCCAAGATGATTGTCTGCGACGGCGAGGGTGTGCACCGCGTGGTGACGGTCCGCGTGGAGGGAGCCCGTTCTTTTGCCGATGCCGACGCCGCAGCCCGGGCGGTGGCCAACAGCGCCCTGGTCAAGACCAGTTGGCATGGTGGGGATCCCAACTGGGGGCGGATCATCGATGCCTTGGGCTACAGCTCCGCCAAGATCATCGAGGACAAGGTGGACATCGGCTATGCCGCCTCGGGTTCCCGGAAAATCCTCTGGAGCCTCCGACGGGGACAACCCACCAAGACGCCTTTTGCTGATTTGTGGAAGGCGGTGCAGGAAGACACCTTCGAACTGCACATCCGACTGAATCTAGGGAAAGCCTCGGCCGTTATGTACGCGGCAGACCTCACCGAGGAGTATGTCGATTTCAACAAAGGCGCCATCGCGGATCCCAGTCAGGCGGGAGCTTTGGGCGGTTGATGCGGGTGGTTTCCCCGGGCTGAGCGGGAACCCGTTTCAGTGGCCGGAGCCCTCTTGAGAATCCGCTTTCCGGGGGCGTTCTCCAAAGAGGGCCGTTCCGACGCGGACCAGTGTGGCCCCTTCTTCAATGGCCACCTCGAGATCGCCACTCATCCCCATGCTCAGGACAGGCAGCGGCGCTCCCAGCAGGTCAGCGCAGCGATCTCGCAGTTCCCGCAGCCGGCGAAACACCGGTCGGGCTCGCTCCGGGTCCTCGGAATACGGGGCGATGGTCATCAGACCGTGGATCTCCAGTCGCGACAGGGTGTTGAGTTCGAGGAGTTCGCCCAGAAGGCGTTCGGGATTCCACCCGAATTTGGAGGACTCACCCGCGACATTGACCTCCAGAAGGATGGGTAGGGACCGCGCCTGTTTCGCGGCCTGTTTCTGAAGCTCTTGAGCCAGCGCCAGCGAATCCACCCCTTGGACCACGTTGAAAAGGTTGGCGGCGTCGCGGGCTTTGTTGGACTGCAAGTGTCCGATGAAGTGCCATTCCAGATGGCTTGGGCACTCCGGGATTTTGACCTTCGCTTCCTGGATCCGGTTTTCGCCAAACAGGGTAAGACCCGCCGCCGCTGCTTCTGCCACCCGGGACGGAGGTTGGTTCTTGCTGACCGCCATCAAGCGCACGGATTCCGGTGGCCGGCCAGAACGGGCGCAGGCCTGTTCAATACGGCTTTGGATGCGGGCGAGGTTTTCCTGAACTTCAGACACGACCAAAGGCTATCATAAATCTGCGTCCTGCGGGATGAGATTTGTTCGGAAACTCCGACTTGGAAACTGCCTGAGGCAACCTACGTTCGACCTTAGAGTAACCCCAAAATTGCCCCAAAATTGCCCCAAGATTGGCCCAAGATTAGTTGATAATGGCGGGAAGGGCGGACATCGAAGCAATGGGGCATCGACCTCCGCTGAGGGCCATGGTTCGCAACCCGTGACTGGTGGTGTTGAAGAGGGCGAAGTTGGGGAAGGATCCGCGGGCCAATTGGTTCTTGAAAGGATCGTTGCCTGGGTAAAGAAACGAGTAGGCCATGGCCGTCATCAGTTGTTCGATTGGGTCGGCAGGCACCATTCCTTGGATATCCAAGATAGTCCGTTGTTCGTCGAACGATTTGTTCCGGGTGCCATCGACCAGGAAAAAGATAGGGATTTTTCGCGGCTTTGAGACATCGCGTCCAACGACGCTGGGCAATTTGAGCAACGCCGGAAGGTCTGTCGGGTCAACGGCATCGCGGCGCAGTGACGGGAACCGGTCGCGAAAGAGACAATTCATGGAATCAATCGCTTCGAAGTCGGTGACTCCCTCAGGGATCTTCACGAAGAAGAATTCGGAAGTGAGTTTGGCCGAATCGACGATGGCGACCGCTTTTTCGAGCTTTTCGTGCCGAACCGCCGGATTGAGCGGGGTTTCGATGATTTTTTGGCGGGAGTTTTTCGAGAGTCCTTGAAGGTATTGATCAGGGATCTCCTGAATCAAGTGGTCGACCAATTCGACCTTGCCGGCGATTTTCAGCGCGGCCGCCGCCGCATAGGCGGCCTTCATAGAATCACTAATGGGCCCTTTATCAGACATGTAAAAAATGCGGATACCCGAATACGGTCGTCAGAGGAAGGGTTTCGAACCTGTCGGCCTACCAGCAGATGATCGCAAGACTGCTTTAGCTTCTGATCGGCTTTCCTGAGGTTTCCCTTGAAGGATTTCTTGAAAAGGGTTTTCGGGCCCGATGGATCGGGAGCCTCGGGACCAATGAAGGGATGGATTTGTCAGTCTGGCTCTCCCAGCCCAGACTCTAGGCCATGGATGCGTTGTCGGCGGACGTAGTGGTTTTGGGTGGTGGCAGTGCTGGCTATGCCGCGGCCAGGACGCTGGCTGGTCAAGGTGCCCAGGTTCTGGTCATCGACGGAGCCCCGGAATTGGGTGGATTGTGTATCCTCCGGGGGTGCATGCCGACCAAGGCGTTGCTTCATGCGGCTGAGTTGCGCCACAGCATCCGGGAAGGAGAGCTCTGGGGTATTTCAGCCGGAGATGTCCGTGTGGATTCCCAGAGGCTGTTTGCCCGAAAAGACGCCTTGATTGCCGATTTTGCGGGCTATCGGCGTCAACAGTTGGAGGACGGCCGGTTTCGGTTGATCCGTGCGCAAGCGCGTTTCGAGCAACCTGGATTGATTCGCTTGGCGGACGGCCGCGCTGTTTCGTTCGGGCATGCGGTGGTGGCCACGGGATCGTCGGTTGCTCCGGTTTCCGTGCCGGGGTTGGAAGCCGCGGGATACCTCACGAGTGACAGTGCTTTGGCGGAAGCTCGGATTCCGGAGTCGCTGGTGGTTTTGGGCGGTGGGGCGGTGGCCTTGGAATTTGCTCAATTCTATTCGCGCATGGGCAGTCGGGTGACTGTCATTCAACGCGGTCCGCAGTTGTTGTCGGGGTATGATGCCGATGTTGCAGGTGAATTGGAGAAGGGATTCCGGCGGGAGGGCATCGAGGTGTTCACCGGAACCCGATTGGAGCGGGTAGAACGGACGGGTGAGTTGAAGCAGGTCTGGTTCCGACAGGGGGACGCGGTTCGGTCGGTGGAGGGCGCGGAAATCTTTCACGGTTTGGGACGGGTTGCCAACACCAGCGGCCTGGGCTTGGAGACCCTCGGAGTTTCGCTCGAGCGGGGCCGGATTGCGACAGACCTCCAACAGCGGACCTCCCGGAATGAGGTGTTTGCTGCCGGTGATTGCTGTGGTCCCCACGAGGTGGTTCATCTGGCAGTTCAACAAGGAGAGGTAGCCGCCCACAATATCCTCAATCCCGGTCGCCCTCGAACGATGGATTACCGGCTCATGCTCTCGGTGGTTTTCACTTCGCCCCAGGTGGCTCAAGTGGGTCTCTCAGAACGTGAAGCTCAGGGCAAAGGAGTTGCCTATCGTTCTGAAAGCTACCCCTTCAACGACCATGGAAAATCCATGATTCTGGGAGCGCAGGAAGGGTTCGTGAAGGTGTTGGCCGATCCGGTTTCCGGAGAAGTGTTGGGGGCAGCTTGTGTGGGTCCTCAGGCTGGCGAACTCATTCACGAGCCTGCGGTAGCCATGGCGGCCCGAATGACGGCGGCACAATGGGCGGCGGTCCCGCATTATCATCCGACCCTGGCCGAGATCTGGACCTATCCCGCCGAGTCCCTGGCCGAGTCCCTGGTCTAGCCTGCGGTGGCGGATCGTCTGCAGCATTCTGCTGCCCTCTCGCTTGGGTTCGCTGCCTCTCGTTCAAAATGACCATGGGAGGGATTCCCGCTATGGATGGTGCTCGCAGGGGTTGGCCCTATGACGAAACGCGCCCGTGGGATGCTCCGGGAGAAATAAAAGGGCCGATTTCCGTGAGGAAATCGGCCCGGTGATGAATTAGATAAACCGTGTCGGAACGCGTTAGCGGACGCGGTAGAACTTGGCCGATCCGGTGGGGGTGACCTTCAGCGGAGAGGCGGCACCACTGACGACCGTATACGGGCCGTCGAAGCTGTCCGCCTGCTGCAGGGCTCCGCCGGTCCACGTGAGGGTGGCGTCGGCGCCGCTCAGACTGATCGTCACCTGGGCTGGCTCATTGGATCCGCCATTCACAGCAATGGTGTACTGCTTCTGAATTTGGGCGGCCGACAAGGCCTTGGGATAAACGGCGACTTCATCAATGGCTCCGGTGAATGCTCCGTCCCAACCGTTGCCGGTGGAACCGATGGCCCAGTCGGCTCCGGTGGCGGCGATGGCCTTGCCGGTTCCCGCGGCCGAGGCGATTTCAGTGCCGTTGCGGTACAGGCGCCAGTGGGTGCCATCGTACACACCGCTCAATTGCACCCATTGGCCGGCCGTGAGGTCGGCGGCGGGAACCGGGGCGAGGGCCCGCTCCACCGTCAGGTCGGGAGCGCCGGTGTACTCGCTAGATCCGAAGGAGTAGTTGAGCGCGCCGTTGACGGATTCGATGCGGAGCGAGATCTCCGTGGTGTTGGTGTTGAGCGCGGTGATTTCCTTGGCCTGCTCGAAGATCTGGGCCACGAAGGAACTCGCGGTCACCGGACCCCGGGCCACGATGCGCGCGGGTGAGGTTTCGGCCGTGAGCGTTCCCGGCTGGATCCAGGCGCTGAAGGTGACGCGATCGGAAAGCTTCAGGCCTCCCAAGTCATCGAGGGCACCGAAGGCTTTGGTCGTGGCCAAGTCTAGGGCATTGTTGTTGGCTTCGAAGCCCTTGAAGGCCGGCGGACGTGGGCCGGCGGCCGACGTGTTGGCCAGAACGCCATGACCGTCGGCATCGGCCTCGAGGCTACCTGCGTTGGCCAGCGGCGATACCGCGCCTTCGTTGAAGCGCAGGTAGGTGGCCGGGCCTTTGCGCTCGGGGCCCGTGAAGGGGGCGGTGATGACCAGATTCTCGTAGGGAACGGCCGGGTGGGCGTTCGTGCCCGCCTGATAGTGGGCCAAGACCTGTTCGGGCTTGAGCAGATAGTCGCCGTAGATGGCGAACTCATCGACGTTGCCTTCGAACGGATTGCTGCCCAGACCCGACTTGGCGTTGTAGGCGCCGATACCCAGATCCGCCGCGACGCTGCTGTCTTCTGGGGTTTGCAAATTGGCGGCGTAGAAGGCGGCGCTGTTGGTGTTGACGGCGACGCCGTTGACGTAGGCGGTCAGGATTCCCTCCCACTGGTTGTTTCCATTGCCACTCGGATCACCGTTGTCGGTCACCGGTTCCCAGGTGAAGGCCAAATGCTGCCATTCGCCGATGCGGTAATCGGTGTCGGTATTCACATCCGCACCGCTGCTTCCGACACCGCGGAACATGCGGAAGTTCCAACCGTGGCCTTCGGAGGCCGGGTAGGTGGTGTTGGGGTTGCGCTGGAAGATAACCCAGCCGGTTCGGCCGGTGCCGCCGACGAAGCGATTGTTGACGGGGCACTGACCGCCCTGCTGGTCCCTCATGGGACGGGCCCAGAACTCCACGGAAAGGGGTTTGTCAGCTCCGGGATTGTTGCCGGCGGTCCAGGGTACGGTGGTGGTGGATTTGCCGTTGCGGTTGTGGAACGCGGCGGATCCATCGGTTCCACCCTCCGCGATCGCGCCTGGCGCCGGGTGACGTGCTTCTTCGGTGTAAGTGGCGTGACCGGCTGAGCGGCTTTCACCGTAGTTCACGGCGATATCCGCGCCGGGTGCTTCCTCGTCGAGGTGGAGGTACACCGAAGGTTGGTCGGCCTGAACCAGGCTCGTATAGGAAACCGTCCGGTTGGCATTCGTGGCGTTCTGATAATGAGCCAGGATCTTTTCCGCACTGAGTTGCGTGGGGTAGAACGCGAACTCGTCCACGCCGCCAAAATAGGGGTTCAGGCTGCTGCCGGCGGTGTTATTGTAGTTGCCGATCGCCAAAGCTGCTTCGCCGAAGGTGGCGACGGCCGGATCGTGGTCGTTGCTGTTGGCAAAGTAGCCCACTTGCGTGCCGTCGCTGCCGCCTGTCCAGGCCTTGGAGACGGCTTCCTTGCCGTCGATGTACATGGTGACGGTGGCATCGGTGACGTTCTTGGGATCATACACCACCACCACGTGCGTCCACTTGCCGAGCACGTAGGGCACGCCGCTCAAAACATCGAGGCCGGAGCTGCTGCCCGACCCGCGGAACATGCGGAAGTTCCAGCCGACACCTTCGCTGCCGGCGTAATCGGCGTTGGGCTTGCGCTGGAAGAACACCCACCCTTGTCGGTCAACGCCGGAATAGGCGAATCGGTTGTTGATGGGGCATTGGCCGGTCGCGGTCTGATCGCTGGTCGGGTAGAACCACGCCTCCAGGGTGAACGGTTTATCGTTCTTGGGGTTCAGAGCGGCGTTCCAGGGGATTTCGGTGCGTGAGGTGAAATCGAAAAAGGCGGCGCGTCCGGCATCACCGGCGATGGCACCCGGCATGGTGTGCACCCGCCCCAGGTTTTGAGAGGCGACAACACCGGTCGCGAGGCCGGAATTCAGGTTGTTGGTGCCGCGGACGGTGCTGTCGCCCAGGCGATAGAAGGCCGCAGGGCTGTCGGCCAAGACTGATTTGGCGTAGTCGGAGGCGGTGGCCATGCAGGGCAGGGCGGCCAGACCGAGAGCCGCGACGCTCGCACGATGGCGAAGTATGAGTTGTTTCATGACGATCAGGCGGTAGGATTCCAGCAGGGGCAGAGCCAAGGAAGTGTTTTGTTGGTCGTTACGGGTTTGTTTCCATAACGGCACCACCATTTTTGCTAAACCAACAAAGCTGTTGCTTGGCTTGAATTTTTGGTCGCGATGTCGGTCTTCGAGTTCCTATGCTCGGGGATCCACCGAGCCCGCAGTTTCGGAGGACCGATGGGTCGGTTCCTCTGGTGGCTGCCGATCAACAACCTATGAGATCCATACAAATGGCCCTGTTATCAGTGGCCTTAACCTTGGCGGTCAGCGCCCAAACCCTGCTCCAACTCCAGCCTGGCGACCATGTGGCGATCGTCGGGGGTGGCATCGCCGACCGGATGCAGCATTCCGGTTATTTTGAAACGTTGATCCACGATCGTTTTCCCGATCACCGACTGGTCTTCCGCAACTTGGCGGCAGCGGGTGACGAGGTGGCCAATCGGCACCGTTCTGAAAATTTCGGTTCTCCGGACGACTGGCTGACCCGGGTGAAGTCCGATGTGATCATCGCTTTCTTCGGCTACAATGAGTCTTTCAAAGGTCAGGAAGGGTTGCCGAAGTTCAAGGCAGACTTGGATGCCTGGGTGAAACACGTCCGCGGCGGCAATTACTCCGGCAAGGGCTCACCGCGGGTGGCGTTGGTTTCGCCGGCGGCCAATGAGAAGCACACGGACGCCAATTTCCCGGACCGCTCCGTCAACAATGCCAACTTGCGCCTCTACTCCGCAGCCATTGCGGAGGTGGCCAAGGACAACGGCATCGCCTTCGCTGATGCCTTCGACCCGTCCTTGCGATTGATGGCGGCGGCTTCCGCCAAGGGGCGTTCGCTGACCATCAACGGTTTCCTCCTGAGCGACGAGGGCGACAAGGTTTTGGCGCCTGCCCTCTTCAGTGGCTTGATCGGCGGCAAGGTGCCGACCGGTGACATGGAAAAGCTCCGCCGGGCGGTGAACGAGAAGAACTGGCAGTGGCACCAACGCTACCGCACGGTCGATGGTTACAATGTGTACGGTGGCCGTTCGACCTTGGCCTATCAGCCGGGCAAAGGCGGCTTTGTGGGTGATCGCAATGCGCCGGCGCCCTACGTCTCCAACTACAAGGTCATGCAGGAGGAAATGTCGCAACGCGACGTTTTGACGGCCAATCGCGACCAACGTGTCTGGGCCGTGGCTCGGGACGGCGATCTCAAGGTGGACGATTCCAACCTCCCGGCGGTGACTCCAGTTGAGTCCAACAAACCCGGAGCCAACGCCGACAAGAGCCAGGTCTACCTCGATGGTCAGGAAGCCATCGGCAAGATGACGGTCCACTCCGGCATGCAGGTGAATCTCTTCGCCGACGAGAAACGTTTCCCCAATTTGGTGAATCCGGTCCAGATGGCTTGGGATACCCGCGGTCGCTTGTGGGTGGCCGTATGGCCCAATTACCCGGAGCGCACCCCGACCAGCAAGGTGGGTGACAAGTTGCTCATCTACGAAGACACCAACGGCGACGGCAAGGCCGACAAAGAAACGGTGTTCATGGACGACCTGAACTGCCCCACCGGCTTCCAGTTCTACAAGGATGGCATCCTGCTCATGCAGGCCCCGGATCTCTGGTGGATCCGCGATACCAACAATGACAGCAAGGCCGACACCAAGGAGCGCATCCTCATGGGCATGGATTCGGCGGATTCGCACCACACGGCCAACGCCATTTGTTTGGACCCGGGTGGCTCGATTTACTTGAGCGACGGCGTGTTCCATCGCACTCAGGTGGAAACGGGCGAGGGCGCCCTGCGCAACACCGACGGCGCGATCTACCGCTTCGAACCCCGGACCCACCAGTTCGAGACTTACGTGGCCTACGGCTTCGCCAACCCCCACGGACGCGTGTTCGATGGCTGGGGCAACGACTTCATCACCGACGCCACGGGCAACGCCAACTACTTTGGCCCGGCCTTCAGCGGTCGTATCGATTATCCGAACAAGCACTCCGGCATGAAGGAGTTCTGGAATCGGCCTTCTCGCCCGTGCCCGGGCACCGGCATCCTGACCAGCCGGCATTTTCCCGAGGAGTTCCAGGGCAACTTCCTGAACTTGAACGTGATCTCCTTCCAAGGCGTGTTCCGGGTCAAAGTGACCGAAGACGGCTCTGGCCTGAAGGGTGAGACCCTCGAGAACTTGATCTCCTCGACCGATCCGAACTTCCGCCCCATTTGCATCAGCACGGGTCCGGATGGCGCGATTTACTTCGCCGATTGGCATCAGTCGATCATCGGTCACATGCAGCACCATTTGCGCGATCCGAACCGGGGTCACCAGTACGGCCGCGTTTACCGCATCACCTACAAGGGACGCCCGCTGATGAAGCCGGCCAAGATCGAGGGTCAATCCATTGCCGCCCTCTTGGAGTTGCTCAAGGAACCGGAAAACCAAACCCGCGAGCTGGCCAAGATCGAGTTGGGCAAGCGCGACACCACCAAGGTCATTGCGGGTGTGCGTCAGTGGGCGGCCGGCTTGGATGCCAAGGATCCGAATTACGAGCACCACATGATGGAGGCCTTGTGGGTCCATCAATGGCACAACGTGGTCGATGCCGACCGCCTGACCCGGATGCTCAATTCACCCGAGGCCAATGCCCGCGCTGCCGCCGGCCGCGTGCTTTGCTACTGGCGCGATCGGGTGCCCAATGCCCTGGCGCACTTCGCCAAGTTGGCTGAAGACGAGAGCACGCGGGTGCGCCTGGAGGCCGTCCGGGGTGCGAGCTTCTTCCGTTCGGCCGAGGCTGCCGAAGTGGCTTTGGCCATCCTCAAGAAGCCGCTGGATTACTACTTGGACTACACCCTCAAGGAGACCCTCCGCCAGTTGGAGCCTCAGTGGCGCAAGGCCATCGCCGACGGACGTCCGCTGGCCCAGAACAATCCGGCTGGCCTGCAGCACTTGCTCAAGTCGCTCAGCACCGCGGAAATCCTGAAGCTGCCACGGGTCGAGCCTGTGCTGGCTGACTTGTTGGGTCGCGCCGGAGTGCCGGATGCCGAACGGGGCGTGGCCCTCAACGATTTGGCGACGCTGCGCAAGGTCTCGCGTTCGACGTTGCTCCTGAGCTTGCTGGAGAAGCCTGAATCCCGCGCGGACGAGGCTCTTTCGAGCTTGGCCCGTTTGTTGCCCGGTCAGCCGGTCGACGAGCTGAAGGCCCAGCGGGCGCGCTTGACCCAGCTGGGAACGAAGAGTGCGCATGCGATCACCCGGGCCGCTGCCTGGGCTTCGCTGGCCATGGTGGAGGGTTCGTTTGATGCCCTCTGGGTGGCGGCCTCCGCCAAGCCTTCCACCCTCTCGGATTTGTTGGCTGGCATTCCGCTGGTCAGCGATCCGGATTTCCGAGCCAAGGCCTATGGTATGGTTTACCCGGTGGTTTCCGGTCGATCCGCATTGGTGGCAGATGCTTCAAAGAAGGGCGGAGCCCGCTACGTGCGCATCGAGTTGCCCCGTCGCGGCACCTTGACCTTGGCCGAAGTCGAAGTCTGGTCGGCTGGCCAGAATATCGCCCGCAGCGGCAAAGCTACCCAATCGACCACGTCCAACTCGGGCGAGGCTTCTCATGCCATTGATGGCAACACCGATGGTTCCTTCGCCTCCGGAACGCAGACCCATTCCGCGGAGAATGACCGCAACCCTTGGTGGGAAGTGGACCTCGGCTCGGAGCAGTCGGTGGAGGCTGTTTCGGTCTGGAACCGCACCGAAGGGGATCTGAGCCAGCGTTTGAATGGTTTCACACTGACCTTGTTGGATGCCGCTCGTCAGGAGGTCGCCTCTCAAAAAGGTGTGCCTGCCCCGGCTCGGAATGTCCGCATCCCGGTGTCTGTGGATGGAACCGGCGGTATGCGCCGCGTCGCCATGCGCGCCTTGCTCAGCATGAATGAGAAGCCCGAAGAGGTGTTCAATCTGCTTGCTGACCTCATCGTCAAGGGCGACAGCGTTCCCGCGGCGGCCCAGGGACTACGTCAGTTGCCCCGGACCTCCTGGAATGTCGCTTCAGCCGGCGCGGCCGCCACCGCCTTGGTGGGTTGGGCCTCCAGGGTTCCCACTGAATCCCGCACGGATATCAGCTATGTGGACGCGCTTCAGACGGCCTCAGATCTCGCAGGTTTGATGCCGGGGAGCACTTCGTCGGCCTTGCGTGCTTCTCTGAAGCAGCTGCGGGTGTCGGTGTTCGTGATCCGCACGGTGCGCGAGCAAATGCGCTACGACGTGCCGCGTCTGGTCGTCGAGGCGGGCAAGCCCTTCGAAATCGTCCTCGAGAACGACGACTTCATGCCCCACAACTTGGTGATTGTGAAACCGGGAGCCCGTGAGGCGGTGGGTGCGGCCGCTGACGTCATGGCGCCGGGCGCGCTGGACCGTGAAGGTCGGGCCTATGTTCCGGGTCTTCCGGGCGTTGTGGGAGCCACTCGTTTGGTGGAATCGGGTAGCCGTGCCACCTTGAAGCTGACGGCACCCTCACAGACCGGTGATTACGAGTACGTTTGTACGTTCCCGGGTCACTGGCCGGTGATGTGGGGACGCCTGGTGGTGACCACCGATGTGGACGACTACCTGGCCAAGCATCCGATCGCTCCGGCGGCCGGTGGGACTCACGCTCACGAGGAAGGGAAGTAATCCTAGACTCGATCCAGGGCCGGGAACCGTCACAGGTTCCCGGCCTTTTTGCTGATGACATTGTACTACGAGAAAAAAAGTGAAATCCGGACTTCGGTCGAGGCGCTTTATCGCTTCCATCAGGACCCGGCCAACTTGCATCGCATCAATCCACCGGGTGTGTGGGTCGCGGAACTCCGGATGCCGAAGGAGTGGAAGCCGGGAGCCAGACTGGGAGTCCGGGTGAGCATCCTCGGAATCCTGTCTCAGGATTGGGAGGTCTCATTGGAGGAGGTGTCTCCGCCGTGCCGTCTGGTCGATGTAGCCCTTCGCGGGCCCTACTCCCAGTGGCGCCACATCCATGCATTCCAAGAGGTGGGGCCGAAGGTGGCATTGTTGACCGACCGTGTGGAATACCTGCCGCCTTGGGGACGCTGGGGACTGCTGTTGGACCGGTGGGTGTTCCGTCCCCAGTTGGCACTCTTGTTCGCCTGGCGGCACCGGCAAACAAAACGGATCTTGGAGCGGTGTTCGCGAGACGGCACGTCGGCGAAGGGATCGCCAGGCCAGCATGCGGCCCAACGCGGACCAGCATCGGGCGCTGCCAGGTCGTGATGGCTTACTCGTTGCCTTCCGGAAAGCGGAAGGCTACGTCGGTGAAGGTCGTGCCCTTGATGGTGATGCCGATCACCTTACCGGTGAAATTCGTGGCGGTTTTCAACCATTCGGCGCGCGCCTCGAATTGGCTGGTGTCGCCGATTTTCTCTCCGGTGGCCGCATTGGCCACGGGCAGTAGTTCGAGTGTCCGGGTCTGATTGGAAACCGTTGTTTCCAAACTCAGGTGAGGAGCCAAAACCCGGATGAAGGATTCCATGTGTCCATCGAGGATGTAGCAGGTGAGCAAGCCTGTGTCGGCGGTTCGGACCAGTTCCAAATGGAAGGCTTCCTTGCCGAGGACGATCGCCGTGCCGCCATGGGGCGCCCGGTGTTGGTGCTTGTGGGCACCCTCTGTTGCATGGCCGTCGTCCTTTCCACCGCATCCGGAGAACAGGGCGGACAGAGTGATGGCCAGGATGGGCAGGGTGCGGCGGACGGACTGGGTGGCGTTCATGGTGGTTCGGAAAAGCGTCAGAGCTTCTGTGTCCTTCGACGATAGAATCGGGTGGAAGGCGGGTTGGTAAAGGAATCTTCCCAACGCAACGAGGAGCCCAGGGGGGCGATGGCGCTCACTGCAGTCCAGGGGCCCGCGAGGTTTGGAGCCGATTCGAGGATCACTGAGGCGTCACCGAGTCGATTCGTCTCCACCGGGAGTTCAAAAACCAGACTAGGGAGGATGCCGCTCCCTGGATGAAGTTTTAGGCGAGGTCGGTTGGATGGGTTGCGCGGGTCGGTTCCCGAGAGGAACTCCGCGACATTGGGCTCACCGTCCTGATCGGGGTCGGCTTCGGGTTGGAGCACCGCATCCGGAGCACCGCCGGGCCACTGGGCCTGAACCCATTGCTGCCAGAGAGGTGGGGGTGGCGGGAGTTGGGGCAAGGGTTCCACGGCGAAGAGCACCGGTACGGATTCCCCCAACAAGAACGTCTCGGATCCCAAAGGTCGAGCGCTGGGTTGGAACACCAATTCGTAAAGTCCGGCCGTGGTGAACCCCACGTTGTAGTGGTCATGGCCGTTGACCAAGGGTTCGATACGGTCCGAGGCATCGAGCCCGTCCCTTGAATTGATGCGCACATCCAAACCACCCGCAGCATCCGCCTGCCAGATGAATACGTGGCCGGGCCCATGGACCGACTTCAATTGCAAGTTCAGTCGCCCGTCGAAGCGGTCACGGGGAAATCCTTCGGCAGAAAACCCGAGATACATCAGCGCTGGATCCTGGCTTTGAGGGAGGATCCACAGCGGAGAGCCCTCGGGGCCGAAGGTTTCAAATCCGCCGGGAATGGACACCATGGCCTGTTCGGCGACCACCAGCACCGTATTGGTGGCCGGGTGGTTGATGGCGCGATCGGCATCGCGGATTTGCACGGTGATCGGGACCTCAGATCCGCCCAGGAAGACTGTCCGGATGTCGACGTGCTGTCGGGTGAAGATGATGCGGTTGGTCAGCGACGCGGGAAGGCCCGAAGCCAGGAGGGTGGGTCCTGCCAGAAGCGCGGCCAACGAGAGTAAGGTGGAACGTAGCCTCATGGAGTCCGGTGATTTGGAGGTCAATCCGGGGGGCGAGCGATGTTTTCACCGCGATCCACGCGGGCTTTTAATAACGACGCCGAAATGGAGGAAACGTGGCCGCAGGCCATGAGTTGGTTGGCCCGGCCGTTGTCGTGCCGGGGCGAAGCCGAGCCGCTGCCATGGCGGTCGGGTTGGATGTCGGCCAACACCGCATCCCAGCCCCCTTGGACCCAATTCCGAGAATGGGTGTGGTCGCTTGAAAGGCTGGCTTCCTTGTCCGTGGCCACTTCAAAGAGCGTGGTGGTGTCGGTGGGGTTCTTCAGGGTGTCCATCCGCCGGAAGGATTCGGTGACGCTGCCGAAAGGGCTCACCAAGTCCACCATCACATATTCATTGGGGATGTAGCTGGAAGCCTGATTGGTCAGACGGGCCTTGCGGAATGGGTCTGAAGGGCAGGCTCGAATGGCGTCCACATTGCCCACATAGGGACGCAGGGTGAAGATCCAGGATCGGTTGGTCGCGGAGGTTCCATGGGTGGTTTCCGGGAAGAATCCGCCATGGTCGTCGGCGTACATTTGGATTCCCAGGCCGAGTTGGTGCAGGCCGGACAGGCAGGAGGCCGCCCGAGCCTTTGCTTGTGCCTTGGCCAAGGCCGGCAAGAGCAAGCCCGCCAAAATCGCGATGATGGCGATGACCACCAACAGCTCGATCAAGGTGAACGCCCGCCGATCATCATGGGACTTCAAGAGTTGCAAACCGATTGCAACTAACCAGTCCAGCGCCCCCCCCGCAAACAAAAACCCCACACCACCCCAAGAAACCCAATAGAGTGACAGGTTCAAAGTAAGTGGCCTCGACCGATAGACTGGTTTGAATCCAATAGGGTGACAGGTTCAAAGTGGTGGGTGGGGGCGTTCGAGCTTCCGGCTAGGGGTGGGGATGGCTATTTTTGGCGGTGTTCCCCGCAGCTCGGGGGTGTTAAAGAATTTCCATGAGCCAACCTTCCCGCCGATTCATCACCACGACCGAGGCCCTGAAAGAGGATTTTAAGGGGCGGACCAATTATTGGCTGTGCCGTCCGGAGATTGCCGATGCCAAGGATTTGCAGTTGTGCCGGGCGGTGTTGCCGGCCGGGGAAGGTCATCCCTTTCACACCCATCCGGAGTTGGAGGAAATTATCTACGTTTTGGAAGGGCAGGTGGAGCAGTGGGTGGAAACCGAGAAGCGTCTGCTCCAACCGGGTGAGGTGGCTCACATCCCAGCCGGAGTGGTGCATGCGACTTTCAATCCCACGGGGGCCGACGCCGTGATTCTGGCGATTTTGTCGCCGGCCCAAGCACAGGGGCCGTTCATGGTCGACGTCAGTGCTGAGGAACCGTGGAAATCACTGCGTCCGAAGGCTTGAGAGGTGATTGAGGCGGCAACAGGGTGATGTGAGGGGTAGGTCGCTGGGTCAAGGGGTTGGTCTGGAACTCGGAGGTTTCGATGTCCTGCCGCCACGAGCGCATGTCTTCGAGAGCATTCAACAGGTCGAGTCGCAGGTGAATGGTCGGGTATTGCTTCAGGTTGGTGGTGGCCAGATTGAACAGGGCCACGGCCGGTCGGAGTCTGCCTTTCTGGAGGTGCACAAAGGCTCCGGCCCATTGGATGAGTCCCTTGTAGAAGGCGTAATTGGCCCCGGTTTTGCCATCAGCCAGCCAGAGTTCTTCAAGGACATCATGGGCTTCGAAGTAGAGCCCATGGTTGAAGCACCGAAAGAAGCCCAGGTAGTGCCGGGGCAGTCCCCCTGTGTTCGGAGCGTCGGAATCCAGGTCTGCCAGGAGCGCGGCGATGCGGGGGCTTTTGTGGCTCACGGGAGAAACTCAGGGAGAAACGGTCAGGGGACCATTGAACCGCGTCAGCGAAAGGACCTCGGTCTTGGCGTGGTGAGGACCATGACGGACCCCGCGGGGTGATTGCAGGATTGAACCGGGACCAAAGGTTTGCCCGTCCTCGACCCATTCCCCGGAAATCACGCACACCCATTCGTCCGCCATGGGATGGATGTGGGCGGGCACCGTGATGCCCGAGTGGAACTTTCGCAGAACGGTGACTCCGCCAGTGGCTGCATCCCGTTCGAGGATTGCCAACTCGACTCCCGGATAGGGGCCAGGAACCCAGGTCATCCCTTCCAGCGTTTGTGCGATTGGAAACATGCCGGGCCAATGTGAGGTCCTTCGTTGAGAGTGCCAAGAGGCTTGCCCATGGACTTTTGAATTTCAGCATGGGTCGATGCTTTCCAAGTGGGCTCACTCAACCGACGATCAGCCGCAATAGAGCCCCGGATGAATTCGGATCCAAAGAAACCCACCCTGCGATTTTGCGACTCAGCGACTCCGAGTCGCCGATCGGCGCTTTGGGATGCCGGGGTGGCTCGAGGTCTCCGCTTCGTTGCTGCTGCGGTAGGTTTGATATTGGTATGGCTCGTTTTTTTTATGGCCCTGGAAGCCATGCCCGCGTTGTTTGTGAGACTGGGCGGTCTTGGAACATCGACCCCGATTTCTTCACGGTGGAACCTGATTTCGTTGGGGTGGGGATCCGTTAAGGTGGTGATGATTGCCCTGACAGTGGCCATTCCCATTGCCATCCCCGCGGCGCTGTATGTGTCACAAGTGGCCCCGGTACGTTGGCGGGTTTGGCTGAAGCCGACCTTGGAACTGATGCAGGGAGTTCCCACGGTGGTCTTGGCTTTCCTTGCCTTGTGGGTTCTGGCGCCAGCCCTCCAACGAGCCTTCGGAGCGCCGTTTTTGCTGAATGGCATGGTGGCCGGTGTGGCGGTGGGTTTGGCCATCGTGCCAGTGATGTTTTCGTTGGTGGAGGATGCACTGAGTGCCGTGCCACGAGAATGGTTTCGGTCCGCCTTGGCTTTGGGGGCGACTCCATGGGAGGCCGTTCGCCGCGTGGTGTGGCCAGCCGCTGCTTCCGGCATTGGGGCGGCGGTGTTGTTGGGGATGTCCCAGGCTTTGGGTGAAACCATGATCGTGATGATGGTGAGCGGAAACGCGACGCTTCCGGGGTGGAGCCTTTGGGATCCGGTGCGAACCGTGCCGGTGGAATTGGCGCTGGAGTGGGTGGGGACTGCTCGGGGAAGCCAGCGCTATTCTGAGTTGTTCTTGATGGGGTTTGTGTTGTTGGGCTTGAGTGTGGCTCTTCAGGGTTTGGCCCGTATGATCCGAATTCGCAACGCTCGACAACGAGGGGAGGTGGCCTCGTGAACCGCGGCTTTCCAGATTGGATTTTTCGACGTCTCACCGGGGTTGTCGCCTGGGCTCTGTTCGCCTCGGTGCTCAGTTTGGTTTTGGGCCTTTTGCTCGTGGTCGTGCCGGTTTTCTTGAGTGGGTGGGATGGGCAGGAAGGTGGGAGCTCCCCAGCTTTGGATCACCGAGGCAGCCGTCTTTCGCTGCTTCTTTTAGGCACGGCGACACGAACACTCCTCATGTCCTTGGCTGCGATTCCAGCGGGGATCCTTACAGCGGTTTATCTGGCCGAGTACGCTCCGTCTGGAGCCAGGGCCACACGGATCCTGCGATGGCTGGTGCATGGACTGGCCGGGGTTCCCAGTGTGATTTTCGGTCTCTTGGGTCTGGGTTTCTGGATCAGTGTCGTGGGTGTCGGGTTGGATCGGATGGCTGGAGACTCGGCGGCACCGGTCTGGGGACGGCCGGGTTTGTTATGGGCTTCCCTGACCCTGGCCATGATGACGTTGCCCGTGTTGGTGGTTTCCACCGAGCAGGCGCTGCGGTCGGTGCCGCAGGAATTGCGTTTGGCGGCCATGGCCTTGGGAGCGACTCGGCTGCAAGTGGTGATGCGGATTCTCCTGCCGAATGCATGGGTAGGAATCGCGAGTGGAGTGGTTCTGACAGTCGGAAGAGCCTTCGGTGAAGTCGTGCCGTTGTTGTTCACCGGGGCCGTGGCGGAGACACAGCGGTCACTGGCATTGGATGAGCCCTTCGTGGACCTGGCGCATCAGGTCTTTGTCTTGGGCACTCGGTCGCCGGAACATCCATCCAGCCGGCCTCTCTTGCTCACCTGCGTCTGGGTTCTCGTTTTCCTTTCGTTGTTGTTCCATGCTGCTGCCGCGGTCTTGCGATCTCGGATCCTCCGGGCGGAGCAAGACCGCCTCTGACGCCGTGACTTCCGAATCCTCGCCCAACCCAGCGCGCATCGAGATCCAGGACCTGTCCTTCTGGTACGGATCCACCCAGGTGCTGCGGTCGGTTTCAATGGTCGTTCCGGAGCGGCAAATCACGGCGTTGATTGGTCCGAGCGGTTGTGGGAAATCCACGTTGCTGGGTTGCCTGAACCGGATGAATGACTTGATTCCCGGGGTCCGCCAGAGCGGGGTGTGCCGGGTGGGGGGTGTCGATGTTCAGGACCCCGGAGTGGACGTCACCGAACTTCGTCGTCGTGTGGGGATGGTTTTTCAGAAAGCGATCCCGTTCCCGCAGTCGGTTTTTGACAACGTGGCCTTTGGTTTGCGCATCGGAGGCTGTTCTGGTTCTGAGTTGGAAGATCGAGTGGCTTCGGTGCTTCAGCGGACCGGGTTGTGGGATGAGGTTCGGGACGGTTTGAATGGGAACGCACTCGGGCTTTCGGAGGGGCAGCGGCAGCGCTTGTGCATCGCACGCGCCTTGGCTGTTGATCCAGTCGTCTTGCTGCTGGACGAGCCGGCTTGTGCCTTGGATCCGATCTCCGTTGGTCGCATCGAGGAATTGATCCGCGATTTGCGTCGGGATCACACCATCCTCTTGACCACCCACCCGTTGCAGCAGGCCGCGCGATTGTCCGATCAGACGGCCTTTCTCCAGGCGGGTGAATTGGTGGAGATGGACTCTACCGAGCGTGTGTTTTCTCAGCCGCGGGATCCCCGTACCGAAGACTATGTGACGGGTCGCTTTCGATGATCTCGGGAGGTTTTTCGGGGAATCGACAACTCCAACGTTTGCAAAAAGGGCGTCACCCGGCCCAATAGCGCTTAGTGACACCATTGGAGGCAGAGATCACGCGGCTCAAGGACCAGTTGCTCCGCATGGCGAGCATGGCTGAAAGCCTGGTCGTCCGAGCGGTCCGGGCTTTGGTGGATCGGGACGACGAACTCGCGCGCAGCGTGACCGCCGGAGACGATCCGTTGGATGAGTTGGAAAAGGCCTTGGACGCCGCGGTGATCATCTTGTTGACCAAGGCTCCGTTGGCGGGCCAATTGCGCTTGATCACCGCCGTGCTGAAGATCACCCGCGATTTGGAGCGCATTGGCGATGAATCCACCACCATCGCCCGACGGGCTCTGAAGTTGGGGCGCGAACCGCAACTCAAGCCCTACCAGGACATCCCCAAGATGTGTCAGATGGCTACCGAGATGCTGCGGGATGCACTGGACGCCTTTGTTCATGGAGACACGGTCAAGGCGCGGGCGGTCATTCCTCGCGACAAGGCGGTCGACGCATTGAATCGATCGCTGCACCGGGAATTGACCGGTTTCATGACCGAGGATCCGGCGACCATCGGTCGATGCCTGCACCTCATGACCATTAGCAAGGCGCTGGAGCGGATCGCCGACCACGCCAAGAACATCGCTGAGGAATCCGTGTACTTGTACGAGGCGCGGGACATACGTCATGCCAGCAACGAAATGGATTCGGAGGGTTGAGTCGGCGAATGGGGCTGCCTCGGCTGACTTGCTCCGAACAAATCCTGCAACGTTGACCGGGCGGATTCCTGTCCCTAGGCTGGCAACGCTGTCATCGGAACGCGGGCCCTGACGTGACTTCAGTCGGGGCTTTTTGCTGTTCACGGTGGGCGTTTATCCATGGCAAACGTGATTCTGGTCGGCGCTCAATGGGGCGACGAAGGCAAAGGTAAGATCATCGACGTGCTGACCGAGCAGTCGGAGGTGGTGGTCCGCACGCAAGGTGGCAACAACGCGGGCCACACGGTCTTCGTGGGCAAGGACAAGTACGTCCTGCACCTGATTCCCAGCGGGATCCTCCGCTCGAACAAGGTGTGCGTGATCGGCAATGGTGTCGTCATGGATCCCGTGGGCTTGGTCAAGGAGCTCGATGGGTTGGCCAAACTCGGTGTTTCGGTCACGCCCGACAATTTCCGGATTTCTGAGACGGCTCACGTGGTGTTCCCGTGGCACCGGGAATTGGACGGCGCACGCGAGGCCCAGAAGGGCGACAACAAGATCGGCACCACCAAGCGTGGCATCGGCCCGACTTACGGCGACAAGGTCGCTCGGGTGGGATTCCGGGTGTTGGATTTGGTGAACCGGGAGCGATTCCCCGCCAAGCTGCGCGAGCGCTTGGACGAGAACAATGCGCTCATTCAGTCTCTGGGGGGCACGCCGCTCAATTACGATCAGGTTCTCGCCGAATACACGGCCGCGGCGGATCGGTTGCGCCCGTTTGTCACCAACACGGTGGTGTTTCTCCATGAGGTGACCCAACGTGGCGGTAACATCCTGTTCGAGGGAGCCCAGGGAACCTTCCTGGACATCGACCACGGCACCTATCCCTTTGTGACATCGTCCAACACCACTTCCGGCGGTGCGTGCACAGGTTCCGGAGTGCCTCCGAACCGCATGGACAAGGTGATTGGCGTGCTGAAGGCCTACACCACCCGCGTGGGCGGCGGACCCTTGCCGACCGAGAGCGCCGAGGTGAGCGACCTGCTGCACGGCATGGGTCGCGAATTTGGTTCAACGACCGGCCGAGCCCGTCGTTGTGGATGGTTCGACGCCGTGGCCACCCGCCACGCTACCATGGTCAATGGCATCGACGAGCTGGCCATCACCAACATCGATGGTCTGGATTCCCTGAAGACCCTTCAGGTGTGTGTGGCCTACCGGGCCAATGGTCAAACGTTGCGGCATTTCCCGGCCGATCACGACATCTTGGCTCAGTGCGAGCCGGTGTACGAAACCTTCCCCGGTTGGCAGACTTCGACCGAGGAGGTCACCCGTTGGGAAGACCTTCCGGTGAACTGCCGCAACTACCTGCTGGCCGTTTCCCAAATGACCGGCGCTCGCTTGACCATCGCCAGCGTGGGCCCCGCCCGGGCGCAGACCATGTTCCTCTGAGGTGTGCCCGTGAGCGCCGAGCCCAAGCTGTCTGCGGCGGCACAAGCCAATTTGCCGACCCATGTGGCCGTCATCATGGACGGCAACGGGCGGTGGGCCAAGCAGCGTGGGTTGCCTCGGGTGGAAGGGCACCGTAACGGCGTGGAGTCGGTCCGGACCATCGTCCGGGCCGCCGCTGAAGTGGGTATCAAGTACCTGACGCTGTATGCTTTTTCGGTCGAGAATTGGAACCGGCCGAAGGATGAGGTAGATACCCTCATGAAGTACCTGGCTCGCTTCCTCAAGAACGAGATCGGGGAACTCAATCGCAACAACGTCCGCCTCGAGGCCATCGGGCAGATTTGGCGACTTCCAGAGGCGGTGCAGGAACAGTTGGCCAAGACCCGTGCGGCCTTGTCCAAGAACAATGGCCTGACCTTGATTTTGGCCCTGAGCTATGGCGGTCGGACCGAGTTGATCGAGGCCACGCGGGCCATTGCCGACAAGGTGAAATCCGGTTCGCTGGACCCGGCTGAAATCAATGAACGGGTGATCTCAGAGCATTTGTATACCCGCCACTGGCCCGATCCCGATTTGATGATTCGCACCAGCGGAGAAATGCGCATTAGCAATTTCCTGCTGTGGCAGTTGAGCTATGCGGAGTTTGTGATCACGCCGACATTGTGGCCGGAATTTCGCAAGGCGCACCTGTGCGAGGCCTTGGAAGAATACGCCCGCCGGCACCGTCGGTTCGGCGGGGTTTGATGGACCGGAGTTGGGGCCTGCAATGGGTCTACCGATGGAATCTACCGCTTCGGCCGGTCGGGCCGGGGGCAACGCAGGAGCAGCGGCCGAGCATCTTGTGGGTTGGATTTGCGCGGATACCCGTTGTTGTCGATGAGCAACCAGACATTGTCGGCATCCACACCCAGCCCTTCGAAGAATCCGTACGGCAGCAAGTGCTGATAGGCGTACTTGGGGTCCATTTCGATGGGAAAATAACTGAAACACAGCCGCACGGCATGGGTCTGCGGGTTGATGCACAGGACCCTCCGGTGTTCGCGGCACAAGGCCCAGAGTTCGCCGTCAAACCAGCAGAGGTCCGTGTAGTGGATGTCGTCACCCGAAGCTCCCGGGGGTTTGGCCTGGAAATCGCCCACCACCCTCAGGGTTTTGCGGTCGATTTCGATGATGCGCCCGGTGTCCCGCTCATTGGCCACATAGAGAAAGCGGTCGCCGACAGCCACACCTTCGAAGGAGGCGTTTCGATCGGTTTTGCTGAACCAGCTCGAAACTGGCGACCAGTCGATCGGTAGTCGTTCCAGCGGTTGACCTGGAGCTGGTTGTTTTAGGATCCAGCGGAGGTGTTCCTCACTGAGATAGAGGGCACCCGCCGTATCGATGCCGATGCCTTCGATGTCCCAAGGTAAGTCCCGGCCTGGAGTCAGTGGGGTGAACAAATCTGGGGAGAGTCCGGAGTAAGGGACCAGTACGGCTTCAGTTCCCGATGCAGGAAATTGGATTTCGAAGAGTCCGGTTTCCTTGTCGTTGACGGTGAGCAGTCGACCGTCGGGCAGGCGAACCAAGGCCGACGCATCGAACCGGGCGCTAGGCGGTGTGAGGGTCCAAGACTCGGCCACCGTGAGTGGCAGGGTTCGGGTGGTGGAGCCGACGGGTGGCTGGGATGTCGAGCAGCCGAACCACAAGGCGGCCGCGCAGGCGATCAGAGAGAAGATCCGTTTCAACGATCTGAGCCTATGCGATCTGGTGTCCGAAATGCAGGAGGAAAACCGTTTTATCCCGACGCAATCCCCGTTACTGTTTCTCCAACAGGTCACCTATCCGTAACATGACGCACACCTTACCATCGTCGGGTTTGGAAACAGGCATCCTCCAGAGTTCCTCGTTGTATCGGGAGTTTCTCTCCGAGAAGGAAGAGATCCTGAAGCACAAGTGGATTGAATCGGAGAAAGCCGGGCACGACATCGGATTTGATGCGGCCTTGGTGGATTGGATCACCAAGCACCGAGCCAGTTGGAGGCGTTCCCGGACCTCTGGATCCCTTGCCTGAAGCGACAGAGTGTGTTCGCTCGATGGTCTTCTCGAATGAGCAGAGAAGGCGTGCGGACACAGTTCGGACCATGAGTTCCCTCCTTCTGGATTCAGCGGCTTTGCAGCGCACATTCGCGCGCATGGCCCATGAAATTGCCGAGGCCAACCCGGATGTTGGGTCGTTGGTGTTGGTGGGGATCCAACGGGGCGGCGTTCCTGTGGCGCGGCGGCTTGCGTTCGAATTGGGCCAAGTATTTGGCCGGCCGGTTCCCTGCGGTACGCTTGATGTCACTTTTTATCGGGATGATTTGAATCAACGCACCGCACCGACGGTGAACCCCACCGAGATCCCGGGTGATATCCAAGGCAAGACGGTGGTGTTGGTGGATGATGTGTTCTTCACTGGCCGGACGATTCGGGCGGCGATGGATGCGCTCCACGAATTCGGGCGCCCCAGTCGTGTCCAGTTGGCCGTGGTGATCGACCGAGGCCATCGGCAACTTCCGATCCGACCGGATGTCGTCGGCAAGGAGGTGGCGACTTTGCTGAGTCAGTCGGTGCAGGTGCGCTGTTCCCAAGGCGGTGTTGATGATGGAGTCTTCCTGCGCGACACTGCCACGCTGTCGTCGGCCCCCTCTGTTTCATGATCTGGAATCGCAAACACCTGCTCGATCTGCAGAGTCTCTCTGCGGAGGAGATTATTCACGTGCTGGATACGGCCCGTGAGTTCAAGGCCGTCGGAGAACGGTCGATCAAGAAGGTGCCGGCTTTGCGCGGCAAGACGGTCATCAATCTCTTTGTCGAACCGAGCACCCGTACGCGGATTAGTTTTGAATTGGCTGCGCTGCGCCTCAGTGCCGATGTCATCAATTTCTCGGCGGAAGCCAGTTCGCTGAAGAAGGGTGAAACGCTCAAGGATACGGCTCGGAATCTTGAGGCGCTCAATGCTGACATCATCATTTTGCGGCATGGTGCCAGTGGGGCACCGCATTTCCTGGCGCGTTTTCTGGGGGCGCATGTGCTGAATGCCGGCGACGGAGCGCACGAGCATCCGACCCAGGGGTTGCTGGATGTCTTCACCATCCGTGAGAAGAAGGGGAGGGTGGATGGGCTGAATGTGACGATTCTGGGGGATATCCTCTACAGCCGGGTGGCTCGCTCGAACATCTGGGCGCTGACCAAGCTGGGAGCGAAGGTTACGTTGTGTGGTCCGCCGACGTTGGTGCCCAAGTCGTTTGAGTCGTTCGCTCCGAATGTGCGGGTGACTTGGAATATCGACGAGGCGTTGCGGGATGCGGATGTGATCAATTTGCTGCGGATTCAACATGAGCGGCAGAAGGCTTCGATGTTCCCGAGTACGGGGGAGTACGCGGCGTTGTTCGGGCTGAACACGGCTCGGATGACCAAGGTGAAGTCGGATGCGTTGATCATGCATCCTGGCCCGATCAATCGGGGGGTGGAAATTGCGAGCAGTATCGCGGATGGACCTCAGTCGGTGATCTTGGAGCAGGTGACCAATGGGTTGGCGGTCCGTATGGCGGCGCTGTACCTGGTCAATGGGGGTGCGTCGCTTCAGGTGGCCGGCTGAGGGGTACGGGGTCAGTCCCGCATATTTACACAAAAGGGGACACTCTTTACTATAAACGTGTTCCTTAAAGGGCTCCGCGGGAACGGTCCTGCGCTCGCAGGGAAGCTCGGGGGAGGATCGGCCATTGCGCTGCGCGCAGGTTTTTTTGTGGATCGCTTCCAATGCTCGCTCCGGCCCGATCCCGCTGCCGCCTTGGTGGGCGTGTGGTGTGGGAGGGGGGTGAGGCTTTCAGCCTTTGGATACGGGTGGGCTCAGAATTTTCTCGGTTTCTTGTGGGGAGGGCTGCGCTGTGGTTCTGGCGATGGGGTGGGATGCCGTGGGGGGCTCTGCGGGAACGGTCCTGCGCTCGCAGGGAAGCTCGGGGGAGGATCGGCCATTGCGCTGCGCGCAGGTTTTTTTGTGGATCGCTTCCAGTGCTCGCTCCGGCCCGATCCCGCTGCCGCCGGGGTGGGGTGGATGTCCGGGGAGAAGGTGGTGGGGGCTCCGCGGGATCGATGCTGCTGGCGCCGGGGTGGGCGTATGAACCCGATGCAGATGTGGCTTGGCCGGAGGCGATTCCGGGTTCAGCTTTGGCGGCGATTTCCATGAAGACCTTGTCTCGACTCTTCTTGTTGCTTTCCGCCTTGTGGCTCCGAGCCGCAGCCCCCGCCATCGATTTTGACGGTTCTTGGACCGTAGCCGAGTTGGAGACGGAGCAAGGGCCTCTGCCGGAGGACACTCGCAAGGCGCTGGTGGTGACCGTTTCCGGCGGGAAGTATTCGATGGAGGCGGGTGGACAGATGGTGGCCAAGGGTAAACTGGCCATGGATTACAACACGACCCCTCCGGTGATGACGGTGACGGAAGAGGAAGGTCAGAACGTGGGCCGCGGAGTGCGTGCCATCGTAGAAAAAACGCCGACCGGATGGCGGGCCTGCTATGCGTTGGATTCGTCCGATTTGCCGAAGGAGTTCAAGGTGGGCGATGGCGGCGGTGTGATGCTGGCGCGCTATGAGCGCAAGGCTGGAACCCGGCCGCGGCCGTTGCGGGCGTTGCTGATCACCGGCGGTTGCTGCCACGAGTACGATGCTCAGGCGGTGACGCTGATGCAGGGGATTTCCCAGCGCGCCAATGTGGAGTTCACGCTGGTGCGGGACAAAGGGGCCGATGGCACCCAGCACAAGGTGAGCGCCTATCAGAAGGCGGACTGGGCCGCTGGCTACGATATTGTGCTGCACAATGAGTGCTATGCCGACGAAAAGGACCCGGCCTGGTTGGAGGGCATCGTGGCCCCGCACCGCGCCGGCACGCCGGCCGTCGTGATCCACTGCGCGATGCACTGCTACCGCGCGCCGACCAATGAGTGGTTCCGTTTTGTCGGCGTGACAAGCCGTTCGCACGGGTCGCACTTCGCGTATCCGATGACCAATGTGAAGCCGGAGCATCCGGTGATGAAGGGTTTCCCGGCGGTGTGGCAGACGCCGAAGGAGGAGCTCTACATCATTGAGAAGGTGGAGAAGGAGGCTACTCCGCTGGCCGTGGGCTACAGCCATGAGACCAAGAAGGGCGAGGCCAATGTCTGGGTGCATCAGTATGGCAAGGCCCGGGTGTTTGGCACGACGATGGGGCATTATAACCACACGATGTCGGATCCGGTGTATCTCGACTTGATCACCCGCGGCACGCTATGGGCCACGGGCAAGCTGCAGGAAGACGGTTCCCCGGTCGCGGGCTACGGTCCTGCCAAGTAATGGAGGACGTGCGTCAGCCTGCCCGGTGTACTGGGTCGGGATGACGCGGTTTGTCACGGTTTCAAGGCCGGAATGGGAGCAGAAGCCTCATTCCGGCCTGTTTTCTTTCGACCACGGGTGTGCCCCGTGTGGCATGGTCGATGCAGTGGGGCATCAATGACACTCGATAAACTGACCCAAAAGGCCCAACAGGCCATTCAGGCAGCCCAATCCGGGGCCCAAGATCATCACCATGCGGCTTTCGACAGTGAGCATTTGGCTTTGGCTCTGGTGATTCAATCCGACGGAATCGTTCCTCCGTTGCTGGAAAAAGCCGGTGTGGAGGTGAGTCGATTGGTGCGGGAACTGGAAGCGGAGTTGGTGCGCCGTCCCACCGTTCAAGGTGGGGCCGATGTTTATCCGTCCAATGACCTGCAGGCCGCTCTCAAGGCGGCTCTGGCCGAGGCGAAGGGGCTCAAGGATGAGTATGTTTCCACGGAGCACTTGTTCTTGGGCTTGTTGGAAAAGGGCGGCGACAGCTTTCGTCGTATCGCGGATCGGTTGGGACTCAAGCGCGATGCGGTTCTCAAGGCGCTGAGCGCGGTGCGGGGCAACCAGCGTGTGTCTGATGCGAACCCGGAGGAAAAGTTTCAGACCCTGGAAAAGTACGGCAAGGACCTCACAGCCTTGGCTCGCAAGGGCAAGATCGACCCGGTGATCGGCCGGGACGACGAAATCCGTCGGGTCATGCAAGTACTGACCCGGCGCACCAAGAACAATCCCGTGCTCATCGGTGAGCCTGGCGTGGGCAAGACGGCCATCGTCGAGGGCTTGGCTAAGCGGATCGTGGATGGCGATGTGCCGGAGTCCCTCAAGAACCGTCGGGTCATTGCGCTCGATATCGGCTCGATGATCGCTGGCGCGAAATATCGCGGCGAGTTCGAGGACCGTCTCAAGGCCTTCCTCAAGGAAGTGACCGCGGCCGAGGGACGAATCATCCTCTTCATCGATGAGTTGCATACCATCGTGGGAGCCGGTGCTTCCGAGGGTGCTGCCGATGCGGCCAATATGCTCAAGCCCCAGTTGGCCCGTGGTGAACTGCGCTGTGTCGGGGCCACCACGCTCGATGAATACCGCAAGCACATCGAAAAGGACCCTGCGCTGGAGCGCCGCTTTCAGCCGGTGCAAGTGCCCGAACCCTCGGTCGAGAGCACTATCGCGATTTTGCGCGGCCTCAAGGAACGCTACGAGACCCACCATGGCGTGCGCATTCAGGACAGCGCGCTGGTGGCCGCGGCGACGCTCTCCCACCGCTACATCAGCGACCGGTTTTTGCCGGACAAGGCGGTGGATTTGGTGGACGAGTCGGCCTCGCGGCTGAAGATGGAACTCGATTCCAAGCCGACCGAGTTGGACCGGTTGGACCGCCAGATCCTGCAGTACCAAATCGAGCGCACGTCGCTGGCCAAGGAGAAGGATGAGGCCAGCCGCGAGCGGTTGAAGAAGCTCGAATCCGAATTGGCCAACCTGAAGGAAAAGTCCGGGGCGCTGTCGGCCCAGTGGCAGAATGAGAAGGCCGCCATCCATGCGGTCAGCCTTCTCCAGAGTCAGTTGGAGGAGGCCCGCCAGGAATTGGATCAGGCGCGTCGCAAGGGCGACTTGAACAAGGCGGCGGAAATCCAGTACGGGCGCATCCCCGGCTTGGAGCAGAAGTTGTCAGCGGTGGAAAAGCAGGCGCCCAAGGACGGGGCTCCGGCCGCGCTGTTGCGCCAGGAGGTGACCGAGGAGGACATCGCCAAGGTGGTGGCCGCGTGGACGGGCATCCCGGTGCAGCGGATGTTGGAGGGCGAGCGCGCCAAGCTGGTGCGCATGGAGGAACGCTTGGCCGCCCGTGTGGTGGGGCAATCCGAAGCGGTGAAGGCGGTGGCTGATGCCGTTCGGCGGGCTCGTTCGGGCTTGGGCGATCCGGGACGTCCGATCGGGTCCTTCATCTTTTTGGGGCCCACCGGTGTTGGAAAAACCGAGCTGGCGCGGGCCTTGGCCGAGTTTCTGTTTGATGACGATCAGGCGATGGTGCGCATCGACATGTCCGAGTACATGGAGAAGCACGCCGTGGCCCGGTTGGTGGGCGCGCCTCCCGGATACGTCGGCTACGAAGAGGGAGGACAATTGAGCGAGGCGGTGCGACGTCGGCCCTATTCAGTGGTGCTCTTCGACGAGATCGAGAAGGCGCACCATGACGTGTTCAACGTGCTGCTGCAGGTGCTGGACGACGGGCGGCTCACCGATGGCCAAGGGCGCACCGTGGACTTCAAGAACACGGTGGTGATCCTGACTTCCAACATCGGGTCATCGATCATCCAGGAGTATTTCCTGGACGCGAAGAACACGCCTGCGGCCCGCCAGACCATGGAGGACAAGGTGTTGGGCGAATTGCGCC
>JARXAF010000134.1 GCA_029865985.1 Verrucomicrobiota bacterium
TAAATAATAACGATAACGAATTAATTTTAGCCTGCCCCTCCTGGGTTGGCATTGAGTGAGGGCGGAGGAGTGGTCCCGTCGTGGGGATGGGGATGGGTCTGGATTGGGGCTACATCCCGCGGAGGAGGCCGCTGTAGCTGCTGCTGACTTCCAGGATCTCCGGACAGTCCCGGAGTTGGATCCTCGGCCGTCCGTCGGTTTCGCGGATGACTTTGGAGATCGCACGCAAGTTGACCACGGTACCTCGATGGATTTGCCAGAAGACTTCGCTGTCCAGTTCTTCGATCAATTCCTTGATGGGGAAGAGATGGGTGGGTTCACAGGGGATTCTCTTGGGATGGTTTTGTCCCATCGCCTTGGGGCGAAGGGTGCTCACAGACTGCCTGAGGCGGGGGCACCCCGGGAGCCTTCCGCGACCAATGGGCCTTTCCGTCAGACAAACGGTCGCCGGTGGACGACCAGCCGCACTGGGTGGGTCTTCGGAGCAATGACTCCGGGACTTGAATCTACTGATTCACCAGGCCCATTTCCTTCACCGTGAAGAAAATGGGCCGACAACCGCATTAGGGGCTGATTAGGCGGAAGAACCGACTTTCTTCCGGCACCTCCAAAGTGAGGGTGCTGAAACCGTTGACATTGCGAATGGGGTCGCCTGAGTTGCTCCACGTGGAGAGGTTGGTCGAGCTTTGTAGCCGGTAGGTTTGGGTTCCCAAAGTGAAGCGCACGATGCGCAAGGCGGGAGCCAGGATCACCGTGCCGTCCGCAGCCTCGGTGGGACGCAGCGGATTGTAACCGAATCGCAGTTCCTGGGCGTCCGGCAATCCGTCGCCATCGGTGTCGGCGGCTTCGGGTGAGGTGCCGATGGCCAGCTCGTAGCGGTCGTCCAGGCCGTCACCGTCGGTGTCTCGCGGTTGAAGGGCGGCCACGGTGTGGAATCCGCCGGCCGAGAACAGCAGGGCGCCATTGGCTGAATCGGGAATGGGGAGGGATCCCGTAGAATTCCCACCCCAGGTCACCAGTTCGCCCGAGTCACGGAGTGCCACCGTATGATTGTAGCCGGCCTGGATGGAAACAACCCGCTCCAGTCCTGTGGGAATGCGCAACTGACCGTCTCCGTTGCCACCCCAGGCGACGACCGTGCCGTCGGCGCGCAGGGCCACCGTGTGGGAATCGCCAGCAGTGACCGCGATGACGTTTTTCAAACCCGCCGGAACCACGCATTGACCCGCCCGATTGTTGCCCCAGCAAACGACCGTACCGTCATTGAGGAGGGCGATGGCGTGACTCCACCCAGCGGAGATGGCGCGGACGTTCTGAAGTCCGGATGGGACATTGAGCTGCCCGTTGTAGTTGGTGCCCCAAGCTGAGACCGTGCCGTCGGCCAGCAAGGCGAGGCTGTAGTCGCCGCCGGCTGCGATGGCTGTGACCGGCGCGCGAAACACCGGAGCTGTGGCCTGACCGGACGTATTGCGTCCCCAACCGGTGACACGCCCTTCGGCGTCGAGGGCCAGCGAATGGTTGCCGCCGGCCGCGACGGCCACGACGGATTGCAAGGTGTTGGGAACGGACAACTTGCCGTCGGTCGAATCTCCCCAGGCCACCACGGTGCCATTGGTTTGCAAGGCCAGCGTGTGCCAGGTTCCGGCGCTGAGCTGGCGGAGTGTGCCCATTCCCTTTGGCACCGAAGTCTGACCGAGAGCGGAATCCCCCCAGGCAAAGACGCTACCTTCAATACCGACATGGGCTTCGGTCCCGCGGTCGGGGCCCAAGAGTCGGTAGGTGGCTCGGTTTGGTAAGGCGTTGGTGAAGCGGCGGGACCATCCGCTCGTCTCGCGGTGAGGCTCCTCGAGGTCTTCCCAAGCGGTGCCATCGACAGAACCTTGTAGCCGGTAATTCTCTCCGCCGAGGGCAAAGGTCCTCAGGGCCACTGCGGGTTCGAGGCCCAACCATCCGTCAGGGCGTTCCGTGGCCACCGTGGCATCGAACCCGTTCGTGAATTCGACGCGATCGGCGAGTCCGTCGCCGTCGGTGTCCGCGAGACTGGGGTTCGAGCCCAGTCGATTCTCGATCCCATCCTCTAACCCATCGTTATCGGAATCCGGAATGGTTGCATCAGATCCAAGGGCCCGTTCTTCCAAATCCGCCAATCCGTCGGTATCGGCATCGGGCAACCGCTGGAGGGCCACAAAGTGATGCGCTCCGCCGGCCAGTTGCTCGATGCGTTTTAAACCCGTGGGCACTTGCCAGGCCGGGGCATTGGTATCACCCCAGACCGTCACCGATCCATCCGGTGTCACAGCCGCTCCGATGGAGGCAGTGGTGGCAATGGTCAGCGCCGGCGTGGCCTCGCGGGAGGGGGTTCCGGCGGAGCCAGGTGCAGATTGCACGGCGCCGTTGCGATAGAGCAGGAGGGTTTGATCTTCCCGGGAAGCGAAGCGTGTCACACTGCTCAAGTTGCTCAGTTCAGGGCGGCCCACCGTCCGGAACTGACCGGAAGAACTGATCCAACCGGAAGTGGTGGCGCCGGCGCCGATGCGGGTGCCCGTGCGGCCATTGAGGTTAGTCTGCCCGGCCGAGGTATCTCCCCAGGCCCAAATACGTCCGTTTTTATCGAGGGCCAGCGTGTGCAAGTCTCCCGCGGCGATGGCCACGGCATTGGTGAGGCCGGTCGGAACGGCAGCCTGTCCCCGGGAGTTGTCGCCCCAGCAGAGGACCTGGCCCTCAGGGGTCAGGGCGACCGAGTGCGCAGCGCCGGCGGCGATGGCCACAGCGGACGTCAGGTTGGTGGGAATTTGAGCCTGTCCCTGGGCGTTGAGGCCCCAAGCGATGACCGTGCCGTTGGTTTGAAGCGCTAAGGAATGCCCAAAACCAGCGGCCACGGCGAAGACCGGGCCGATCCCTGAGGGAATCGTCGACTGCCCAAAGGTGTTGTCGCCCCAAGCGATGACATAGCCTTGAGGGCGATCGGGGGGGGCTGCTTGGGGGAATCGGAGGACCTCAACCCGCAGGTTGCGGCTGGTCTGGATCCGGTTGGTTCCGTCGAGGTAGGCTTCCAGCCGATACGTTCCGGCCTCTTCCACAAGCACGTCGTGCAGCACGAGACTGGCGTTGGTATGCCCTGCCAGAGCCCTGCCGTCCCGGAACCATTGAAATGCAGGAGTCTTGGCGGCCGGCGCTGGGGGAGTGGGTGGGGTATTGGTGACGCTGCCTCCGGTTCCTCCGGTATCGGTTCCTGAATCTGCGCCAGAACCTGCGCCGGGATCGGTCCCCGGATCCACTGGAGGTGTCGTTGGCGGGATCACCGGTGGGACCACCACGGGGGCGGTTGCTGTGGTGGTCGTGAGAGCGACCGCACGCAGCACCAGACGATCTCCGGCCAGTACTTGGCGATCCCGTTCGATGAGCTCAAACACCGGATAGCTGTCGGCCGAGATGGGGTCTGTTCCGGCGGCCAGTTCCGCCCCGTCGGGTGCACCATCGGAATCACTGTCCGGATCCAGCGGATTGAGTCCGCGGCGCATTTCTTCGGTGTCAGCAACACCATCGCCGTCCGAGTCGCTGCTTTGGGTGAGTTCGGCTAGGTCGGAAACTCCGTCGCCGTCCGAATCCGCGGCGAGCGGATTGAGGTTCAGGCGCAGTTCGATACCGTCCTCCAACCCGTCTTGATCGGAGTCGGGAAGGATGGGGCTGAGCCCCCATGCATTTTCTGTGAGGGTATCCACGCCGTCCATGTCGCCGTCGACCCGTGCGCGTATGCCCGCCGCGGCTTGGAATCCGGCGGCCAGGGTGAAGAGATTGGTTTGGGGGGCGGCTTGCGCGGCCACGGCTGAAGTGCCCCAACCGAGCGCATTTCCAGTGGCGCTCACGGCCAGCGAGTAGCCGGCGCCGGCGCTGATAGCGATGGATGGTTGCAATCGAGGTGGCACGGGAACCTGTTTTTGGGCGGTGTCCCCCCAGGCGAATAGGCCTCCCTCTCGGGAAAGGGCCAACGTGTGGTAGTCGCCAGCCGCGATCCGAGAGATTCGGGAAAGGTTGGTGGGGATTCTAGCCTGTCCCCGGTCATTGGATCCCCAGCAGACCACGGTTCCATCGGACTTTAGTGCCACAGAGTGGGCTGCACCGGCGGCGATCGCCACCACTCCGGAGAGTCCGGCGGGAACGGCCGATTGCAAACTGCTGTTGTCGCCCCAACAAAGCACGGTTCCGTCAGGACGCAGAGCCAGGGAGTGGAAATGTCCGGAGGCTACGGCGATGGCTTGGGTCAGTTCCAATGGAACCGCTGTTTGACCAAAGCGATTATCGCCCCAGGCTCGGACGGTTCCGTTGGTCAGGAGTGCCACGGTGTGGAAGCCGCCCGCTGAAACGTCTTGAACCGGGGGCAGATCATTGGGGTGGCTGAGTTGACCCAGCGTGTTGGTGCCCCAACCCAACAGTTTGCCGTTGCTGTCGAGGGCGTAGCCGTGAACGAAGCCGCGGGCCACCGCGACGGTGTTGGTCAGTTTTGAAGGAGGCGCGCCGATCTCGCGTCCCCAGACCAGGAGGTCTCCGGCCGGTCTTGGAAACTCTCGCAAGGGACGGGCCCCCAGCACGTCGATCCGGGTACCTTTGGGTTCACGTTGAACCGTGGTTTCCAATCGGGCTTCGAGTGTGTATCGGCCTGAATCCGGCCGTTCGGCTCCGAAAAGGACGAGGTTCACGTTGGTTTGGTTGGCCAATTTTTTGCCATCGCGGAACCACTGATAGGTGGTGTAATTGGTGACGACTTCTTTGTTGGTGGTGTAGGTCGGATCGCCTCCCTCTGGCGGAGGATCGTTGGTGACGATGGTGATGTTGGTCTTGAGTGACAGAGGTTTGAGCGACAGGGGGCGCAAGCGGAGGAGATCTCCGCTGAGCAACTGGCGATCCCGGTCGGCGGTTTGAAAGAGGGGGATGCTGTTCTTGTCGCGTGGCAGGGTGTTGGCCGTGAATTCTGCTAGGTCATTGGCGCCATCTCCGTCGGTATCCATGACGAATGGATCACTTCCAAAACGCAGTTCCTGAACATCGCTGAGGCCGTCTCCGTCCGAGTCGGGTTCCGGGAACGCTTTGGCGCGGACGGTTTGCGTGGAGTTCGCGCCCAGCAGGGTGGGGCTCACGCAGACGCTCCAGATGAGTGCCGAAAGCAGGACCGTCATCGACACTTGGGGAAAGGTTGCTAGCAGGCGCATGGGCATGATTGTTTGAGACACATCGATCCCTGTCCGATGGTGGACAGAAATCAATGTTTAAATGAGAGTGGCAGTTGGCAGCAAGAATAGCGCCTGAACCTGCGACTAACAGAAAACTTCCGGTGACAAATCTTCGCCGGAGGAGGAAACCGCGGGGCCAAGCCAGATGGCTTTGGAGGCTGCCTACTGAGTCACATTGAGCACCTTGATGCCCTCGGTGGAAGAGGGATCGATGGCGTTCAATGCGTTGATCGCGGTGGTCGCGGTGCTGGGGTCCGCATCTTGCATGAGGGCCTTGAGGTCGGGAACCGCGGCTTTGGCGGCAGGCCCGATCTGGTAAAGCGCGTAGGCGGCCAATCGGCGGATCACCGTGTCGTCCGACTTCAGCAGCGGGATGATGTCTTTCACCGCGGAAGCGGATTTCGGGCCTCCGGCGGCAAGTTCACTCAGTGCGTTGGCCTGAGCATCGTTGCTTCCCTTGAGTTGAGCCACCTGAGCGTTCACATCGACCGCCTTGGCAGCGTCCTCGGATTTTCCGCAACCGGCAGTAAACAGAAGAAAAGACACCGCAGCCATTGCGCTTTGTTGGACTATCCGGGAGGTCATACGAGCGATTGTATCGAGACCAATGAGGGGGTCAATTCCCTCGTGGGTGGATGACTCGAATTCGGACGATCGCGATGAAGGAAACGGAGGCTCTTACCAGGTGAAGGCGCCGGGCGCCGGGGTGCCGCGTCCGGCTTCGATACGGTGACTGCGCTGGGAGTCCAGTGCGCCGAAATCTTCAGCCGTGCCATCCGGCCATCGCACCCAGAGGCGGCCTTTGCGTGCTGAGCCCAGGCCAAAGTGGACCCGAGGATCGCTACTGGAACAGTAGCCCTGATTGGGTTGGTGATTTCGCCACTGGACACCGGTTTCGGACTCCAGACGCAAAATCGCATTGCGCGGGTTCAAGCCAGGACGTCCGTGCAATTCAATGCGTATCCAGCCCTGATCGGGTGCGCTGATGTTGCGCAGCAGATGGACCGGACCATCCCGGTTGACGACCACCAGATCTTGGGCGCCATCGTTGTCGAGGTCGCCCGCCGCCAGTCCGCGGCTTGTGGCCTCCAGCAACGGGATTGTTCCTCCCTCGGGGTGAACCGCGGCAAAACGACCACCGCCCAGTCCTCGGCTGAGGGAGTTGGCCTCTGCGAAGGGATCGGTGGATGACGAGGTGGGACTGGCTCCCAGTCGGACCCGCCCATTGGCGACATAGAGGTCCAATTGACCGTCATTGTCGAAGTCGGTGGCGCTGACGCCGAAGCCCGTGTGGGGAAGGCTTCCTGCCATCGGACCCTCTTGGGTGACGGCATCGACGAAGAGGCCGGCCTGATTGCGGAAGAATCCGTTGCCCTCACCGACCAGATGGGTCACGAAGAGATCCAGCCACCCCCGCTGTTCGAGGTCCACGGCGACGACTCCCATACCGGCTCTCGGAATGCCCATGGAATTGAGCGCACACCCGCGCAGCGGGGCATCGTCCTCAAATCGCCATTGGCCCCGGTTGAGCCAAAGTTGGTTGGGTGTGGCGTCATTGGCCACAAAGAGATCGATCCGGCCGTCGTGGTCGAAATCGCCCGTGGCCACGCCGAGACCGTTTCCGTAGGCGCGATCCAGACCGGCAGCGGCCGTGACGTCTTCAAACGTGCCGTCACCCCGGTTGCGAAAGAGGACGGTCGGTGCGGGGGCATTGTAATTGCGAGGTGAGCAGTAGTCCCGTCGGCCGCCATCGGAAAAACACTCCATTTCGATGTTCGGAGACCAGCGCACGTAGTTGACCACCATCAGGTCGAGGTCGCCGTCTTGATCGATGTCCACGAACGCCGCACTGGTGCTGAAGCGGTTGACGGCCACGCCGGCCCGGGCTGTGACATCTTCGAAGGTTCCATTGCCGCGATTCCGGTACAGCCGATTGGAGCCGACTTGGGTGACATAGAGGTCGTCTCGGCCGTCGCCATCGTAATCGCCGACCGTGCAACCCATTCCGTAGCCGGAGGGACAGGCTAGGCCAACGGCAGCCGTGACATCTTCAAAACGCCACTGGCCGAGGTTGCGGTAAAGCCGGTGAGCCGGGGCGGCGGGTCGATCTGGATCCAGCGATCCCCCATCGACGCAGAACACGTCCAGAAGACCATCGCCATCGTAGTCGAGGAGTCCGACGCCCCCGCTTTCCATCTCCGGGAGCCAGAACCGGCCGGAGGCTCCAGAATGGTGAATGAACGAAAGACCGCTGCCGCTGACGACGTTGGTGAACCAAGGGTGGGCCGGGGTCCGGTGGGTTGCAGCGGGTTCGCTGGTCTTGGTTAACGCCCGATCGGCTGGTTCACGAGAGCAACCGAACAACAGAGCGACCACAACAGCTAGGACTCCCCATCGCAGCCGACCGAGAAACAAGGAGGTATTCATGGCGTACGTTCTCCGCTTTGGGCGGCCAGCCATCGCAGCACATCCATCGAGCGCTGTGATCCCCTGGAGTCTCCGGTCGAGGCTTGGATTTCAGCCAGGAGACGCAAGGCGGGAACGAGTGCGGGATGGATCTCTAGAGCCTTGTTCAACAAGGCCACTGCGGGCGCGCCTTCATGCAAATTACGCCACCGGATGGTGGCCGCCTCGAGCAGGATCTCGGCATTGGCTGGATCGCAGCGTGAAGCCTCTTCGAGAGCCAAAAGCGCTTCGGAATCTTGTTCGGCGGCGAGGTGGGCGTTGGCCAGCGCCAGATGGGATTGGGCGAGACGCGGAGCCAGATGGATCGCCTCGCGAGCTTCTGAAAGGGCCGCTTCTTGGTTACCGAGTTGCGCGTGGGCATGGGAGCGAGTGATGCGCAGTGCCGCCGCCTTGGGGTCAGCAGCCGAAAGTGGGTCCAGCAAGGCGAGGGTTTTCTGAGGTTGGCCGGACCGGTTGAGAGCCACGCCGAGTTGATTGAGCAGTCCCGGGTGATTGGGATGGAAGGGACGGATGCGCTCCAGCAACGCCGCGGCGCCCTCCGGTCGTCCCAGAGCGGACATAGCCTCGGCTTGCTGGAAGACTCCCGGCAGCAGACGAACTTGTTCAGGTGCTGCCTCCGCCCAGGGGTCGGACATGGGTTGTCGAGCTTCTCCGGTCCCTGCGGCAATAGCTAAACGCGCTTCGTTGGTTCGGCCGAGCGAGCGGAGGATTTGGCCGAGCAAGTAGAAGGCGGGTTTGGATCCCGGATCCAGACGAAGTGCTTGCTCAGCCAGCGGCAGGGCTTGATTGGCCTCACCACGCCGGAAATGAATTTCCGCAAGACCTAGGGCCCCTCGGGACTCTTTGGGAGCCAGTCGCGTCAGGGTGGTAAAGGCTTGTTCAGCGGGTTGCAATTCACCGGCTCGAAGGCTCGATTCTCCGACCCGGTACCAGATGGGGGCAAAGCCCGGAAAGCGTTGGGCTAGTTCCCGAAATTCCCGCAGGGACCCAGGGCCATCCGAGAGCTCTTGCAGGGCGGCCGCAGCGTACATGGAGGCCAGAGGTTCGTCGGGATCTAGAACGGCCGTCGCTTGAAAGCTAGATCGGGCTTCTTTCCACAGTCCATTAGCAGCCAAGGCAATGCCGAGGTGGGCTCGAACCGTAGCGTCGCGGGGTTGGGCCTTAGCGGCGGCAACCAGGCGCTGGATATGAGCGCGAACGGCCGGATCCAGTCCGGGGTCTGAGGCCGGATCACCGACGGCCGGCGGATCCGCTCGACGGCACGCGCTCAGCAAAAGCAAAACCGACACCAGCAGGATCGTAAACCCTGGGCGAAACCCTGGGTTCAGATTTGGACTGCGGGTGTCGGTGGGAGAACCCGGAATACGGTCTAAAGGATGGCCGGTTGTTGGATTCATTCACCGGTGCCGGAGGCGGTCTGTCGCCGTCGCCGGCCCGGGTTCAAGGTTGCAAGAGAGAAAGTTCCCTGTGCAATCAGCGGGTCGGATTGATCTCCTTCACGGAACTGCGTTCCTGAAGCCACGCCACATCCAGATTGTTAGGAGATGCGATGCCGAGCGAGAGGGCTTGGCCGAAGCGCAGGATTGGGCGGGTGCGGCCGTCGACCCACTTGCGGATCTCGGAGTGACCATCGATGAAAGAGAGGCCACCGGCGCCATTGTGGTAACTGGCCGGGAAATCGACGATGGTGAAGGCGGTCCGTTGTTCGGGATCGTAGCCGGTCATGTTCACGGCAAACCACCCGTCGTTGATGCTGTCTTCGCGTTCATCGAGGAAGATCCAAGTACCGGACGCTTTCTGGATTTGGGAAAGCTTCTTGAACTGGGTGTAGCCCCCGGTGAAAGGGCCGCCTCGTTCGCCCAAATAGCCATTCATGGAGATCGAACGGACCCGTTCTTCCCCCGTCTTGCCCTTGGAGCGACTGCGGTCGGCTGGGCACTTGTAAACCCCCGGCGTTCCGGCGTATTTGCCGAGCTGGGAGCTCATGAGCATTACGCGGTTGGTGTTGTCCGCGGTGTAGGCGGTGTTGTTCAGCCAACCCACGCACCAGGTGAGGTTGGTTTGGCCTAGACCGGTCCCGCCGTCGAGGTTGCCCGGGAGGACATCTCGGTTGTCTCCGCAGTAGAGCTGGTAGGCCAAGGCCATTTGCTTGCCATTGCTCATGCACTGGATGCCTTGAGCCTTGGATTTTGCTTTGGCCAGTGAGGGTAGCAGCATGCCGGCGAGGATCGCGATGATCGCGATAACAACCAGTAGCTCGATGAGGGTAAATGCCGACAAGTGCTTCTGGGCAGCACTCTTGGACGGGTTAGTGGGACGCATCTGAAGTTTTTTGGGGGTTGCGGTGATTTTTCCCCGGTTTTTCAATCGCACGCAAGCCTCAGTTTCTCCGGTTTTCCGCTCCTTGTCGGCCGGTTCTCTGACGAGGTGCCAGAAAGGAGACGCTGGAGTCTGGTAACGAGGGCCGCGTCTGCGCGCTTCGTAACATAAATAACGTCCTGAGAATTCGCACCAACCGTCGCAAAATGCCTCATTTCAGTGAGTGCGACGGTCGGTTGTCTGCCGGCAATCGCAGGCAGCGTGCGGACTGCGATTGAATTGCTGCAGGGATAATTAACCTCGATCGGCTGTTTGTCTCAAAGCAACCGGGGCTGCCGCAGAGATGCCTCTAGCTCGGAGGTGAGGGCGCCAGCTCGGGAACGGCGACGTTCGATGATGTGTTTGTCCGTGGCCGGGTCGTAATCGACAGGGTAGTTGCCGTCGTAGCAGGCCAGACAGAATGCGTTCTTGGGGCGCCCTGTGGCCGCGACCATACCGTCGAGGCTCAGATAGCCGAGAGAGTCGGCATTCAGGAATCGGCGAATTTCGTCATGCGTGTTGGTGGCCGCCATCAGCTTGCTGCGCTCCGGGAAGTCGATGCCGTACACGCAAGGATTGATGTGGGGCGGGCAGCTCACGAGCACGTGGACTTCTTTGGCTCCAGCCTCTTTCAGGGAGGTGACCCGGGCCTTGCTGGTGGTGCCCCGGACAATGGAATCATCGACGATCACCACGCTTTTCCCGCGCACCAAGTCGGCGATGAGGTTGAGTTTGACCCGGACGTTGAAGTCACGGATGAACTGCGAGGGTTGCAGGAAGCTTCGGCCGACGTAGTGATTCCGCACGAAGGCCATCTCGAAGGGAATACCGCTTTCCAGCGAGTATCCTAGCGCAGCGCAGTTTCCTGAATCGGGCACCGGTACAATGACATCGGCCTGAATCTTGTGTTCACGAGCCAGTTGGCGGCCCATCTCTACACGCACCTTGTAGACGTTGCGGTTGGCGATGTTGGAATCGGGTCGGGCGAAATAGACGTACTCGAAGACGCAGAAGGCTTCGCGTCGGGGAGTCGGAAAGGCCTGGATGCTGTGAACGCCCTCGGAGTTGATGATGACGATCTCACCCGGTTCGATGTCCCGCACGAACTTGGCTTGGATCAGGTCGAAAGCGCAGGTCTCTGAAGCCAACACGAAGGCTCCGTTGTCCATGCGACCGAGGGCCAATGGACGGAAGCCGTGTGGGTCGCGGGCTCCGATGAGTTCGTTCTCCGTGAGGATGACCAGCGAATAGGCGCCTTCGATGCGGCGCATAGTCTCGATCAAAGCACTCTCGTGCCCATCGCGGGCGGGTTGGGCCAAGAGATGCAGGATGATCTCGCTGTCCACCGTGGTCTGGAAAATGGATCCGCTGGCCTCGAGTTCCTCGCGCAGTTGAGCTGCGTTGGTGAGGTTGCCGTTGTGGCCGATGGCGATGCGCCCCTTCGCGCAGTCCACCGTCAGCGGTTGGGCGTTGACGATGTTCGAGGAGCCCGTGGTCGAGTAGCGCGTGTGGCCGATCGAGATGTGGCCCACGAGGTCGTGCAGCACGTTCCCGCTGAACACCTGCGGCACCAGGCCCATGCCCCGGTGGATGTTGAAGGTCTTGCCGTCGGTGGTGACGATGCCGGCACTCTCCTGCCCACGATGCTGAAGGGCGTAGAGGCCGTAGTAGGTCAGTTCGGCGGCATTCGGATGCCCATGGATGCCAA
>JARXAF010000161.1 GCA_029865985.1 Verrucomicrobiota bacterium
TTCAGAGCAGAATGGTCAGCCTCAGGCGCCGGACGTGCGCGTTCCTGGAGCTTTGCCTTTGGCCAATTATCTGGTGCGCAATGCGACGATGATCGGAGCTGGCACCAATTCGAGCGGCAACGATGCGTTGCGCTTCCGCCAAGAGAACAAGGCGCGTTGGTTCAACTCGGTGTTCACCGACTTTGGTGGCGTGCGAGTGCGTATTGACGACGACGGGGTTTCGACTCCGGACGTGAAGAACAACGTGTTCTGGGGATTCAAGGCCGGATCGAATGAAGACTACGGCAAGGAGTACGCGCCTGCTGACGTGAACCCGACGGTGGATCCGTTGCTGGGAGGCATCAGCCGCCAGGCGGATGGCCAGTTGGATCCGACGTTGCGCGCCGGCAGCCCGGCTTATGGCATCCCGCAGACCGATACCCCGGGCTTCGTGAAGGTGAACTTCACCGGTGCCTTCGGTTCTGAGAACTGGGCGCAAGACTGGACCGCACTCGATGCCGAAGGCTTCTTCAAGGCCACCAGCATCAAGCCGGTTGGACCGATGGCTCCGCCGCAACCCAAGGCTCCAGTGCTGGGTGTTGCAGCGACTGCTACTGGTTTGAGGATCACCATCCCATCTGAGGTGGGTCGAACCTATACTGTCCAAAGCCGCAGCACCTTGGACCAAGCCACCTGGAGTCAGTTGCAATCACCGGTTGCTGGTACGGGTTCCAATCTGACCATCGAGGTGCCCTTCGGGGTGGCCACCGGATTCGTCCGGGTTTCGGTGGAATGATCTGAGCGCCAAAAGCGCTCACATTAAGAACTTCGCGATGGGGCGGATCCGGAAACGGGTCCGCCCCATTTTTTAAAATGGAACGATTTCGTCGGGAGGAACTGGATGGCGTGGCGGATTCTTTCGCAAGACGCGGCGCGGGCTGAGCGCCTGCCGTGTTGAGGTTACTGCTTGAGGCTCGTCACGAGCTCACAACGAAGTGGTTGCTGAAGAAGACGCAGCCAGCACGACTGATAAGTTGGGATCGGTCGTGCTGAGTTGGCGTCGGTCTTACTTCGGACTTATCCCACCTGCTTGTGGCCTCGATGCATCCAGCCGCCCGCGAGGACCAGTGTTCCAATGCCCAAGACCGCGATGGTCAATCCGGCATCCAAGAACAAGGGCAGTACTCCATCTGCGGTCATCAAACGTCCCCGAGTCAGCATGACCACACACACTGCGAGGTAGCCCGCCGTGTCCGCCAGATACATGAGGAACCCCAAATTGGCGCGATCACGGGTGAGAGCGATGAATCGTTCAAAGAGGGTGGCGTGAACGGCGATGTAAGGGAGGTACAGCCCAATACCTATCGCCACCATGAACCCGAAGGCATCGACGCCTCCTTGTCGCCAAGCCCAGCAGGCGATCGCAACGATCGCCAACCCGAGGCACGAAACGGCCAAACCGGCGTAGAAGGCCCTCCGATTGTCGCGGATACGCGCCATTAACCCCATGGGGATGATGACTGCCAGGGTGACCCACACCTCTGACCGAGTGAAAACCATCGCTGCCCCTGGAGATCCTAAAGCCTGCCAGAGTTCCCTCGAAAAATCGGCCCGAACGGTGCGCAGCAATGTGACCAGTGTGTAGGCCGTGATGATGAGCAGCACAGGTATTCCATGGCGTTTCAGGAAAGCCCATCGTTCGGATTGGTTCAGTGGTTGTCGTATTGTTCGGGCAACGACGTCGGAATCGGTCGGTGGCGGGATTTGCCCGAGCATCGAGGCAAATCCCCACAGTGGGAGTGCGAAGACCGCTCCGGCCGCCGCCGGCATCCAGCGTTCGGGTACACCGGCTTCCAACAATCGTAGACCCACGGTCTTCGCCAATCCGTCGGCGAGAATGAAGCTGCAGCAAAGCCCGGTGATGAAGGCTTCGGAAAGTCGTCGGCCTTCAAGAAACCCTAGAACCAGGCCAAAGACCATTCCCAGCGGTAGTCCACTCAAGAACAGGCAAATCGGTCCGAAAGAGGGTGGTAGTAGACCCAACAGGATCCACGCGGCTTCGGCTACCGCGATCAATCCGAAGAGCGTGGCGATCCGGCGCCGGGGAGCCATCTCGGCGATGACCCGGATGCCCATGGCCTTGGAGGCGGTGTAGCCCAGGACTTGAGCGCTCACCAACAGTGCCTTGAAACCAGGGCCAAATGGATCGCTGACATAAACGCCTGCGGTGAAGGGCTTCCGAAAACCGTACATGCAGGCGTAGGTTCCAAACGCCGACACGGTGCACCAGGCAGCCAGCGCTATCGGGTCTTTTTGCCAGCGTTGGATCATCGCTTTCATGGCGTAGAATCAACGGGTTTGCCGGCCCAAAGATGGAGGCAGATCACAATGGGATTGTTCACGATCGCTGCCTCAGACCCAGTGAAGATCAGGAAACGCTGGCTCCCAACCCATCGGGTATCACCGACACGCGCTGCCATTTTCCTGAGGCTGCCAGTCGGAAGGCGTCATCCAATTGGCTCAATGGGATAGGGGGTGACACCAAGGATTCCCATGGGTAGGAGTCTCGATGCTTCGACAGGAAGTCGATCGCGGCGTCGAGATGCCGCGGGGCGTAGTTGTGAATGCCTCGCAGGGTCAGGCATTTGCGGATCAGGGTTTCACCCGTTAGGTGCAGGGCCGAATCTGGATGAACCAGCCCGGCGATGGCGTAATGCCCACCCGGTCTCAGCCAGCCGATCCCATCAGCAATCACCGATGCACTGCCGGAGACCTCGATGACGACATCGGCCGAGTTGGCAGGGATCGCGTCTTGGGCGGTCGACAGGATGGGGACTCCGCCAAACTGAGGTACCGCCAAGAGTCGGGCCGGTTGGCGATCGACAACGAACACTTGTTTCCAGCCGGAAGTCTTTAGCAAGGCGCATCCGTAGAGTCCGAGCAAACCAGCTCCTTGGATCACAACCCGTTCACCTTGGGTTGGAAGGGATTCGATGACGGCGATCATGGTCGCTAGAGCGCAATTGGCCGGAGCCACCATGGCATCGCTCAGAGAGTTGGGCACTGGCACGAGGTGGGTGCCGGATCGTAAAACCACGTGGGTGGCGTAGCAGCCATTCAATCCCGATCCATCCGACAGGCCTCCGTGCCCGTATTTGAAAAGTCGTTCGCATTTTTGCGGTAGATTCCAGCGGGTACAGGGATCACACAGACCGCAGGAGTCGGTCAGGGTCCAGGTGATGCGGCGCTCCACCCAAGAGGTGTCCAGACCCGACCCCACCGCTACCACCCGCCCGATCGCCTCGTGACCGAGCACCACGGGGGTCGGTCCGCGGCGACGTCCACAATGGGTGTGGAGGTCGGAGCCGCAGAGGGTGGTCAATGAAATGGCTACTAACGCCTCCCCGGACCCAAGACAGGGTTGACTGAAGTGTTGAAAGCCAAAGGGGGAATCAACCTTGGAAAAAATAGCAGCCAACACGCCAGTGTCCATCGCTCTACAGATGGTCAAAAACCCGACGGATCTCGAGATTAATTCAACCGACGACACTCGGCTGTTTGCAACGATTGAGCGATGGATAATCGGTATTTTGGTCAGCTGCGTTAAGAAGCCGTGACAGGGTTTGGTTGGGTTGAATCCGGCGTTCCAAGTGGTAAAAGCAGAGACCGGCTGGGCAAAGCCTTTGACCGGTTCTCCATCGATGATCATGAAATCAACCTCTATCAAAGAACCTGGCGTTCGGCGGCACTTGCTGTCGGCGATCGCTGCGTCCCTGATCGCCACGGCGATGCAGGGTTCACTTCAGGCTCAAGCGGTTTCCAACCGCCTGTTCACCGAGAATTTCGATTCATTGCCCCTGGGCCCGAACCGGGAGGAAGCACTCGCTGGTTTGGAAGTGTGGACCGGAACGCCCCCGAGTGGCTGGGCGCTGGACAACTCGCAGATGCCTGGTTTCGGCACGGCTAGCGACGGTATGGTGGAGTGGGCCGGCTGGACCTTCGCCAACAAGGACTGGTGGGTTCGCGCGGCGGGCAATCAACGCCGCGCCGAGTTCGCCTTCGGTGACAACACGGTGATGATCGCCGATCCGGACGAGTGGGACGACCAGGGGCATGCCAAGGGTCTGTTCAATTCGTACATCGCGCTGCCTGCGATCAATGTGACGGGTGCTGCGGCCAACTCGCTGGTGGTGGCTTTTGATTCCACCTGGCGGCCTGAAGCCTTCGATGACGGTGGTGCCAACTGGCCCGTGGACGAGAACGGTCGCCCGATCAACCACCAGAACGGCGTGGTGGACGCGTCCTTCGACGGGGGTGCCAACAAGCGGATTGTGGATTTTGATTCGGACTCGGAGAGCCCGAACTTCCATAAGGACGGGGACTTCATCAACGAGTCGGTGGTGGTGCCGCTGAACAATCCGGCGGGAGCCAAGACGATGAACTTGCGCTTCGGGATGCTGACGGCTGCCAACGACTGGTGGTGGGCGGTGGACAACATCGCCGTGGGCGTGCCGCCGCTGCTCTCGAGCGTGACGGGCAACGGTGTTGCGGTGACCAACCGGATCGTCGAAGCGTTGGGCAAGACCGTGAACACGGCTGCCGGCGTGACGGTGAGCCTGAATGGCAAGGCGGCAACGCCGGTGGAAGTGACCCGGGACCTGGTCAACGACAACTATCCGGAGAGCGAGCGGGTGTTCGTGAGCCACACGGGCACGCAAGTGTTCGCGCCTCGCTCGAAGGTGAACGTGACCGTGCGCTTCACCGACAACACGGGCCGCGTGGTGGAAGAGAACGGCTCGTTCATTGCTCCGGGTTACCTGACCGTGAGCACGACTCCGAAGGTCATCACTGCGGTGCTGACGGATGCGGCGTGGATGACGGTGAAGGATTCGGCCGGCGTGAAGCTGGAGCTGAATGGTGCTTCCATCACGGCCACGTCGGTGACCCGCGTGGACAACACGGTGGTGGTTCGCTACGTGAGCCCGTCGTTGATCGCGTCGGGATCGCGGCACACGCTGAAGGCGACCTACACGACGGCTGCCGGCCAAGAGTTGACCGAGACGGTCGGCTTCACGGCCTCGAAGTACGAGACCCTGTCGGCCGAGTTGGCGACGGCGGTGGGCACTGGTACTGAGGCGGGCATGAACTGGCGCACGCATCAGTTGGCTGCGGCCCGTCCGGGCGGCACGGTGCTGGCAGCTGCGGAATTGCAGTTGAGCGGTTCTACCGGAGCCTCGGAGCATGATGCCGCTGGTGAAGTGGGCGGAGTCTTCAAGATCGACTACGTGAACTTCGACCAAGCGTCCGCCGAGGCTGGCAACTTCAAGGCCAGCGGTCTGGGCGAGTTGGCGGTGAACGACGAAGGCGTCCCGGGCATCCCGGGCATCAACGGTGGCATCGACCATATCGTGGGTGAAGCGCTGACCTTTGTGGAGGTCCCTGCAGCGGGCCTCTACACGATGGTGGTGAACAGTGACGACGGGTTCCAGGTGTCTGTGGGCACCACGAACAACGTGAAGTCCCAAGTGTTGGGCGAGTTCAACGGTGGCCGTGGCAGCTCGGACACGCAGTTCTACTTCGAGGCGACCAAGGCGGGGGTTTACCTGTTCCGTCTGCTGTGGATGGAGGGCACTGGCGGCGCGAACGTGGAGTGGTTCACGGTCAACGCCGACGGTACTCGCGCGCTGGTCAACGGCACGCAAGCCGGTGCCCTGCGCTCCTTCCGCCGCCGCACCGTCGCCGAGCCCGGTGGTGGTTCCACGACTCCGCTGGCTTTCTCCAGCATCGTGCGCAACGCCAATGGCTCGATCACGCTGACCTGGACCGGTGGTGGCACCCTCCAGTCCAGCGCCTCGATCCAAGGTCCTTGGACCGATGTCGCAGGGGCCACCAGCCCCTTGACCCTGACCCCGGATCAGGCGTCGCAGTTTGCCCGCCTGCGCCGCTAAACGGCCCGGTGTGAATCATCACGGAGGGGTCCATGGGTTCTCCATGGGCCCCTCCTTTATTCTTGTTGGAAACCTCAAATGCACCCCAAAGAATTCCAAACCATGCATGCGAAATCGCAATTTCCGATGATTGTGATTTGGTTGTGGATTCATGGGGCCGTTGCCACTTCGGGAGTGTTGGCGGGTGACCGGTTGGTCGATTGGATTTGGCCCTTGGTTCAGCCCCCTTCCTCGTTGCTGGCGACCAACCTCCCCCAGGCCGAACGGACCAACGGATATGTGGGTTCGGCCCAGTGCAGTGCTTGTCATGCCGAAGAGCATTCCGCCTGGCATCGGTCTTATCATCGGACCATGACCCAGCCCGCTATGGCCGAGACGGTGCTCGGGCGTTTCGAGGGGCAGACCATTGAAGTTGGAGGCCTTGATTACCGGGTATTTCGTGAGGAGGGTGGCTATTGGGCCGAGATGCCGGATCCCGATCTGATGATGCAAGCCGAGTCTTCGAAGAAGCCCGTGGACCGGCGGAAGATCCCCAGGGTGCGTCGACCCGTCGTCATGACCACGGGCTCCCACCACTACCAGACTTATTGGGTGGCCAGCCAGCGGGTGCCAGGTCTGCTCCAGACCTTGCCGCTGGTTTATTTGATCTCCGACCAGCGCTGGATGCCTCGCGACGAGGCCTTCATGCGAGGGCCCGAGGACCGGCAACGGCTCATCATCCAGTGGAATCATCAGTGCATCCGTTGTCATAGCACTGCGGGGAATCCGGGTCTGGATGAATCCAGCGGTCTGCTCAAAACAAAAGTCGGGGAGTTAGGAATTTCCTGCGAGGCCTGCCACGGGCCCGGTGAGAAGCATGTGAATGAGCGGCGAACCCTGCAAACGGACCCTACTCAGAATGGCCCGCCCGCCTACGACCTGATCAATCCCTCCAAGCTCGACCACCGGAGATCCAGTGAGGTGTGCGGTCAATGCCACGGTGCGTACATCCTGCGTCCAGACCAGTCCATGCGATTCGCCACCAATGGCCCGGCTTATCGTCCCGGCGATCGCCTTTTCCAGACGCGCTATGAGGTGAAGCATCCGCGGGTCGATCCGAGGCCGGAACGCGTTGCAGACTACCGGCGCAATCCCGATTTCTTTCGTGAGCAATGGTGGGATGACGGAACCATTCTGGCGGGAGGTCGTGAGTTCAATGGATTGGCCGCATCCAAATGTTTTACGCGAGGCACTTTGGGCTGCGCCACGTGTCACACCATGCACGGGCCTGATCCCGACGACCAACTGAAACCCGCTGGGGCGACCCCGCAGTCTTGCATCACTTGCCACACCGAACCTCGGTTCAAGGACCAGATCTCTGAACACACCCACCACCTCAAGGAATCCGAGGGTTCCAACTGTCTCAATTGCCACATGCCTCACACGACTTACGCGTTGTTCAAGGCCATCCGCTCCCACCAGATCGAATCCCCGAGCAATGAACGGTTGTCCCGTTATGGGACACCCAATGCATGCAACCTGTGTCATTTGGATAAGACCTTGGCTTGGACGCGCGACAACCTGTTTGTCCAGTACGGGCAGAAGCGATACCCATTGACGGCCGAGCAGGAGCGCATCTCGGCCGGTGCACTCTGGATGCTCCAAGGCAATGCGGCCCAAAGGGTGATCGCTGCGTGGCATAGCGGCTGGAAACCCGCGTTGCAAACCTCGGGGACCAATTGGATGACACCCATCCAGGCGCAGTTGCTTTCCGATGATTACGCGGTCATCCGTCGCGTGGTTTCCAAGGCGCTTTCACCGAATCCGGACTTCGATGCGGCGGCGTATGATTTCATGGCCCCGACCGAGAAATTGCGGGGCAGCAGCCAGCAGGTGCTTCAAAAATGGTTGGAGAGCAAGCAACCCAAGCAGCGGACGGGTCCAGCTGTTTTGATCGGATCCGACGGTACGTGGAACAACGCGGAGTTGGAGTCATTGCTGGGCAAACGCGACCAGCGCTCCATCACCATCCAAGAGTGATCAGTTCGGGTTGTCGAGCGGGTCCAGTGTCCAGACGACGCGGGTTTGTGGTACAAACGCCTTGCCGAGATTCGGGCTGCCGGCCGCCGTATCGATCACCTGATTGCCGCGGAGATTTTCGGCGTGTCCGTCGGCGAAAACCAAGTTCCCACTGCCCGAGTGCCGGGCCGAGAAGCGGTTGGCGAAGGCATGCGGCTGTCCGTTATAGGCCGATTGATTGGGGTGGAACTTGAGCTCGTCGGGCATTCCCGCCTCGGTGAAGACCACTGTTTGAGAGGTCATTTGGATCGCGGACAGCTTGGAGGGTTCCCCATTGCGGATGAGTTTGGAATTCATCGCGAGCGAGAAGAACGGGGATGCCTTGCGGACCGTGGGCACTGGTAATTTCGCCGCGGGGCAGGTCAAGAGCGAAGCCTTCTCGTAAAAGGCTTGTCCATTGGTCGCGTAGTCACGAACGGGCCGTAGCCCGATGCGCGGCGGGATCGCATTGCACCAAAGATCCGCATTGTTGGTGCTCTGCGCCTGAAGCCAGGTCAGCTGGTCCTGGCTGAAGGGTTTCTCCCGGGGGAGGTAATCGAGATTGTCCTCCGTATAGAGCATCAATCCGAGACCCCATTGTTTCTGCTGATTGAGGCAAGAGATGCGCAGAGCGCTGCCTTTGGCACGCGCCAGCGCCGGCAGGAGCATGCCAGCCAGGATGGCGATGATGGCGATGACCACCAGCAGCTCGATGAGGGTGAACCCGCCAGAGCGAGAACCGAGCTGTGGATGGCAACGGAAGCCCTTCATTGCACCTCCACTCGAAAGAGTCCGACAGAGGCGTTGTTGGGGTCCAAGAGGATGGAGAAAGTGACGGGTCCGGCGACGGTGGCTGCCTGAGGTTCGCCCTCGTTGATCCAAGAGCCACTGGCTTCATTGCGGCGTTGCAGCCGGTAGGTGCGACCCGAATCGCCGGAGAGGGTGACCTTCAGGGTCACCTCGGTTTGCGTGATGGTCAGAACCGGAGGCGTTGCTGGGGGCGCGATCGTTCCGGCCTTGATGCGGCCCGGGGACCCCCATTCCTTGACGCCTTCCAGAGTGGCGGGGGCTTGGAACACGCCGTTGAGGTCCAGCACGCTGAGTTTGCCGAACTCGCGTGTGTCCGGATTGAAATTGAAGCTGATGCCCGGATCGCCGGCGGGGAAATCCACTCCGTCGATGGTGTCCGCATTGGCCGTGGCCGTGGCGCTCCAGAGGCGCAAGGCATCGCCGCCGGAACTCAGTCCGATGCCACTCCCGGTGTAGGTCACGATCTTCAGACCGGTCGGGAGGTTGTTGGTGCCCCACCAGGTGCGGAATTGATCCGGGGTGAGTCGCTCCACAAACACGATGGATTCGCCGGGCAAGATCACCAAATTGGTATCCGCAATGGTGAGGGCGCTGCCGAGGCTCGCGCTGTTGTCATCAAAGCGCCAGCCGGTCAGAGTGATGGGAACCGGCGAGAAGGAAGTGATTTCCCACCAATCTTCAGGCGCGAAGCCCACCCGGTCGATGAAGGCCGGATCCAATGTCGTGCGGGCACTGCTCACTTCGGTGATGCGGATGTCTGGCCGACCTAGAACATTCAAAGTCACCGAATGGGAGATGGCGCCGCTGGCGTTCGATGCGCTGACGGAGTATTGGCCCGATTGAGCGGAAGTCACCGAGTTCAAGGTCAGGGTGGCTGTGGTGGCTCCGGAGATGGGTTTTCCATTGAAGGACCACTGGTAGGTAGGTTCCGGCACTCCAGAAGCGGTTGCGGAAAACGTGGCTACGCCCCCGATGAGAACCGTCAATTCCGACGGTGTTTGTACCCAGCGCGGAGCGGACGGCGCTGCAGCGATTTGGAGTCGTGCATCGGTGCTGGTCAGGGTGGCCAAGCCATTGTCGAGTTGAACCGAATACAAACCGCTGAACTGGGGTTGGGCATTCGAAACGGTGAGACTGGGCCCGGTTTCGCCCGGGATGGGTGTGCCGTTGAAACGCCACTGATAGCGGGGCCGAGGCAAACCGGCGACCTCCAGCGTGAAGGTGGCAGGATCACCCGGATTGACCGTTTGGTTGGCTGGTGGGGTGGTGATGGTGAGCGGGATACTCGGGCCGGCGATGCCTGGCGAACCCCAGTCCCCATTGTCCGTCGCGGAGAAGGCGCCCGGGACTTCAACCGTGGTCCGGGCTGTCAGGAGCCCGGTCTTGGGATCACTGGTGAAGCTGGAGAAATGGGTCCCAGTGGCCGCGAAATCCACCGACACGGCGGGCGATGCTCCCGATGCGGCTGCAGCATCCCAAAGGCGGATGCCGTCGCCGGTCGAACTGAGCCCAATGCTTGCGGCCGTGTAGCTGATGATTTGAAGCGATGGTGACAGAGCAGGGCCCCACCACGAGCGGAAAGCAGCCGCATCGATGTCCTGCACAAAAACAACGGATTCGCCGGGAGAAAGGGTGAGTGCGCCCAAGGTCACTGCTCCGTTGGTCAGGCCTCCGTTGGAATCGTTGAAGCGCCAGCCGAGCAAATCGATCGGTGCCGTTCCGTAATGGGTGAGTTCAAACCAGTCGGCGTGCAGTGTGGGAGTGCCGTTGGTGGACTGGCTGGAGTGCACCTCGGTGATGGCCAACTGGGCGCGCATTTCCATGCCCATCAGCATGAGTGCCACTGCGGCCAGAACGGATCGGATCAGCATTTGAGCGGTCATTGGAGGAACGATTGGAGGTGGGCTTGGCTCGATAAAACCGAGGCTGCATCGAAGCCAAATATCTCTAGATGATGATGAGTCGTTCCCGCCTGAACAGTGACGCTCTGGTGACAACACGGTGACAAGCGTCCAGACAATCGGGTAAGACATGGTTCCGGGGTTTCAGGTCTCACCTAAAATCGGCGTCACGGCCGGGTGAGCGGCGTGTGACAAGTTGCGGAAAATGGGGGTATTTCCATCAGGGCCTCTCCCATGCGAATGCGGTGTCCGGTTTGAAGATGCGGGCAGACCTTGAAGCCGGCCGGCGCGAACAGAATGATGGTGGAACCGTGTTCGAACCATCCCAGTTCTTCGCCTCGCTTCACGGGTGTGTTGCAGGGGATTTCGCGAGGTCCTTTCCAGCCTTGTCTCAGCAGGAGGTTCAGGAAGTGCAGTCGGATCGAGGCTACCAGAATGGCGGCCACGGCCACCAAAGCGATCGGACGCCCATCGGCCAGGCGCAGTCGCACCACGGCTCGCTCGTTTTTGCAGAAGAGGTTTTCGACTCGTCGGAGGGCAATGGGATTGACGTTCCAGGTGTCCCCGGAAATGGAGGTCACTTTTTCAACGGAGCCCGATTCCGGGCTGTGGAAACGGTGGTACATGTCCGAGGTCAATCGAAGGGTGATGAAGCTTCCGTCTTGGAAATCCGCGGCGGCTTCGGTGCTGCCGAAAAGATCCTCGATCGAGTAGGGGAATCCCTTCGCTTGGAATGCCTGCATTCCACGGACGGAACCCCAGGCGCCGACGATGCCATCACAGGGGCTGACCAGGATTTTGGGATCCGGATTCACCGGCCGCATTCCGGGTTTCAATTCGCGGGTGAAACATTCCTGGAGGCTGTTGAATCGTTGATCCTTGGATTCACTCAGGTCGAGGTCGGTGAAGAGCTGCCACAAGGCAATGGAAGCCCGTGTCAGCAGTGGGCTTCGAATACTGCTGAAGCGGCCCATGGCATGAGTCAGCAGGGACCGTGGCACCCGATTGGTCAGCAGAAAGTTCAAATCCTCCTGCAGCAACAGTCGGTCGCGGAGGGTACGCAGTCGGCTGGCAGAGTTGCCGCCGCTGTGGGTCGACACATCAAATTTGTTTTTTTTCATGTCTGAATTCCTGAATCCTTCGTGGTTTGCCTTGATCCCTGCTGCCGGTGCGCTGGCATGGGGTCGGAGGCGCCTGCAACTCTCCTTTGCCAAACATCCGTCGTTGGCGGGGCACTCCCGATGGGCCAAGCGGATCACCCGCTGGATTCCTGGATATGCCTACGGGGATGAAGAGGTGTTCCGCGCCGACGGAGCTTCCGAAGCGGTGGAAGCATCCCGTCGACAGGGGTTCTTCCGTCTGGCGGGGCAGTTTGCCGGGCATCATCCGCGATCGATCATCCAGTCGACGGAGGCATCGCGTCACATCTCCGACCTCCAGTTCACCCGAGCCTATCGGGTGCCGTTCCAATTCAGCCCGTACGTGCGGGCTCATTTGAAACTGGGAGGATTTGTCGAGTCGTCGGAGGGCGTGCAAATCACGGATCTGGACGGGCGACGCTACCTGGATTTGACCGGTTCTTACGGGGTCAATGTCATGGGCTATGACTTCTATAAGTCGTGCATGGAGGAGGCGATGCGGCGGGTTCAGGCTTTGGGTCCCGTTCTGGGCAGCTTGCATCCCTGCACCGCCTGGAATGCGGAACGCCTTTGCCGCATTTCGGGCAAGGACGAGGTGTCGTTCCACATGTCTGGCACCGAAGCCGTCATGCAGGCGGTGCGCTTGGCGCGCTACCACACCGGACGCAAGCATCTGGTTCGGTTTTGCGGCTCCTATCATGGATGGTGGGACGATGTTCAACCCGGCCCGGGAAACCCCATGCCGCCCGGTTGCACGTATACGCTGAAGGAAATGGATGCGGACACGCTTCGGGTGCTTTCCACACGCAAGGATATCGCTTGCGTGCTGGTCAACCCCCTCCAGGCGCTGCATCCGAACCGTCCAGCTCCGGGTGACTCGACATTGGTGGATAGCTCCCGCAAAGCCGGCTTCGATCGCCAGCGATACACCGAATGGCTGCGGTCCTTGCGCGAGGTGTGCACGCAACGCGGCATCGTCCTGATTTTCGATGAGGTGTTTTTGGGGTTCCGACTCGCTCCTGGCGGGGCACAAGAATACTTCGGCGTTGATGCCGACATGGTCACCTACGGTAAAACCCTGGGCGGCGGATTCCCGGTCGGTGTCGTTTGCGGTCGTCGCTCCCTGATGGGGCGCTACCGCGAGGATCGACCTGCCGACATTTGCTTTGCCCGCGGCACGTTCAACTCGCACCCGTATGTGATGGCCGCGATGCAGGTTTTCCTGGAGCGCTTGGAAACGCCCGAAGTGCGCGGATGGTATGACGGTCTGGACGAGCGCTGGAATCAACGCGCTCGGAGCCTCAACGAACGCCTCTCCACGGCGGGCCTGCCCGTGCGAGTGGTCAACCTCTCGACGGTCTGGACGATCTTGTATGAGGTCCCCAGCCGTTATAATTGGATGTTCCAGTTCTACCTCCGTGCCGAAGGGTTGGCGCTGAGTTGGGTGGGCAGCGGTCGACTCATCTTCAGTCTCAACTATTCCGAAGATGATTTTCAGGCGGTGACCGAACGATTCATCCGAGCCGCTTTGGCGATGCAGCAGGACGGTTGGTGGGCGCAAGTTCCTGGCTTGGACAACCGATCCATCCGGCGGAAAATCCTTCGGGAGATGCTGGGGAAGGTTCGAAAGAAACCCTCGGATCCAGTCACCTCCCGGTGAAACGCCAAGCAAACCGCCCCGTCGGAACAACGTGTTCCGGATCAATGGGTCGATTGGGCGTGATCCATGGGGTCGATGAGTTCGCCCCGCAGGAGTGCCAGCGGTGAACGCCAGTACAGCAGGATGTCGTGGAACGGATCGGTCATGATCTTCAGTGCCCAGACCAGTCCGGTGGTCACGTCGCGCAAGAAGAACAGGTGGACCGTGCGGAAGATCAATCCGCCGATGCCGATGTAGAACCAGATCAGTCCGAGGCTCTTGAGGTAACCTCCACGGATCGTTTCCTCATTCAGTAGACCCAAGAAATTGGGGCTGAAGTAGAGCACCGCTGGCGCCGCGGCCCACAGGGCCATGAGCACCACCTTGCGGCGCAGGTTGTAGCCGATCTTGATGTCCTCCTTGTGCTCGTGGGTGGCCCGATTCACATGGTCATAGCCACGCGGTTCAAAGAAAAAATGTCCGGACTGGCGCGAGGTCATCGAAATGCCCCAAGCGATCAGGGCCGAGAGGGCTGGATCAATAAACAGGAACACGTAGGAGACCACGAAGGACATCGCGCTGAGGAGGTGCAGCGATTGGTTGATGCGGCTGTGGTGGTAGTAGCGGTGGTCGTCCCAGCGTTGGATGCGCAACGCTTCGAGGTAGTGGGAAAACGGAGCGGTCATGATGCGATTCATGGGGGTGTTGATGATGCAGACCGTTGGATCGGTCTGGTTTCGATTTCAATGAGGTTGTGTGAAGCTCCGGTGGCGGTCCTGTTTCGATACCGAAATATCGACAATCTGCCATCGGTTCGTTGCTCAGTTGATGCTGGATGGGAAAGTGATCGAGGGGGCCCCAGCCAAGTCGGAACAAAACATCCCGCATCCAGCGCGACCCTTGCGGATTGCCTTGGTGACTGAGACCTATCCACCCGAGATCAACGGGGTGGCGAGCACGGTGGCGCAGTTGGTGGCTGGCTTGTTACTTGCGGGACATTTCGTTGAGGTGACGCGGCCTCGTCAGCCCAAAGTCGATGGTTTGCCCACGACAACGACAAGCCCTAGGTCGGGTGGAAAGGGAGGCGGCGATGGATCACCACAGAGCGAGCCGAATCGTTTTTCGGAGCGACTCACCTCTGGCATTCCCATTCCGCGGTATCCGGAACTCAAACTGGGTCTTCCTGCGACCCATCGCTTGGAACGGGATTGGAAGGCGCAACCGCCAGACATCGTACACATCGCCACCGAGGGTCCGCTGGGATGGTCGGCGTTGCGCGTGGCACGTCGGTTGGGTCTTCCCGTGGTTTCGGAGTTCCGAACCAACTTCCACGCCTACAGTGCCCACTATGGCATCGGGCCTCTCCGCCGCTGGGTTTTGGGTTACCTGCGGCATTTTCACAATCGGTGTGCCTTCACCATGGTTCCGACGGCGGGATTGGTCGCGGAATTGGAGACCTCGGGCTTTGAGCGCTTGAAGGTGGTGGCCCGTGGTGTGGATGCCAGCCGCTTTCACCCTTCCCGCCGATCTCAGGAATTGCGGTCCTCTTGGGGTGCGGGGCCATCCACGCTGGTGGTGGTGGCTGTTGGCCGCGTTGCTCCGGAGAAGAATCTCGACCTCCTGGTCTCGGCGTTTCGAAAGATCCGCACCGTCCAACCGGATGCCCGCTTGGTCGTGGTGGGTGATGGTCCCTCCCGGGTCTGGTTGGAAACCGAGACACCCGACGCCGTGTTTGCTGGGCGGCGACTCGGCGAGGATTTGGCGGCCCATTATGCCTCGGCGGACTTACTGCTTTTCCCCAGCCTCACCGAGACCTTTGGCAATGTGACTCTCGAGGCCATGGCCAGCGGTGTCGCGGTGCTGGCCTTTGATTACGGTGCCGCAGGCCAAAGCGTGGTCTCCGGGGTTCATGGTTGGACGGTGCCCTACGGTGACCGGTCCGCCTTTGAGCGTGCCGCTGAGTGCGCGGCTGCCGACTGGCCGCATCTTCGGAAGTTGGGTTCACAAGGTCGCCAAGTTGCCGAAACGATGGCGTGGACCGAAATCGTGGCTGAAGTGCTGTCCATTTACTCCGAAGCCGCTCGCTCTGTTCGTTGCAGAGGGCTTCAAACGTAACATTTGGCGACTTGCCGCGATCGGGATCTGGGGGCACACCATGGGGACCGTTGTTTCCTTTTCGTCACACAATTGTCTCGAGATTGAAAATATCGACCACCTCCCGATGAAAGTGACTAAAACCTCCAAAGCCCTCGCTATCTGCATTTCCGCCCACCAAAAGGTCGAGCAGCGGGTGGCGGCTCTGGTGAAAGCGGCCGAAGCCACCCACGCCGAACACCGCAAGGCGAAGGCGGCCTACAAAGCCGCCAAGAAAGCCGCCCGATCGGCCAAGATCGCTTGGCACAGGGCCCGGGTGCTGGCTCGGGAGGGACAGGCTGCTTTGAATAAGTCCTCCAAGCGGTTGGCCAAGCTCAAGAGTCAGTCTCCTCCGAAGGCCAAGGCCCCATTGGGCCGATAGTTTCCGCCGAACCCGAGTTTCCACGTCCGATTGTGGACCGTGGAAGCGCTTATTTCAGGGGCGTGTCTGATCGTCGGAAACCGGGGTTGCTGAATTCCCTCAGGCGTTTGATGCCCAACGTTTGCGCAACACGGCAAACCCAATGAGGGCCGCCGCCGCCGCTGCTGCACTGGTGGCGGGTTCAGGAACCGCAGAAAAACCGGTCGGAGTGGCCGTCCCTGAGAAACTGATATTGTCGAATCGCACCGGGCCGGATCTGGTATAACTACTCCCCAATTGGGAAGCGCTGTAGGAGTTCAAGCCTGGTGAAAAACTGGAAACGATTTGGACGTACAAGTTGCCTTGATTATCCGATCCGGAGGGCAGGTTCACGGACCGGGTATACCAAGTGTTCGCACTGCCGGTGACCGCTGGAGTGATGGTGAAGACTTGTGCGGTTTGAAAGGTGCCGTTGCCGGTCGACCACAATACGGATTGGGAGTTTGCGGCCTCCATTCCCTGTCGAACATTGTACGAAAGGGTGATTCCAGTAAACCCGACGGTTGAAACCTGCATTTCAATGCCGGCCGTCAAGTTTCCTTGTCCTTGATCCGGGTAATGGGCAGTTCTCCATCCGACATTTTCATCGTCAAAACCACCGGCAAAAGTTGCCGCCGTGCCGCCAATTAATGATATCGACCCAGTTCCAGACGAAGGGGCGATGGTCGCCGCATCAAAATCCCATCGAGTGATCAGGATTTGAGCTTGTGATGAGGTTGCTACCGACAGGAATCCATAAAATAAAAAACGGCTGAATTGATTGTTGAAAACAATGAATGAACTGTCCAAACCATGCCTCAAAGGCGAAAAAATAAATCTCATGTACCAAACAGGATCTCTAAAAATGGAATGACGCTAATCTGGTAATTGAAACTGAGCGCGGCGCGAAAAGACCAAAATGAGTATCACTTGTCAAACATTGATAAAACAAAGTGCCTGAATTATTTCAATACCCGTTAGAAAACGTTTGTTTTAGAGTTTTTTGCGATGTGTCAGGTGATCCAAAACGGGGGTGTTTTTGAGGTGATCGTCATTGGCGGTGGTATTATGGGTATTGCCATTGCTGCCGTGGAGGCTGAGCGAGGTCGCCGAGTGTTGCTGCTGGAGCGGGAAGAGCACCCCGTCGGGGCTTCGGTACAGAACTTTGGCCTGCTCTGGTGTCTGGGGCAGCCCGCGCACCTCTGGAAACGGGCCTTGCGAACCCGCGCCCGCTGGTTGGAATTCGCCTCACAAGCGGGATTTCATGCATCGCCCAACGGGTCCATTCATCTCGCCCATTCCGAGTTGGAGGTGGCCGTGCTGAAGGAGTTTTTGGAGCACGCGCCGGAAGGTTTCCAAGGGCATTGGCTTCAAGCGGAGGAAATTCCGGCCCGTTGCACCGCGGTGCGGCGTAACCGGTTGACGGGCGGCATATGGAGCCCCCACGAAACAACCGTGGATGGTCGTGAAGCCGTGCCGCGCCTCCTGGAGTGGCTTCAGCGCGATCAGGGGGTAGAGGTTCGATTCGATGCCGCTGTCTCTCGGGTTGAAGCACCGGAGGTGGTTTCCGCCGCTGGAACCTTCCGAGCCGATCGGATCTACGTCTGCACCGGCGCCGAGTTGCGCATCCTTTTTCCGGACGTTTATCGAGCATCGGGAATCACCAAAACCAAACTGCAAATGTGGCGGACACGACCCCAGCCCGGAGGGTGGCGTTTGGGGCCATCCCTTTGCGCGGGATTGACTTACTTGCACTACGCGGCGTTCGCCGAGTGCCGTTCGTTGCCGGCCTTGCGGGCCGAATACGAGCGGACGCATGCCGAACACCTGGCCCACGGAATCCATGTCCTTTTGGCGCAAAACGCATTGGGAGAAGCCATTGTTGGCGATACGCACCACTACGCGCAGACCCACGATCCGTTCCTACACGATTCCCTGGACCGACTCATTGCCGACTACCTGAACACCTTCGCTTCAGTTCCGGATCCGCGGGTTGCCCAGCGTTGGATGGGGGTGTATGCCCGAATTCCGGGGAAGACCGACCTCATCGCTCATCCACAACCTGAAGTCACGATCATCAATGCCATGGGGGGAGCCGGCATGACGCTTTCATTCGGATTGGCGGAGGAATTAGTCCCGGAGTGACGAGTCCAAAACTCCGGAGTTGCGGCAAAGTGTGACATGCCTGACACAATCTCAGGCCTGTTTGTGTTGCCAAAGGGGCGGTTTTTGGGGCTTTTGGAGCCGTTGATGTCTGATTCCAACCCATTACGCGGATGACACCCACCCGTTCCTCAGGTCTTCAGCGTCGACTCGCGGCCAATCCCGCCTTGTTCACGCTGGTCGCTGCTCTGGCTGCGTTCGGGGCTTACACCGCGATGTATGCCTTCAGAAAACCCTTCTCGGCAGCCACCTACACCGGGCAAGAAATCGGCGGGGTTTCCCTGAAGGTGCTGCTCGTGGTGGCCCAGTTGCTGGGTTACACGTTGTCGAAATTCCTAGGAATCAAGGTGGTCAGCGAGGCGGGCGCCGGACGCCGGATCGCGCTCATCGCCGGATTGATCGGAATCGCCTTCCTGCCGCTCGTTCTGTTGCCTCAGGTGCCGCGTTGGGCTCAAGTCGTGTGCCTGTTCGTCAATGGATTGCCGCTCGGGATGATTTGGGGATTGATTTTCGGATTCCTGGAAGGCCGAAAGGTCACGGAATTCCTCGGCCTGGGGATGAGCGTGAGCTTCATTTTCGCCTCGGGTTGGACCAAATCCGTAGGCGTGTACCTGATGAAGTCCTGGGCCGTTCCAGAATTGTGGATGCCGGCCGTGACCGGGTTGGCATTTGTTCCATTGTTGGGCGTTTGCCTGGCACTACTGGCCTCATTACCGGCTCCCAGCACCGAGGATGTCACCGAACGGTCGGAGCGGGCACCCATGAATGGGGTCCAACGCCGGCAATTTTTGGCTCGCAATGCCGTTTCACTGACCTTTCTGATCCTCCCCTATGTGCTGCTGACGGTTTACCGCGACTTGCGGGACACCTTCATGGCGGATGTCTTGAAGGAATTGGGCGTCCAGCCAGATCCTTCCTTTTTCGCCCGGGTTGAATCCATGGTCGGGGTCGGAGTTCTGGCCGCACTCGCCGGATTGTGGTGGATTCGCGATCATTGGAAGGCCTTGGGGACCTATCATGTTCTTATTAGTTTGGGGGCCATCCTGGTGGGGGCGTCCACGCTGGCGTTCCAGTTAGGGTGGCTGGGGCCCGCCGCCTGGATGGTGCTCACCGGGTTGGGCGGGTATTTGGGTTATGTCCCCTTCAACAGCGTGCTCTTCGATCGGCTTCTGGCAGCGACACGGCAGGCGGGAACCGCTGCGTTCCTCATCCAAGTGGCTGATTCCGTCGGGTATCTGGCCTCGGCCTCGCTCTACCTCCAACGGACGTTTTCCAAGGCGTCTCCAGCGTGGACCCAGTTGACTCAGAACGGGGGATTGGGCCTGGCCGTTCTGGTTCCTGTGCTGCTTGCGGCCTCGTGGATTTCGCTGAAATCCGCGCGCCGTGTTCACCCAATAGCCAGCTCGTAGCCCGTTACATTTCTGTGTCGGTCGACACACGAAATTCGTTTGAGAACCCCTAACGGTAGTCCATAAGTAACACAGATGCAGTTAGTTCTTGTTCGGGTACCCAAAACTCAGACATCACGCCACTCGGGGTTTACCCTCATCGAGTTGCTCGTGGTCATCGCCATCATCGCCATTTTGGCAGGTATGCTTTTGCCGGCTCTGGCCACGGCCAAGGCCAAAGGTCAGCAGGCCGCCTGCATGAGCAACCTGCGGCAGATTTCCATCGGCACCACGATGTACACCCAGGACAATGCCGATCTATTCCACAACCGTGGCGGAGCGGCTCCCAATGACGGCCAATGGACCGCTTCACCCGCTTCGCAGGTCATCTTGCCTCCGTCGGATTCCAAGGC
>JARXAF010000169.1 GCA_029865985.1 Verrucomicrobiota bacterium
GGAGACTGGGCATACAACATCCCCAGAGATCGGTCAGCCCCCGCATGATCAAAACCCGCCTCCAAAAGCTGGCAAGTGAGCCATTCGGTCTCCATCTCGCGAATGCAACTCAAGGCACGCCACGGTTGGGCCTGTGCCAGGATTCCCAGATTCAAACCCAAATAGTAGTGACACGCCACATCGGCAGGAAACTCCTTCAACGCCGAGCGACACGCATCCACTGCCTCCTTGGCCAACCCAATGCGAACCGGCTTGGACGAAACGGACTCGGCGCGATCGAAACAAGCCCGAGCCAGGACCCAAGCCGCCGTGGATTGACCGGGGGATTTTTGATAGCCACTGCGCGCCTCCTCATAGACTCGGCTCAATCGTTGAGCCTCGGACTCGCCCATCAAGTCCATGCCTGCGAAAAACCCCATCAAGAGCCAACCCGAAAGACTCTGGAAAAGTCGGCTCCAACCTTGGCGACGGTGAGACTGGCTGATCATGATAAGTGACCATGCCTTGTCCGGTCGTCGGTTCGCAAGTCACGTTCCTGAATCCGGCCGGCAAGCAGTCATACTTTGGGCACAACAGAAAGCCCCAGAAACACCATGAAGGCATTTCTGGGGCGATTTGTCAGATCCCCGACCTGATTAACCGACCTTATTCTTCAACCAGATGGAAGAATCCGGAGGCGCGGGTTGGATCCAAATTCAGCGGGATCCGCACATTGCCGAGCGGAGTCAGCTCGGGCACCACTCCGGAATCCTGCCACTGCGTCGGCGGAGCCTCGAGTCGATCCGAGGTCCGCACGCGGAGGCGACGATCGCGGGCCGAAACCACCGCTCCGGCCGAATCAATGGCCTGAAGCTCCAAGCGCCACTCGGATCCTGCGAGGGTTTGGCCGACCACCCGACCGCCCAAAACCCGGCGCCGTTGGCCGATGCTCAACTGACTGGCCGCATACTGGATCCGTTGAACCGGCTTGGCATCCACCGTGGCGATGAGCGCATCCAAGGGAAGGCTTCCGAAGCGCAACTCCGTGCTACCACCTTGAGCGCGCACCCGGAAACCCACCTCCATGATCACCGAAGATCCCGCGGGAGCCGATTGCCCGGCTTGCTTCCACACCACCGCGCCGATCCGACCCGCCGCGGCCGCTGTCCGATTCTCCATCGAGGAGGTACCATTCGGAGCCCTCAAGCCTATGAACTCCAAGGCCTTGGGATCGAATTCCACGTTGAAAGCAAAGGCGTTCTCATTGCCCACACCGTTCAACACCACGGGCACCCAGGCTTCTTGACCCGTGACCAGGTCGCTCCAACCAAAGTTAATCGATCGAACTGGCTCCGTGGCCCCGGTTCGGGGCAAGGACTTCGCGGCGGCCGGCCGCTGCGAACGATTCAGGGAGTAACTAGGACCACCCACCAAAGGATCTTGAGCCGCTTGGGTCGCATCCAGTTTCGCTGCATATCGTGCCACTTGGACGAGATCGGCCAGATTAATGGCCCAATCCCCGTAACTCTCCCGAGGAGCGCAGTCCATACGTCGTCTTGTCACAAGGTTGGTATCAGCAAATGTGGACGCGGCCAGCGCGCTGGCGATGGATGTGATATCGACCACATCCGCCGATCCACTGTTGTTGACATCGCCTTCCACGGAATCGGCCAGAACCACCACGTCTCCACCCTCAAAAGTCGATGGGGCGATGGTCGCATTCGTGAACGCCACGCGGAACGAGAGATCCTTGTCGGCGGTCAACAACTCCGAATCCTTCAGGATTTGGATCGGCACCCGGAGCGCTGGAGCCTGGGGGACTCCAGAAGACCCCAGTGTGCGAATGGTCTCAATGGATGCTTGGGTTTGGGCTCTTAAATAAAGCCGAGCAATGACGTTGGTGCCCCGCGGAAAAGAAGTTTGAGCAGGATCTTTGCGGGAAATGAAAACTTGAAGTTTGATTTGGTTACCGCCAACGCCCCCATTGGCCGGTGCAGGGGTCACCGTTCCGAGCCTGGTGCTGGTGATGTTGCAGGTCGTTGCGAATGAAGGATCCAAATCAACCGTCACTCCGGAATTGTTTTCCAGAAGATAGGGAGAACTCACCTTGAGCGTGAATGACAACACGGATTCATCCCCGAAACCCAACAGCGAGATGGGCAGGCCTTCTGCGATGAATGGAAGACCGCTAACGGCGTTCGTCTTCAGCTCTGAGGTAAGACCACCCACCGCCACCAGAGTCTCATCCGGAATCCGAAGCACGCGATCCACCCTGAAAGCAATGGTCTTGGAAATACCCGTCACCCCCCCCACCGAGTTGGTGGCAGTGACGCGGTAAATCCCGGCATTGGTGGGCACCGCTGACAGCAGCAATCGCGAAGTGTTGGTGGCAGCCACGATGGTTTGGTACTTCGCTGGCACTGAACCAACGGCCGCCTCGGTTTGGCGCTCCCACCGGAACACGGGCGCCGGGAAACCCGACACCGTCAGATAGCTGGACAGGTCCGCCGTCGAATAGGCGCCAGCGGCCACGGTCATGTCCACTCCCGAAACCGCACCCGAAATCCAAGTACCTCCAGCCGCAATCGGCGCCGGGGCGGTCGATGGCAATGAAAGTCCGGCGGCTGTGCTGACTGCGACCTGAAAGGCAGCGGTGACAGTGGTGCCGGCCAGTTCCGTTCCGCCCGAGGTAGCCAGTTGAACGGCTTGAATGCGGTAACTCCCACTCATGGACGGTTGAAGACTCGAGGTGCCCACGGTGAATGACGCATTTCCCCCATTGGCCGAGACAGCTAATTCATAAGCTCCCCCAGACCACGCGGCCGAACCCGGCACTATTACCGGAAATGTTGAGCTGGCATCCGACCAAACACCGGTCGCTTCATCCAATTTCTGGAGCTGAATTTTGCCGAAACGAGATCCGGTCAACTGGATTTCGAGGTTCCCCTGCGTCCCAGTCAATCCGGAGATGAGGTTGCGAGACAAATTGACCGAAATCGGCAGCACCGGATTGAAGACTAAGGATTCGACCGATCCTTTCGCTCTGTCGGCAGAAAAGCTCGAATCCGACAACGGGTTGGTCAAACGCACCTTATAGGCCCCCATTTGCGGGAAACTGAAGTTAGTCAAAGCCAACACCGAATTCGTGGCCCGAAGGATTTCAACCCCATCCTTCAGCCATTGATAAGCGACACCGAGACCGTGGCTCGAAACCACCGATAGCGCCAGATTTGTGGCTCCTGCGGGAACGGGTCCGATAACCGAGGAGACGGCAGCATTGGGGCTGTACGAGGTAGAAACATTCGGAGGATTGGCAGACAAATCCTGGTGGATCCCCACCGTCACCACGTTCGTCACCGTCTTGCCCAGCGAATTACCCACGACCACCCAATAGGAACCGCTGCTGGAAGCAACGAGGGAACGCGTGGTCGGCACAGTGATGGTTTGCGAAACCGTTGCCGTGGCTAAATTCATGAGGGTTTCTACAGCAACGCTCTGGCCCGTCTTCGCATCGTAGACATTGACGCGAGGGGTCGGCTCCCCCTTGGCGGTGACATTGAAAGCCAGCAACTGAGAAGAATTCTCCACACTGAGGTAAACGCCTGAAGAGGTCCGTCCCAAAACAGCTATGGTCAGAGGCGATAGCACATAAGAAGCCGCATCAGCTGCCACCTCAGAGGGCATTTCGGCCAGTTTGATGGAGGCCGATTCCATGTCACTGCCGAACGCATTGATCGCCTCTGCGTCGATGCGGATGCTTCCCACATCGGCAGCCGCAACAGTCAGAGTCAACTGGGCGTTCGTGGCACCCGAGATCACGGCCCCATTTCGACGCCATCGGAACTGTATCGGAGGAGCAGCATTCACCAGAGTGGCTCGGACCGTGAGAGTGCGTCCACGATCGGTGTAGTCTTCCGCAGGATTAAAATCACGAACACCTTGGCTGGACGTTTCGCTGATGCTCAAGACATCCAGTTGAGGTTTCTCGCGGGACACCAACACCAGGTTGTGCTGACCGCCAGCCGCGATATCCACCACGTTGACCAAACCGGAGGGAACCGAGGTTTGACCAGCACCATTATAACCCCAAGCCACCACTGTGCCGTCATCCCGCAAGGCCAGGGAGTGGGCGCGACCCGCTGCGATCTTCGTGACTCGACTGAGTCCGGCGGGCACCGAAGTTCTGCCATCAGCCGAGTTGCCCCAAGCAACAACAGTTCCATCGGCCCGCAAAGCAACCAAGTGCGAGGCACCGGCTCGAAGTGAGATGACATTGGTCGCCACGGTCGGAACGACGACGACCCCGAAAGCATCCGATCCCCAGACGATGACTTGACCATTGCTCAACAACGCAGCACTGAAAAACTCACCCACCGCGACCTCGATGGCCCCCACCACCCCGGATGGAATCAACAGCTCACCAAACAGGTTGTCACCGCCGAAGGCCTTGACCGTTCCATCCGCGCGCAAGGCCAAGACATGGGTCGAACTGGACACCACGGAAACAAACTTCCCCGCCGTATCGGTATCGGTAGCCGGCAAACCGGCCGAAACCCGATCTCCGAAAAAGGCCAGGTCACCCGGGAATTGATCCTTGAAGCGGCCAGAAGCAATGGCCACCGGAGAACCTGTCGGTTTTCGGATCAACGCACCGAACAAATGGCCAAATCCCACCCGATCCAAGCTCATCACACCGGATGATCCCTGCAACGCGGTATTCCATGTGGTCTTGTCGATGTAATCCACCGCACCGCTACCATAGGAGATGGTTCCGTCCGAACTTCCTGTCAGCAGCGCAGGCCCCCGAAGGATCAGTCGACTGCCGGTGTACCCAGCAATCCCAGAACGAAGCGTCACCGCCGTGACCACTTCTCCAGCAGAAACCTCTTCGACATCGCTCGCTGAGACTCCCACCGGCAACTCCGGAGCACGGTTCAGGCCCAGCAACGTTTCACCCCAAGCCACCAGAGACCGGTTGCGGGTTTGAGCATGCATGCTGGATGCGCTGAGGAACCAAAGGGCTAGCAACCCAATGCGTAGTATACATTTTTTTTGCGATGTCATTCTATGGCTCAATCGGAACAACAGGGGATTTACTTAAACTTCATGGGGGATTGCGATTGCCATCGCATTCCGACACCGAGCTTTGACATCGGGTGGCGACCGCTCGCAGTCTCCTACGATGTCGTTCGCGTTCCGCTTCTTGGGTACTGGCACCTCGCAAGGGGTTCCCATCATCGGAAAGGAGTATCCAGAGTCCTTTCTGGCCAACCCTCGCAACCATCGACTGCGCGCCTCGATCTACATCGAAACCCCTGCGGTCCGGCTGGTCATCGACACCACTCCCGATTTCCGCACTCAAATGCTGCGGGAAAAACTCGGCTATCTCGACGCCGTCCTCATCACCCACGCGCATGCAGATCATATCATGGGCATGGACGACTGCCGGCGGGTCTGTGACCTGCGGGAAGGCCCGCTACCGGTCTATGCCACCGAGGAAACCTTTCGTTCGTTGCGACGGGTCTACGATTACGCCTTCGGAGGACACCCGATTCCCTTCAGCTATTTCCACCCGCAACCCCATGTGATCCACGGGCCCTTCGAAATCGGCGACTTGAAGATCACCCCATTCCAATTGCCGCACGGCCGCATCACGACCACGGGGTTGGTGTTCGAGCAAGGCGGGTTGAAGCGTCTGGCGTATTTCAGCGACTGCAAGGAGGTCATCCCCCCGGCGGTGGCATTCGCTCAAGGCGTGCAAGTCGCCGTTCTCGACGCATTGCGGCCAGAGCCTCACCCCACCCACATGTGCTTGGATGAGGCTTTGACCACAGCCCGACGCATCGGGGCCAACCAGACTTACCTCACTCACCTCACCCACCATTATGACCACGACCGGGATCAAGAAGAGCTCCCCCCCGGGGTCTCGCTGGCTTGGGATGGATTGAGGGTGCGACTGGACTGAACCATTGCCCACCGCCATGGCATCCTCCCCCACTCACGCGACCGAATTCTCACGAGAACACGTCTTGGCCGCCCAGATGAGCTGGACCTACCGCACCGCTTGGTGGTTGGCCCGACTCTCCGCCCGTTGGGTATACCATACTCGGGTCGAACACGTGGAGCGTATCCCGCCCGTTGGCCCCGTCATCCTGGCCTCCAACCACGCCAGCTTGGCAGACCCACCCCTCATCGGAGGGTCCATTCCGCGGGCGGTGAATTTCCTGGCCCGCGACACCCTGTTCCAGATTCCCCTGCTCGGTTGGTATATCCGCAAACTGAATGCCGTTCCGGTCAACCGCGAAGGGGGTGGCGGGGCGGGACTCAAAGCCATTTTGGACCGACTCCACGGCGGAGGCGCCATTCTCCTCTTTCCTGAAGGCACCCGAACCCACGATGGAAACCTGCGGCCCGCGCGGTCGGGAATCGGCCTGACGGTGATCAAGTCGGGAGCCCCCGTCGTGCCCATCCGATTGCACGGCACCTACGATGCCTGGGGCCGGAACCAACGATTCCCAGGACGCGGACGTTTCCGCGTGGTGATCGGGCAACCGCTGCACTTCGAAGCCCTGCGGGCCGAGGCTCAGAAATGCGACAAGGAGCGCTTGAAGGCAATTTATCAGGAAATCGCCGATACGATCATGTTGCGTATCGCCGAACTCTGAGAAGGCAAACTCAGAGAAGGCACCAACGGCCTTCAGTTCATTGCACGGTTACTCAGCAGAGCTAAATAACCGTCATCCTCCTGTGGGACGTCGCGATTCTGCGGCAAAAGATTTGAATCAACTCGAAGGGGCGCAAGCCCCCCCTTGATCCACGATCAACCCTTCACCTGATCCAAGGCCCAGTTGACCTCGGCATCGGGAACTCGCTGACCCCAGACGGCCTTGCCAATTTGCTCGGCCAACACGAAGTGGATCTCGCCGGCACTGACCTTTTTGTCCAAGCGCATGGCCGAGAACAATTTGTCCCGCTTGTCACCGGGCAACTTGATGAGCGTGGGCAATCCCAAGCGCTCGAAAAGCACCTGGATGCGTTGAACGTCCGCGGCCGGCAATCCGGTTCGGCGGGCCGAAAGATGAGCCGCAGCCACTTGGCCAATGCTGATGGCCTCACCATGGAGGAACTTGCCGTAGCCCGAGGAGTTCTCAATGGCATGGCCGATGGTGTGACCAAAATTGAGGGCTGCCCGGATTCCCGTCTCGGTTTCGTCTTGGGAAACGATCTCTGCTTTGATGGTGCAGCACCGCGCAATGATGGCTGAAAGAATGGGCGGCTGTTTTTCGAGAAGGCCGTCCAACTGCTTCTCCAAGCGCTGGAACAAGTTGGCGTCGTAGATCACGCCATACTTCACAATCTCCGCGATGCCAGACCGCAACTCCCGATCCGGCAGGGTCGCCAAGGTATCGAGGTCACACAGCACCAAACGGGGCTGGTGGAATGCTCCCACCAGATTCTTTCCGGCCTTCAAGTTAACCCCCACCTTGCCGCCGACCGAACTGTCCACTTGGGCGAGCAACGAGGTGGGAACTTGAACGAAGGCGATGCCTCGCAAATAGGTCGCGGCCACAAAGCCTGCCAGATCGCCCACAACTCCACCGCCGAGGGCCACAATGAAACTCTTCCGCTCAATCCGATGCGCGGCCAGCTGGTCGTAGCACTTCTGGACGGTGGTGAGATTCTTGACGGATTCGCCGGCGTCCACCGTGATCAAGGTCGGAGTGAAACCCGCTACCTTGAGCGATTTGATAGCCGCCTCTCCGTAGTGTTTACCGACGTTGGTATCGGTGATCACCGCGCACCTCGTCCCAATCTTGAGACGACGGCAACGCTCACCCAGCGTCGCAATGAGGCGGGTACCGACTTGAATCTCATAGGAACGGTTCCCCAGCGGAACCTGAACAGTTGGCATGGACGTTGAGAATGAACCAATCCAGCTCTCGAAAGCAAGACGGTCGGCACCGCATTCATCCATACCGAGGATCACCGCATCGGGTTGTCAGGCAAAAGCCGATCCAAAACCAACCCTCAATCCAGCTAGCCATATCCAGAAACTATTTTGCCAGAGCATCGGCCAGAGCCCATGCGGGTTCATTCGACAACGGAGGATCTACTGAATTTCCCTTGGGTCAGTCCACCGCCTGCGGAATGCTCTCCAACACATGTCTCGTTGGCTGTCCTCGTCGGGTGCCGCCGGTGCTGCGACACTGCTCAGTCGAATTCTTGGATTCGTCCGAGAATCCGCCTACGCGGCCTTCATGGGCACGGGTCCCGTGGCCGACGCGTTCTTCCTGGCTTTCCAAATACCCAATCTCTTCCGGCGACTCTTGGGTGAGGGAGCGCTGTCCTCGGCGTTCATCCCGGTCTTCAAGGAAACGGAACGCAAAGAAGGAGTGGCGGCGGCCTGGCGAGTCGGCCTGGCTTGCACCTGGGCGGTGTTTCTCGCCTGCACGGCCATTTGCTTGGTGCTGCTGGGGGCGGTCAGCCTCGTGCTCTGGTACTCCAACAGCAAATCCAACGTCTATTTCCACATCGACATCCACACTGAGCTGATGTTCCAGCTCATGCGATGGATGCTCCCCTACCTGCCCCTGGTGTGCGTCGCTGCTGGATTCATCGGCATGCTCAATGCCCGCAACCACTTCTTTCTGCCCGCTCTGGGAGCCACCATGCTGAATGTGGCGATGCTGGCCTCGGTCTGGTGGCTGACGCCGTATTTTGGCACCCAGTTGCACACACAGATTTTCGCACTGGCCGTGGGCGTGGTCGTGGCCGGAGTGGCCCAAGCCGCGTTCCAAATCCCTTCCCTGGTCTCCGAGGGATTCCAATTCCGGTGGCTGAGCCCCTGGAAAGAGCCTGCCGTCCGGGAAGTGGCCCGGCGCATGGGGCCTTCAGTGATTGGTGTCGCGGCGTTCCAGATCAACACGGTGCTCTGCCAAAGCTTCGCCTACACCCACGGCCGCGAAATCATCTCCTCCTTCAACTACGCGGTTCGCCTGATGGAATTGCCGCAGGGCGTCGTGGGCATCTCGCTGGCCACTGTGATGCTGACCGAACTCAGCACTCTGGCGGCGGACAAGAAGTTTCCCGAGTTCCGTTCGACCCTGACCGAGGGGCTCCAGCAACTCCTATTCCTGACCCTGCTGCCACTGATTCTCCTGCTAACTCTCTCAGAACCGATCGTTCGACTGCTCTTCGAACGGGGCGAATTCAAGGCGGCTTCCACCGCTCAGGTGACTCTCATGATGCTGTGCCTCAGCCCGAGCTTGATGGCTTTCTCACTCAACAACGTTCTGGCTCGGGCCTTTTACGCTCTCGGCGACACCAAAACACCGATGCGCATTAGCCTCGCTGCCATTGCCGCCAACTTCGTGGCCGCATTCATCTCCGTGAGCCTCATGCCCAAGGCGGGACTCGCCATCGCCAACTCGGCCAGTTCCACGATGCAGTGCTTCCTGCTGTTTTACGCACTCAAGCGAAAACAACCGAAGTTCGACCTCCCGGCCCTCTTCGCTCCGGTACTCAGGATGGGCGCGGCAGGCCTCGTGGCCGCGGTCACCGCGTTGGGCTCCGCGTGGATTTGGAATCGATGGGTGGGCCATGCAACTCTACCAACCAAGATGGGAGCCACATTCATCCCCATGGCCGTGGCCACGGTTGCCTATTTCCTGACAGCAACCCGGCTCAAGATCCGGGAAGCGTCGGATGTGCTGACGGTGTTGCGGCGCCGCAAGAAAACTCCGGCTTCGATCAGCACTGCGGGCCAAACTTCCGATTGATCCCACCCCAGAACGGGGGGTAGCGTTTTTACAGATTCACCCGTGATTCCCTATCCTGTCTCCAAAGCCATGAATGGCCGGAGGAGCGGGGGCGTCGGGAATCACTTCAACGTTTCAACGACATGAGCCAAATCATCCCCGCAGCCAGCGCCTCGGTCCTGTCCCGGCGCGGTTTCCTCTCCACCTCCAGCACCGCCATCGGCGGCGCCATGATCGGCAGCCTGGCCATTGAGCGCTTGGCGTTCGGTGCCGCCAGCGATGAGATCAAGATCGCCCTCATCGGCTGCGGCGGCCGCGGTTCCGGCGCCGCCAACCAGGCACTGAATGTCCCGGGCGTAAAGCTCGTGGCCATGGCGGACGCCTTCCAGGATCGCCTCACCGGCGCGCTCAACAGCTTGAAGTCCTCACAGGGCCCCAAGGTGGACGTCCCGGCCGACCGCCAATTCGTGGGTCTGGATGGCTACAAGAAGGCCATCGCACTGGCCGATGTCGTCGTCCTGGCGACGCCCCCGGGATTCCGCCCGCAGCATTTCGAAGAGGCCGTGCGTCAGGGCAAGCACGTGTTCATGGAAAAGCCGGTGGCCGTCGATGGGCCTGGCGTCCGTCGCGTTCTGGCCGCTGCTGAAGAGGCCAAGAAGAAGAACCTCAAAGTGGGTGTCGGCCTGCAGCGCCATCATCAGCCCGGCTATCTGGAGACCATGAAGCGCCTCCATGACGGATCCCTCGGTGATATCTACCTCGTGCGTGCCTACTGGAATGACGGCGGCGTCTGGGTCAACCCGCGCAAGGACGGCCAGACCGAACTCGAGTACCAGATGCGCAACTGGTACTACTTCAACTGGCTGTGCGGCGACCACATCACCGAGCAGCACATCCACAACCTCGACGTCGCCAACTGGGTCAAGAACGCCTACCCGGTGAAGGCCCACGGCATGGGCGGCCGTCAGGTCCGTACCCAGAAGGAATACGGCGAGATCTTCGACCACCACGCTATCGAGTACACCTACGCCGACGGCACCACGCTGCTGAGCCAATGCCGCCACATCCGCGGCGCCGACAGCAACGTGTCCGAACAGTGCGTGGGTTCCAAGGGCTTCTGCAACATCAGCGGCCACTCCATCACTCCGTCCGGTGGCGGGAATGCTTGGCGCTTCCGCGGCGAGAAGCCTGTGGACCCCTACCAGCAGGAGCACGACGACTTGTTCGCCGCGATCCGGAAGAACACCGAATACAACGAGGCCTTCAACGGTGCCAAGTCATCGCTGACCTCCGTCATGGGACGCATGTCCACCTATACGGGCAAGACCATCAGCTGGGAGCAGGCCCTCAATTCCAATGTGAATCTCGCTCCGAACGACTTCGAGAACCTCCGCTGGGACTCCGAGTGCAAATCCAAGGCGGATGCCAATGGCTTCTACCCGGTGGCCGTACCGGGCGATGCCAAGTGGTTCAAGATGGTGGTTTGATCCCCGGATCTCCCACTCGCATTTCATTCCCGAATCGACAGGAACCCTCAGCAGCCCTTCGGAGCCATCGCGCCCGAAGGGCTGTTTGCTGATGAAAATCAGTGATCGAGGAGAACCGCGGTTCTCGGTTCGAGGTGAAACCTATCGGTGCCCCAACTCCCTGCCCGCTCAACCTTCGATCGCTAGGAGCGGAAGGAATGCAAACCCTGCAGCCGAACCCTCAAACCACAACGGCGGACACGGCCTTCTTGCCAGGTTTGCGACCGCGCTTCCGCCCCATGAGTGGAACCTCTGAGGCCGGATCCTTCAGTCCCAATCGGGACAGCTTGTTGTAAATGGTCTTTTCGGTGACTTCCAAGATTCGGGCGGCCGCTGCTTTGTTGCCCCGACAAAGATCCAGAGTCTGCTGAACAGCCAACTTTTCGACCGCTTCCATGGACATACCGCCGACGTAGGGTGCAGAAACCCCACCTTGGTTGATTTGGGTTGGATTGCCTTGTTGCAGCAACATGGGCGGCAGGTCTGCCACTCGAATCTCCCCTCCGACCGCACTTGAGTAGGCCCACTCCAGCACCGTCTCCAACTCGCGGACATTTCCCGGCCAAGAGTACCGGTTCAAAAAAGTCGAGGCCGCTGGAGAAATCTGCGGAATCTCGCCCGAGCGAACCATCGACAATCGCTGCAGGAAAATACCCGCGAGGTATGGCAGATCCTCGATGCGCTCCTTGAGAGAAGGGATGTCCACCGTCAGCGCGTTGAGCCGGTAAAACAGGTCCTCTCGAAACTCCTTGGCCTGAACCTTCGCCCGAAGGTCGGTTCGACTGGTGGCAATAACCCGCACATTGACCGGAATGGAAACCCCGGTATCGCGCCGATGAATCCACCGGTTCTGAAGGAGTTCCAGAATCAACGACTGCTGCTCTAGCGGGATCTCACCCACATCGAGCAAGAGCAACGTACCGCCATCGGCCATCTGGACGCGACCGGTGTTGCGCGACTCTTCCACAGCGCCGGTCGTTGCCGCCACGAGTTTCCCATACAACTCAGCCTCCAGAAGACTGCCTGCGACGGCCGCGCATCGCACCGGAATCAATGGAGCACGAGAACGCCCACTGACGTGGTGAAGCATGCGGGCAAAGAGTCGTTTCCCGCACCCGGCTGGACCGGTGATCAGCACGTCGGCCTGAGTTGCTCCCAGAGCGGACGCAGTTTCGCGGAGAATGCGAGCCGAAGAAGATTGTCCGATCCACTGAGTGTCACGAAGACCCGGCAAATGGCTGACCGGTTGCCGAAGGGAATGCCCCGTACGAACCGCCGCAGAAACGGTTGCAACGAATGCTCCGACATCCAGCGGCTTGGTGACGTAATCAAACGCTCCCGAACGAATGGCCGTCAGTCCTTCGGAGGCCTCACCACGTCCAGCCATGGCGATGACCGGAACTTGAGGCAATTGTTCGCGGAAATGCTTCAAAACCGTCATGCCACTTGCGCCGGGAATCATGAGGTCAATGACCACACAAACCGGAGGGTTGTGACTTAGCGCAATCGCTTGATCACCCGTCTCGGCAAACTCGGCTTCGTACCCGGCCTTCTTGAGGTGGTAGGAAACGATTCGCTGGATGGAATCATCCGACTCAACCAGTAGGACTCGATTATTCTCAACGGCGGCGGTCACAAAAAAGAATTGGCCTTGATCACGCCCTAGGGTCAAACGAAATTTTTACAGCCCCTCTGTCTTTTGCCATTGCGATAATTATTTTAACACTCTCTCCGCACCATACCTGAAAAGGAACCGGTATCTCTCAGTCTCTTCGATTCTCAGGATCCCGACTTAAGCTGGATTGACGATCTGAGGACACCCTCTACCGTCAGGCCCATGAAACGTCATTGCCTCGGTGGTATCGCGTTGGTCACCTGCATCTTCTCACTTTACGGAGCAGATTGGCCCAGATTCCGTGGCCCAGACGGAACCGGTGTTTCATCAGAAACTGGATGGCTCGGAGCGTGGCCTGGTGGGCAACCTCGCCAAGTATGGAAGGCCAATGTCGGGGCCGGTTTCTCTTCAGTGACCTTGGCCGAAGGACGCCTCTTCACACTGGGACACAACGGTCTTAAGGACGGTGGGATAGACAGCATCGTTGCGATCGACCCAATCAACGGTCAGGAAATTTGGCATCACAGCTACCCAGAAAAACTCGCCGACCACTACTACGAAGGGGGCACTTCAGGCACACCCACTCTAGATGGTGGCCGCGTCTACACACTCTCCAAATCGGGCATTGCCCTGTGCTTGGATGCCGGCACCGGTAAGGTGATTTGGTCCCGAAATCTCGCAACGGAACTGGGAATCAAGATTCCAGAATGGGGATTCGCCGGGGCGCCGCACATCAACGGAGATCGAGTCATCTACAATGCCGGAGACGCCGGATTGGCCCTCGAAAAGACGACGGGCAAGGATGCGTGGATGAGCGGCAAGGGATCGTCGGGGTACGGCACTCCGGTACCCTTCTCAGTGGATGGAAAGTCGGGCCTAGCCATCTTCGGGCTACGTCATGTCATTGCGGTCGATCCAAAGACCGGCCGGGAACTCTGGCGGCATCCATGGAAAACCCGCTACGACGTCAATGCAGCGGATCCGGTCGTCTTGGGTGACACCATGATACTGACATCGGGTTACGGAACGGGTGCCTGCGGCATCCAATTCAACGCGTCAGGCGCGAAGGAACTCTGGAAAAATGAGGTTCTTCGATCCCACATGCAGGCCCCAATCGGAATAAAGGGCCACGTCTACGGCATCGACGGTGACGGTGGAGATGCCAAGGCCAAGCTCAAGTGCATTGAAGCCGCCACCGGCAAGGTGGTTTGGGAATCTCCGCAGGCAGAAACCGGAGTACTCACCGCGGCCGATGGCAAACTGATCTGGGTCACGGGCAAGGGCGAGCTCATCGTTGTGAAGGCCGATCCGTCAGGCTATCAAGAGGTCGCTCGCGCCCAGGTAGCCCGCGGTAAAATCTGGTCCACACCGGTACTGCTCAATGGCCGCCTGTACGTGCGAAACTGGAAAGGCGAACTTCTGTGCCTAGACGTGAAGGGTTCTGGAGGGGTCTCTTAGTGGAGTCGGCGTGACCGACTCTCTTCTGGCTTCAGCCTTGGAGTTCCAATATCGAGACGGTGGCCTTCATTTTCCCCGATTGGGAATTTGGATGGACCCAAAAATCCCGGTGAGGTCCAGCGAATGGGTCTTCGTAAGCCACGCCCATTCCGACCATACGGCGCGCCACTCAGCGGTCATCCTAACCGAACCCACACGCCGGTTGATGCGCTCCCGAATTTCGGGCCTCCGATCAGAGCGGGTATTGGAATTCGGCCAAATCCTCCGTCATTGGGAATTGGAGCCATCACCCACCCAGACGCCGTTCAACCTCAGTCTGCATCCAGCCGGACATGTCTTGGGAAGTGCCATGGCACGACTGGAAGCCAATGGACAGTCGCTGCTGTACACCGGTGATTTCAAGCTGAGGGCCAGCAAGAGTTCCGAGCGCTGCAGCCCTGTGCACGCCGAAACCTTGATCATGGAAACCACGTACGGTCGCCCTCGGTATGTGTTCCCGCCAACCGATCAAGTGATCGAGTCGGTGATCCAGTTTTGCAGGACGGCTTTGAGTGAAAACCAGACACCGGCCTTGGTAGCTTACTCACTCGGCAAGGGGCAGGAAATCCTCGCATCACTCCTCGAGGCTGGACTTCCCATCCAATTGCATGGCAGCACGGCCAAGTTGACGGAGATTTACGCCGACTTTGGATGCCGTTTCCCGGAATGGACTCCGCTGAATCCAGAAACGGCACGGGGTCACGTCCTCATCACACCCACTGTTCGGCCATTGCTCTCAGCTCAACCTTCGATCGGGCCCCTTCGGATCGCCTCACTGAGTGGTTGGGCTTTGGACAATCGTTCGTGGGGCACGCCAAGCAGTCATCACCGGTTCCCGCTGAGTGATCACGCTGATTTTACTGATCTCATGAAATTCGTGGAAGCAGTCCAACCGAAGCGGGTCTTCACTCTCCACGGATTTGCCGCCGAGTTTGCTCGTCACCTGCGTCGCCAAGGGGTTGAAGCCTACGCGCTCAGCGAAGACGACCAACTGGAACTCGCCCTATGAGCCAGAATGATTGGAGCTGGATCGGTCGTGCTGGCTAAGCCTTCTTCCGCAAGAGCTTCATTGTTTGCTCGTTACGGGCCTCCCATCGGCGCGCGCCTCGCTCTCGCCCCGTCTTGGGAAAGACTCCGCAATGCCATCACTTTCCTCCCAACTGAATCGTTCCGGCTGAGAACCTGTCCGAAGACTGCGGACACGAGATCGTATCGGCACCCCATCGGATCCGACCTCCAAAGCCACATGGAACTGACTCAATCAGCGACCAACCGTAGCCGGCTTCATCTGAAGTTCATATTCCGGGGACATCGTGCTGTTGATCTTGTTGTCCAACACTCCCGGGTAAGTGAACTGAAACTTGTACCGATACCTCAGCACCGAACGGTCTGTTGGAAGCGGAAGCAAGGCCTCGAACCGGTTCTCGGCATTGGGCACCGGCTGCATGGGATACAAATTCAAACCCACCACTACCCACGCCTTCACATTTTCCGGCTGCACCCCTCGACGGTGTGTCCGGAACGTGGTCTCAAACATGTAATTGGCGTCTGGTGACGGGGTGGGCGAGCGCGGGGTCAAATTGGTGTTGCGGGAACCGGCACAACCCAAACCCAGTGCAGCCAATAATACCCAGACAGCAGGCGAGGCGAACTTCATCGATGCGGTAAATGGCACACCAGCCCAATCATTGGCAAGGGATGAGTCTGGAAGTCTGCAATTCCCACTCACTGAGCCGAGGCAGTTTTTACGACCGCAAATCCCATCAAATTCTCACCGGCAGGGTCTTGTCCGCGACTGCATCCCGAATCCATGCATCCCGAATTCCCAAGCCAGCAAGAGCCCTTTCAGTTGGACTCCCCACCGGTACCCATTCAGGTCTCCAGATTCGCGAACCACGCGGTGACATGGGATCATCAACGCCACCGGGTTGGCAGCACACGCAGCGCCCACCGCCCGGGCTGCTCCTGCGGATCCAACGGTATTGGCCAAACGGCCATAGGAAGTGACTGAACCGCGCGGAATGCCCAGAAGCGCCCGCCAAACCCGATGTTGAAAGGGAGTTCCACAGACGGACACCGACACCGGGATCATCGGATCTTTCAAGCCTGCCAACAAGCGTTCCACACAGTCTCGGGCTCCAGCATCATCGACTGGCAGCCCTTGCTCAGACGGGGAGATACACGAAGCCGAGATGGCTTTCTCGTCCAGCTCCCAGCGCAGGATCGAACTCGGACTCCAGACAATCCTGCTCATACCCCAAGGGGTGAGGGCTCGCCCACGTCGTCCATCCTGAAGGTGATCTGCGGAGACCGTCTCCATCGATACGACCGTCAACCGACAAAACCCGGTGACCGACGGATTCACCAACCGCTCCCGAATGAGGGCGGGTTCGAGAGAGGAAGCTGGAGCTGCATGAAGCCCAAGCTCCGCCCCCTCGCTTTCCACTCCCAGCATCATTGACCACTCTTGGGCGCCTTGGCTTTCGGCAACTTTTTGAGGTAGGTGGCCGAGTCTTTCTTGAAATCCTTGAGGCAGCTCTTGCAGCACAGCTTGATGGTTTGTCCTTCATGAACAAACTCGTAAGTCTCCATGCCGGAGCCCTCGAACTTTTCGTCAGTCACGAGGCACTTGTCCAACGGATAGGCCTTGGCCTTGGGCTTGTCTTCGGCGCGAAGGTTCGACGCGATACACGTGGTGGCCAACAGCGCAAGAATGGTGAAGGTTTTCATGTTTTACAGGCAGCACTTGAATCACTGCGTTGAGAATCTTCGACCGGAAGCACTCCTTAGGCAAGGAGGCAACGCCCCATCAGCCAACGATCGCTTCAGCCACTTCACCTGTGGCCTTGGACATGCCGACATTCAATGGTAGGCTGGGCCATCCGCAGTCGATGCGCCCTGTTTTGCCATCACCCGTCTGGACTTCCCCTGCTCTGCCGGGACGGAGGATCCACGCCTTTACACTGATCGAACTGCTGGTGGTCATCGGTATCATCGCCCTTTTGGCGGCCATGTTATTGCCGGCGCTGGGCAAGGCACGCTACCGAGCCTCTCAAGTCAACGAAATGTCCGGCGCCCGCCAACTGCTCATCGCCTGGAGTCTCTACGCAGAGGACCATTCGGATTCGGTCCTGCCCGGCTACAGGTATGGCCTCAATGCCACCGATTTTGAGGGTCGGCCCGTGAACCACCCCATCAACGCCCGTTACCCGTGGCGGATCGCGCCCTACCTCGGGAAAAGCTTTGATGTGATGTACCTCAACGAGAATCGGCGCACTCTCGATGCATTCCGCCGAATGGCAGACCCGGATTTGGGTGTCTATGCTGCCTCGGTGTTCCCTTCCCAAGGCATCAATTCCGTCTTCGTCGGAGGCGATGACCTGGAACTGCCTCCCACCGAACGCGCCTTCGACCGATTCGGACGATTCTGCGTTCTCAAAACAGCCGAGGTATCACGTCCCACCGAGCTTCTGGTCTTCACCTCCGCACGCGGCCCCTTCGAGGGGCGGATCGTCCCGGGATATTACGTCGTCAAGCCCCCCTACCTCAACGCGCGCCGTTGGGCTGTAGAATGGAACCCGGAAGACGGCCCCGAGGCTTGGGGCAATGTCCATCCGCGGTACAACTTGCGTTCGGTGACCGGGATGGTCGATGGGCATGTCGAGAATCTGGACCGTCGCAACCTGCAGGACATGCGCCACTGGGCCAATCCCGCCGATCGGCCCGATTGGACCCTGCGCGCTCTTCCCGGGCTCTGATCCCCAGAAGACGCACCTCCGGAAACCATGGACCGATACCTCAGAGCCCCAATGATCTTAGGACGTGATTCGGTCCTCCTTCCCCCAGTAACCTCAACCCATCGATGAGCATTCTGGACACCATTGTCGCGCAGAAGCGTTTGGAAGTCGGCCTCTTGCCTCCCGGCCCCGTGGCCGCCTTTCAGCTGCGTGAGGCCATCCAGCGCCGGGGTTCCGGGGTCCGGGATTTCACCGCTGCACTGACCCGACCGCGTCGCGGAGACATTGGCTTGATCGCCGAGGTCAAAAAGGCCTCACCCAGCCTGGGGGTCATCTGCCCCGACTTCGACGCGATCCGTATCGCGAGGGAATACGAAGCGGCCGGAGCCAGTTGCTTGTCTGTCCTGACCGACGAACGCTTTTTTCAAGGTTCGCTAGAGTACTTGAAAGCCATCCGCGGTGCGGTCGAACTGCCCCTGCTCCGCAAAGATTTCATCATCGATGAGCGGCAAATCCTCGAGGCCATCGAATGGGGGGCTGATGCTATTTTGCTCATCGTCGCCATTTTATCGGACGAGCAATTGTCCCACTTTCACAGTCTCGCCGATGCCTGCGGATTGACCGCTTTGGTGGAGGTCCACGATGGCGACGAACTGGAGCGGGCCCTCCGTTGCGGAGCCCGTCTAGTGGGGGTCAATAACCGGGATCTCAAGACCTTCAAGGTCGATTTGGGGACCACAGAGAACCTAGCCAAACAATTGTTTGCCGCCTCCGAAGGGACTCCGCGGGTGCTGGTCGGCGAGAGCGGTATCCACAGCCGCGCCGATGTGGTTCGGCTCCGGGAAGCGGGATGCAGCGCTATCCTCGTGGGGGAATCGTTGATGAAAAGCGGCCGTATTTCCACCAAGGTGGCCGAATTGATCGGGATTTGATTTCCCATCAATCCCGGGATTCCCAAGTCAAAGCACGTCACACCAGGAATCGACGAATCCCATCGGCAAAAGGTATGGAGGGCAACTGGAAGTCCCGCTGCGCCGGGCCAGAGTCACCGACATTGTCCTCCTCCAGCATGAGGATTTGATCTCGGCTCAGCGGGGAGACTCGATTCAAGAGACGCGCAAACAACAGCTCCAGGATTGCCGCTTGAACCCAAGCCAGACCGCGTGGAATGCGAACGACTCCTCGGCGTCGCCCGGTTGTTTGCAAAATGGATCGTAGAATCTGGGGCATGGTCAGACGCTGAGGGCCGCAAAGATCATAGGTAGTGCCCACCGCCGCTTTGGAATCCAACGAACGCGCGAAGGCCTGTGCCACACACTCCACTGCCACCGGCTGCAGCAGGGAGGTCCCGCGACCGATGACTGGAAGCGCCGGCGACCATCGGCTCATGCGGGCAAACAGCCCGACAAATCCGTCTCCGGGTCCGTAAATCAAGGAGGGCCGGAATACGGTCCAATCAAGCCCGGAACTTCTCACCACTTCTTCCGCTGCCCACTTGGTTTGGTGATATCGCGAAACAGCGCTCGGACGGGTTCCGAGCGCACTCATGTGGACCATGCGCCGTACCCCGCACGCCAAAGCCGCCTCGACCACCCGAAGCGTGGCCTCATGATGCACCCGCTCGAAGGTCTGGTCCCCCACCTCGCCGATGATCCCCACCAGGTGAACCACCGCATCGCAGCCATCCAATGCCTGCCGCAAATCTTCCGGACACAGCACAGAACCCTTCACCCAGTCCGTTCCGGCATCTTGAAGCCGGATTCCACGAGCCATCCGTCGCACAGAATGCCCTTCGAGAATCACGGCCTCGGAAACGGCACGCCCCACGAACCCGCTGGCTCCAGTGATCAAAACCTTCATGCGCACTCAAACTCACCCGTATCCGCCGCCACGTCCAATCGCGACATCGACCGCCAACAGTCAGGAATCCCGTGAAGTCTTCATCGATTCAAACAGACCCTCCCACTGACGCCGGAAAGGAAGCCTCCAGATCGTGGCCCAGAGGATGGACCGAACATCGGTTCGGGAAATTTTCACACGATGACGGGCATTGAGCACACCCGGCTGCCGAAGTCGGACCAAGGTCTGAATCCCAATGAGAATCGGCCACGCACACGCCAATCGGACGCGGATTTGTCCCCGCGGAATGCTCAATACATAGTTCCAGCCGGCCACCAAATGCGACTCGGCCTGCTGCAACCACCGGTCATAGATGGGGCGTAGGCGAGCTTCCTGAGTCGGATCCAACAAGTCTGCTGGAGTAAGCCCTTCACGCTTCAGCTCATCCAGCGGCAGATAGCATCGACCTGCCTGGAGATCCTTGGGCAAATCGCGCAGGATATTGATCAACTGCAACCCCTTGCCGAAACGAATGCCGTCGGTCCGGAACGCTTCATCGTCGAGTGCTGCCGAAGAAAACAACCGATGGCGACAAATTTGGGTCCAGAATTCACCCACGCAACCGGCCACTCGATAGGTGTAGTCATCGAGTGCGGCAGCATCGGGCAACGCCTCAACACTTTGCCCAGGACTCATCCCTCCAAACCGATCCAGATCCAGGATTTGACCACCGACAATGGTCTCTAGAACGGTCCGTATGCAGGTTTTTTCCCAAACCGACGAGTGGTCCAAGAGAGCCAATGCTTCGGGAATCCGCTTCAAGAGTACCCGTTCACCTTCCGTCACTTCCGGAGTGCTCGGATCAAAGTCCGCCCACGTCGGGTTCGGGGCTTGCTCATCCAGAATGCGATCTCGCAGCGATTCCAAGGCCGCCCGCCGGGCAGCCACGGGAACGGATGAGGCGTCGGCCAATGTGTCCGTGGCGCGCGCCAACAAATAGGCCAACCCAATTGGGGCACGAACTCGGGACGGCAGCACCCGCAAGGTGAGATAAAACGAACGGGATACGTCCCTCAAGAGGGTCGTCAATAAAACTGGGGAACCGTCGGCTCCAAACATCGTCCCCAAGCCAATCAGAGTACTGGTGGATAAGCCAGTCACGGACTTATCCGGGTTGCCACTGAGATTCCAACCACAACCCCGTTGCATCAACGGACGGGCGCCAACATCAACGGCTCCGGGCTTGAAAATGGAGTCCGGATCATTCCAGCGTCCCGGCATGGCCAGTCAGAACCCCGAACCCGGACGCCCGCCCGGCTCCGATGAAGAGGTAATCACCCAGGCTCTGCGCCGTTCGCTCATCGTCTTGATCCTCTTGTGCGTGGTAGCCGCCGGGGCCGTGTGGTGGTTGCAACGGCGCCCCGTCACTCGATCCACCACACTCGCGCCGATCCAAAGTCCTATCGCTTCCGATACAGGGCGTGGTCCACGTCCCCCGACCGTGCGGTTCACCGACATCACTCGGGAGGCTGGAATCCGCTTCACGCACCACAACGGGGCGCAGGGGAAAAAACTCCTTCCGGAAACCATGGGAGGCGGTGTGGCCTGCTTCGATCTGGATGGTGACGGCGATGCGGATCTCCTGTTTACCAACGGGACGGATTGGCCGGATTCAGAGCACGGCACCCGCGGAACGGCGACTCCGATTCTTTATCGCAATGATACCCAGCCGGGGGGATCCATCCGGTTCACCGACATCACCGCCGGCTCGGGCTTGGATGTCCCCTTCTACGGAATGGGGGTGGCCTGCGGGGATTGGGATGGCGATTCCCGAACCGACCTGGTGCTCACCGGTGTCGGAGGACTCCGTTTGTTCCGCAACCTCGGTGAAGGACGTTTCGTGGACATCACAGGCCCGAGCGGGTTACCCGCGTCATCATCGGAGTGGTCCACCGCCGCAGCATGGTTCGACTTGGACCGGGATGGTGATCTGGACCTCTTCATCGGCCACTATGTGGAGTGGTCGCCTCAAATGGACCGGGAAGTGAACAATCAACTGGTGGGAGTCGGGCGCGCCTACGGACGGCCCTGGCTGTTTCCAGGCACGTTCCCCTCTCTTTACCGGAATGACGGCCCGGTCGCGCCGGGCGGAGTTCCACGGTTCACCGAGATCTCGGCCCGCAGCGGTCTCCGCATCCAAAACCCCGCCACCGGACTGCCCATGGCCAAAACCCTCGCCGTGGCCCCCATCGATCTGAACGACGATGGATGGATGGACCTCGTGGTGGCCAATGACACCGTCCAGAACTTTGTCTTCACCAACCGGCACGATGGCACCTTCCAAGAAATTGGAGCCCAAAGCGGCGTGGCCTTCGATGCCTACGGGCAAACACGGGGAGCGATGGGCATCGACGCTGCCCGGTTTCGTCCAGACCGGGCTCTGGGTATCGCCATCGGCAATTTTGCCAATGAGATGAACGCGCTCTATGTCGCCCAACCCACCCAGGACACTCTGGTGTTTGCCGATGAGGCCATCACTGAAGGCATCGGGCCCGCCAGTCGCTTGCTGCTCAAATTCGGGCTCTTCTTCTTCGACTATGATTTGGACGGTCGCTTGGATGTCCTCACCACCAACGGGCATATCGAGGAAGAAATCGAGAAGGTGCAATCCAACGTCCGCTACCGGCAACCGGCCCAACTCTTTTGGAATGGCGGCGGCAACCAGACCTTCATCAGCGCCAGCGCCGCCGAAGCGGGCTCGGATTTATTCCAACCCATCGTGGGTCGCGGTTCGGCATACGCTGACTTCGATCAGGATGGCGACCTGGATGTGGTCATGACCCAAATCGCCGGGCCACCGATCCTGCTGCGCAATGACCAAAACTTGGGGAACCACTGGGTCCGGTTGCGGGCCATCGGACGCAAGGGCAACACCGATGCGATCGGCGCGTGGATTCACGCACGCACCGAAGACGGACGCCGGATCTCGCGTCAGGTCATGCCCACCAAGAGCTACCTCTCACAAAGCGAACTGCCCATCAGCATCGGGCTCGGGCAAAGCCGGATAACCGAGGCCCGCATTCAGTGGCCCGACGGGCGTGAGACCTCCTTCAACCCGGTTTCCGATCAAACCACTATCCTACGGCAGCCATGATGCCAAAGCGGGTGGTCGTTCTATCGAAACCCGCGTGCCTCCGATCATCCGATCCCCGGTATCTCAAATGACAAAAACGGCGCGGAGAAATCCGCGCCGCTTTGTCTGAATCCTATAACAGTGAATGGATCAAGCTCCCTTCGCTGAATCCGCAGTCGACTTCTTGCCATCGGTCTCGTCGGCCGATTTGTTGCGGTAGTGCGAGGAATAGTACCGGTTCTGGTAGTAATGGTAGCTGTAGTAGTACGAGTCCTTGCCCTCGAAATCGATGTCATTGAGAACCAAGCCCACCAGGTGGATGCCGGAATTCTGAATGCGCTGCACCGACCGCAGTGCGTGCTCGCGACGGATTTTGTTGAACTTGGTCACGAAGACCATGCCGTCAGCCATGGCACCCACGATGAGCGGATCGGACACAGCCGAGACCGGCGGGAGATCCAGAATCACCCGATCATAGCGTCGGGAGGCTTCCTCCAAGAAACGCACCATCCGGTTGGAACCAATCAATTCCGATGGATTGGCCGGCACAGCACCGCAGCAAATCACATCCAGGTTCGGCACCTCGGTGGAGTGGGTGATTTCGCTGATGTTGTCCAGTCGACCAGAAAGATAGGCGGTGAGACCGGCTGGGCTTTGCAATTGGAAGGCCTTGTGCACCGACGGGCGTCGAAGATCTGCGTCCACCAAGAGGGTCTTGAGGCCCGTCTGGGAGGTGACGATGGCGAAGTTGGAAGCCGTCAGGGACTTACCCTCGGAAGGAATCGTACTGGTGAACGCCAGAACCCGGAGCTTGTCTGCATTCTTGGCCAGTGATATGGCCGCGCGCAGGGTTCGGAAACCCTCGGCCGGACTCGACGTCGGATGCAAGTGCGACTGGAGGTCGCGCTCCACGATGCTGACCGATTTGATGTTCGGGATGTAGCCCAAGAACGGCAGATGCAGGATGTTCTCCACGTCATCCTGACTCTTGATGGAGTCATCCAAGAAGTTGAAGAAGAGCGCCAGACCCAAGGCCACAGCCAGACCGCCGACGATGCTTCCCACGAAGATCAACGGAGTGTTGGGGCTCACAGCCTTGGTCGGAGCAAAGGCTGCATCTTGCACCTTCATGTTTTGGAGAAGGTCCTTGGTACCAATGTCGAAGTCCTTCGCCTTGGTCAGGATGGTCTGATAGAAGCCTTCCACCCGTTTGACCTTCTGCTCCATGATGTCGTATTCGATCTTCGCCTCATCGAGAGCGAACACCCGCTCAACGGATTCGGTGTACTTGCGCAAGGCTTCGGCCTCGCGGTTCTTCTCCAATTGAGCCAATTGGAAAATGCTCTGGAGCGCTCGTTCGGACTCGTCCCGCAGCTTCTGGGTATCGGCCTGAAGCTGGGTGGACGTTTGGATGACTTTCGGGTGCTTTTCCCGGTACTTGGTGCGCAAACCTGCCAGCTTTGAACTGTTCTCGTTGACCTGCTTTCGCAGGAACGCAACCTGTTCATCCTTCACCAGCGGACCAAATTCCGTGATATCCTTTCCGGCAGCCACCCACTCCTGAGCCTGTTGAGCCGTTTGCTTGGCGACATCGGCCGTGGAGCGCAAGGTTTCATAGGCGGTCTTGAGGTCCCGCATCGTGGCGGCATCGATGTTCTGAGCATCCTTCAGTGACACCATCCCCTTGTCTTTGCGGTACTTCTGGAGGTCCTTCTGAAGCGCGGCCAGTTCAACTTCCTTGCCCTTGGCTTCCTGCTCCAGGATTTGGAATCCCTGCAAAGCCTTCTGCTTCTTGTCGTCCAGATTCCGCTGCAAGAACACCTTGAGGATGGTGTCGGCAATCCGCTGCGCTTGGTCCGCTTTGGGATGGGTCACCTGGACCTCGACCAACCGGCTGAGTCGGATCGGAACGATTTTGATGTCCTTGGTGACAGCGGTCACTTTGTCCAACTTCTGGGCATACCGCGGATCTTGGGTATCGAGCTTGAGCTTCTCCATGACCTCCAAGATGAGGCTGCGGCTCTCCAGGTTGCGGTACTGGGTGGTCAGGTAGTTCTGGTCCTGATTGCCCAGTGCCAAACTGTTCAGATTGAGCACACCTTGGTTCTCAGGATCGATCTGAAGGCGGGCGATGGCCCGGAACATCGGGGTCGCCTGAAACGCGTACAGCACCCCTGCGATGATGCACACCGTCCAGGTAGCCACGATGAGCCAGCGACGCTCGAGAATGACATGCCAATACTGCCTGAGATTGATGGACGGATCGCCGCCGCCCATTGGGTTGCCCTGCTGTGATTGCAACTGGTCTTCCATGGTAATGAGTCAGAAATGAAATTAAAGGATGCTCTCCTGAACCTCCACCGTGTCATCAGGCTCGATCATCACCCGGTTGCCCTCCGAGTAGAGTTTGTCCAACTGCTTCTTGGTGTAGGTGCTCACCTGCCCCTTGCGGCGCAAAATGATCTTGTTCTTGTCGGCCCGCGGACTGAAGCCACCGCCGAGACCGATGGCATCGAGAATGTCAATCGGACGCTCAGCAGGAATCTCAACACGACCCTGCTTCAAGAAGCTCCCCGTGATGTTGATGTAGTGCTTCACATACTCGGAGACCTCCACCGAAATGGCCGGCTTGATGATGTAGTCTTTGTCGAGCATCGTGTAGAGCTGCTGACGCACTTCGGCCACGGTCTTGTTGGTCACGACCACCGGATCCAAGAGCCAGTAGGTGATCTTGCCATCCGTGGGCACACGGAGGTTCTGCTTCATGTCCAATTCTTCAGCGACATTGATCACCAGAACATCCCCGGCAACGATCCGACGGACAGAATCCTGCGCGAGCGCCAACCCGCTGGCCACCACGTAGGAAATACAAAGGTTCAAACGCCATTTCATAAATCAGTAACCAATTTGCACTCCCACCATCACTCGGTGGGCATCGTAAGAGGGCAAAAACACATCCTTCAATCCTGCATCCGCATAATTGATGGAATAGTTTTCGTAGGAATAATTCAGGCCGAATCGCAGCCAGCGACGCGGCATGTAG
>JARXAF010000136.1 GCA_029865985.1 Verrucomicrobiota bacterium
TGATTGATCACGCGACTCAGCATGGCAATGCCTTCCAGAGCGTAATACTCGGATTGCAGCGGCACGACCAACCGATCGGCCGCGGCAAAGCAGTTGAGAGTCATGATGCCCAACGACGGAGCACAATCGAGCAGGATGACCTGAAAGCGTCCCGAATCCTTCAAGGGTTGAAGGATTTTTCGGAGTCGCAGCACGGCATCTTCCGACCGAGCCAACTCCACCTCGATACCGCACAAATCCAACTCGCTACCGATCATCGACAAATTGGGATACGCCGTCGGACGAATGCGGTCTTCCAAACTGCCCAATCCCAGCAACGGACGGTACACGCTCCCGCCCTCGGTCTTTTCCAAACCCAGTCCACTGGTGGCATTGGCCTGCGAATCCAGGTCGATGAGCAGCACGGAGTAGCCCCGCATCGCGAGTCCTGCGGCAAGATTGATGCTGGTGGTTGTCTTCCCCACCCCACCTTTCTGATTGGCGACGGCGATGACCTGTACAGACATGAGGCCGACACTCTCGCGCCGGGGAGACCCTGGGTGCAACGCGGAAGAATACCCCACTGCGGTCAAATCGGTCAGTGCCCCGACCGCCGGAAGCCCGGATTGATGGCTGCAACTCCCCGGTGGCTCGAGCTTTGAGGCCGCACACCGCGCAACGGCAAGTTCCAAGTCTCACAGGTGGCAACCGCCACCGCTGCGGGAGAACGACGACGGAATCGAATTTGCGTCAGGTTGACCACCCATTCCTGCCCTTCGCGCTCCACCAAACGACGATCGCCCTCCATGCGACGGACCACCCGCACTTGAAATCCTTCGGTCAATCCCTCGGGCAAATGTCCGCCACAGGGAATCAACTCCACCACTTCGCCGCGCTCTTCTTCGAATCGCTCATGCATCTTCATGGGCACGACTTTGAGACATGCCCGTAGACAAAGGGTGTCCGATGGCTTCTTTTCTTACCGTCACCGAAAAGTCACGGCGATCCATGGCCTATTTCTCGATGGAGTAAGAATTCATCTTGAACCCAGCCTCTGTCGGACGCATCAACCGTGCGTGCTGGATAGCGCATCGGATCCGATCGGCGCGAAGGCCAAGGGCCTCGCGAAAGCTCCCCGCAAATCCCGGGGCAACGCCGCTTCTACCGGACCTGAATCCGGGAAACCTCGGATCAAGAACTACGTTCTCGATACCAACGTCCTCCTGCACGACCCCAACGCCCTGCTCAACTTTCAGGACAACAACGTCCTGATACCGATCGAGGTCCTGGAGGAGGTGGACAAATTCAAGCGGGAGACCAGCGAGCGGGGGCAAAATGCCCGAACCGTCTCACGTCGACTCGATGCGCTGCGCCGTGAGGGCAACCTCAACAAAGGAGTCGCCTTGGCCAATGGTGGCCGCCTTCAAATCATTTTCCTCTCGCCGCCCAAGGAAGGCCCCGCCCGGGATGTGATGGCCACTGGCAGCATGGACAATCGCATTCTGGCCCAAGCCCTTTGCATCCAGACCCATCAACGGTCCCGTCCGACCATCCTGGTCACCAAGGACATCAACCTGCGACTCAAGGCCGACGTCTATGGATTGGCCGCTGAAGACTACGAGACCGATCAGGTCAACCTGAAGGACCTCTACACAGGGATGTTCGAGTTGACGATGCCGGCGGCGGCCATCGCCGGACTCAAGTTCAATGGTGAGGTGGCGCTGCCCACCGGACGCGTCCGATTCCCCAACGAATATTGCACCCTCATCGAGGAGGGGAACCTCAAGCGGACCGTGCTGTGCAAGGTGGATGCCACTGGAACCAAGCTCATCCCCCTCCAAGACTGCCAGAATGTCTGGGGCATCCGGCCCAAGAACCGCGAACAGCACTTCGCCCTGGATGCACTGCTGGACGAGCGGGTGAAGTTGGTCACCCTCATGGGCAAGGCCGGCACCGGCAAGACGCTGCTGGCTCTGGCCGCCGGTCTGAAGCGAACGGTCAACGACCGTGAGTTCCGCAGGCTGGTGGTCGCACGTCCGACCGTTTCCATGGGCAAGGAACTGGGCTTCCTGCCCGGATCGCTCGACGAAAAACTCTCGCCCTGGATGCAGCCCATCCATGATGCCCTCGAAATGCTGGGCGACCTGAACATGGGGCATGAACACCGCCGGGCCGCCGACATGCTCCGCAGCGGAACCATTGTGGTGGAGGCCTTGAGCTACATCCGCGGACGCAGTATCGCCCATCAGTTCATGATCGTCGACGAGTCCCAGAATCTCACGCCGCTGGAGGCCAAGACCATCCTCACCCGTGTGGGCCACGGCACGAAAATCATCCTCACCGGCGACCCCTATCAAATCGACAATCCGTACGTCGATGTGGCCTCCAACGGCTTCAACTACATCATCAGCCGCTTCAAGGAACAGGCCTTGTCCGCGCACGTAGAACTCCAACAAGGCGAGCGCAGCGATCTGGCCGAATTGGCCGCCAATATTCTGTGACTGACGAACGGCCCCATAGGCCCGAAGTCCCATTCGGATAGCATCCCGATCAAAGCCGGAATGCACTCATTCCGATGAGTGCACCGGCCACTCCCAGACCGACGCCGATATACCAGAAAAGGCGCCAGCGAGAGAGGATCGATACCGAGCAAATCACCACCGCGATTTGAAGGGCTAGGATGGCCTGATCACAGCGGTCGTTGATCTTTCCGTTGGCTTCCGCCGCCGCTTCGAACTGCTCGGCCTCCTTCTTGATGTCCCCCTTCTCAGAATCGTAGCGCTTGGCGGTCGCGGCCGCCTTCTCCATGGAGGCCAGCAACGCCTTCTTTCGGGAGGCTGCCTCAGGATCCACCACACCCGCATCGGGGACGGATGGTTTCAGATGCGAGAGAATCTCCAATTCGGTCTCGTAGAGATTCTGCTTGATGCTCTTGGACTGATAATAGCCCCAGCGATTCGCCGCTTCGCTGGTCTTGATGATGGCATCGGTCTTGGCGTTGTCGCCCTTGTTTTCAATCACCGCCAGTACCACCGCGAGCAAGGCAATGGTGATTGCGACCTGTTTGCTGAACGGATCGTTGGCTTCAGGAATTTCCGGAGTTTCGGCCATGATGAAGGTGAGTAAATGAAAGAAAAACAATCGTCGCCAAGGAACGACGGCTGAAAAGGAATCTCCGACGGAAGTAGCACCGTCAAGTCGTTGGCCACAAAAACCGCTTCCACGATTAATCGACCCACCGACCGGCCTTGGGCAACCACCCGACAGACTCAATAGAAGCCGACTGGGACCCGTGACTGCGGTGCTCACCCAGGGGATGGCAAACCCCATCCTCTGAGAGTGAATCTTGAGAGACACAAAAAAGCCCGCGACCCAATCGGATCGCGGGCTTTGAAATTAGCTCGAAGTGGATCAGTAGCGATCGCCACCACCACGGTCGCCGCGCCAGCCGCCACGGTCGCCGCCGCCGCCGCCGCCGCCGCGATCACCGCGCCAGCCGCCGCCGCCACCACCACCGCCGCCGCCACCACCACGGTAGCCGCCGCCGCCACCACCGCCACCACCACGGAAGCCGCCGCCACCGCCGCCGGCGGGACGCTCTTCACGGGGACGGGCAATGTTCACGGTCAACGCACGGCCGCCCAAATCCTTGCCGTGGAACATTTCCACAGCGCGATTGGCCTCGTCCGGGGTCGAGAACTCGACGAAGGCGAAACCGCGGGACTTTCCGGTCACGCGATCGAGCATCAGGTTGACATTGGTGACCACACCGGCCGCCGAAAAGTGATCCTGGAGGTCACGTTCCTGCGTCTGGTAGGACAGGTTTCCCACAAACAAACGGGAATTGTTATCCATACGACTTTTGGCCGCTCTTCAACCGAGTGAGGGAAACTGCACCAGCAGACTTCAATTGCGGGGACATAACTGAGCGACCTCCACAAACCGTCAACGTGACGCCGACACTACATGTTCCAAACGGACGTGCTATGTATAGCCATCCAATGAAGTTGGTCAAATGCATATTAGTAGCACTGACTAGTACCCCCTTTTTGCCTCTATGCCTTTCTCCGGTGACGTCGACTCAGAAAATTTCTGAACTGAGTCGTCAGGCACATCAAAACGGGCACCGACTGATTTATTAAAACGGCAGTCCAGCCGACCGATCAGGAATCACTGGCAGTTTGTTTAGATCCGTACCTACGCTGATCTCCAGAACTTCCCATGATTCCCCTGCACCGCCTTCGCGCTGGCATTATCGGCACCGGCTTTATCGGCCCGGTCCACATCGAGGCACTCAAGCGCCTGGGGGTGCAGGTCAACGCCGTCTGCGGTTCCACGGCCTCGGCCACGGAATGCGCGGAGCGCTGGGGTATTCCCGAAGTGTATGGCGACTATGACGTCGACGCCCTCGTGAAGTCACCGAACGTCGATGTCATCCACATCACCTCGCCCAACAAAGCGCATGTGACGCAGTCGCTCAAGGCCCTCAAGGCAGGCAAACACGTGGTTTGCGAAAAACCGCTGGGCATGAATTCCCGGGAAACCGCTCGGGTCGTGACGGCAGTGGGCAAACCCGATGCGCCGGTGTTTGCCGTCAACTACATGTGCCGGTTCTTCCCAGCCATCCTCCAAATGCGCGCCATGGTCGCACGCGGTGATCTGGGAAAAATTATCCATGTGCAGGGGCACTTTTTCCAAGACTGGCTGCTCCACGAATCCGACTACAATTGGCGCCTTCTGGCTTCCGAAGGCGGCAAACTGAGGGCGGTCGGCGACATCGGAACACACTGGATTGATGCCGTGTCCTTCATTTTGGGCAGTCGGGTCGAACGGGTCTTTGCGCACCTGGAAACCTTCCACAAGACGCGTTTCCGTCCGCCCGGAGCCCTGAAGACCTTCGCCACCCCGGACCCGGCCTCCCGCATCCCCTACCGGGTGGACACCGAAGATTTCGGCAGCGTCCTACTGCGTTTCGGAAAATCCGATCACGGCTTTGCCGAGCAGGTCCACGCCAACGCTTCCATCTCGCAAGTGGCCGCCGGATGGAAATGCAGCCTGTCCCTCGGAATCTACGGCACACGCGGCAGTGCTCGGTGGGATTTCCAGCAACCCAATGAAATCCACATTGGCCGACGCGATGGCCCGAATGAAGTGCTGCAACGGGGAACGCCCGGATTCCTAGAAGACGTGGCCAGATTCACCGACACTCCGGGCGGACACCCCGAGGGATTCCCGGACAGCCACAAGATGCAGTACCGGGCGGTCTATGAGCACATCGCAGGTGGCCGCAAGTCTCCGGTCCTGTTCGCAACGGCCGCGGACGGCCACCACGAAGTGCGACTGTGTGAGGCGGTGTTGCGATCCAGTCGCTCAGGTCGCTGGGTTCGGATCTGAGCCCGAACGATTCGGCCGGATCGTTCCGCTCAGGCAACCGGTTTCTCCGTCACGAGCACGGGCTTTTTCCAGATCGGCACCACCCGCTTCATCTCGTCGATGACCCATTGGCAGGCGCTGAACGCCTCGCCGCGATGGGCCGATACGACCTCGATCCACAGGGAAGCTTCTCCGACGGCCACCCTCCCGATGCGATGGATCAACCGCAACGATTCTACCGAACCCCTTTGCTCCAATTGGTCGAACAGTCGGTGGAACTGGTGCTCGGCCATGGGAACGAAACAACTATAATCGATTGCCACGATGAGCTCGCTCCCCTCCTGAGCGCGAACCACTCCAGAGAAATAGACCGCCGCCCCCATGCCAGCAGACATGGAGCGAGCCGCCAAAAGACCCGCTTCATCGATCGGGTCGTGGGTGATGGAAAGGAAACGCTTCATCCGCCTTGGACGGGAGGGAACAAAGAAACGCGGTCACCGGCTTTGAGGACATATTCCCCGTCTTGATACTCGACCCCCACGGCAATGAGGGTCGATCGACGCATTTCTGCCAACGCCGGATACGACGTGTAGAGATGCTTCAAAAGCACCTCGATCGTCGCCCCATCCGAAACAGTGACGACAGTCTCCGCGCAGCCGGCCAGCTCCGCGAAATAAGACCAGAACGTCACCGGAATCATCATCGGGAAGCCTTGCGAGCCGGAGCCTCTTTCGGAGCGTAGACCTCGGGCTTGAGCACTCCAACGTAGGGCAGGTTGCGATAGCGCTCGGCGAAATCGAGCCCGTATCCCACGACAAAGAGGTTCGGAATAAGGAAGCCGACATAATCCGCCTCGAAGGCACCCACGCGACGCTCCTTCTTATCGAGCAGCACGCAGGTGCGGATGGAGGCCGGCTTGAGGGCTGCGATTTTCTCAGTCACCGCCCGGAGGGTTTTTCCCGTGTCGAGAATGTCATCGACCACCAACACATGCGTGCCTCGGACATCGAGCTTGAGCTCCTTATTGAAAACGAGGGTGCCCGACTCGGTTCCTGCCCCATAGCTCGAGACCCCCAGAAAATCGACCCGCAGCGGAAAGGGCAATCGACGCAGGAGATCGGCCAAGAAAAGCACCGTCCCACTGAGCAGCGAGACCACGAGGACATCCTTGCCCGCGTAATCCTTGGCAATGGCCTTGCCCATCACGGCAATGCGCTTCTGCAGATCCACTTCTGGAATCAGTACGCCCGCCAAATCAGCTCGTTGGCTCGCCGGAATACGGCGGGTGAGTTCTTGGGCCAGACGTGGTTTCGATAGGGGCATCAGAATCCTTTGGAAAGTCAGTGGAGTGGCTGGGTTGCTGTACGAAGGCGCTGGGTCAAACGCCGGCCATTCAGTGCCACAGCTCAGCGTCCTTGTCCAACCCACCGTTGAACCTCCCTCATCGCAGAATCAGATATGACGGGAGTCGTCGGCATCCTTCGCCTGATAACCAGAATCCTGACGCTTGAGGTTGACCTCATTCTTTTTGACGTAGGCGGCGAACACATCGTCGGCACTCATGCCCAGCACCTGCGCCATGCTGATGAGGAAGTGAAGGCAATCCACCACCTCAACCCGGGCATTCTGCTCGTCGAACTTCTGGTACTTGGCCCACCACTTCCAGGGCACGCTGTCGGTCAATTCGGCCAATTCCTGCGACATGGCCCGGCAGTAGTTGAGGATCCACTGGGTCTTCTCGGCCTCGTTCATGGCGTCGGTATGAACGCCGATTCGGGCATTGAGGGACTTCTGCATCCGGAAGAGTTCGCGCAACTGGTCGGGTGTTTCCATTGGCTGCGGAGAATCCAGACCCGAGCGCCTCCGCGGAAGTGCAAAAGCAGCATCCCAGCATCCGGTGACAATCCGTGAGCGACAGCGGCACCAGACTCGGATTCCATTCGGTGATACGGCATGCACCCTTCTGCCCATCCACTTCAGGAAGAAGTGCCCCTCCTCCTCCACCGACATGAGGTCGAGCCTGAGCATGTGCAACAGGTGGCCCGTCTGGCGCTGAGCCTCTTCGATCAACTGCGCCAATTCCATGGATACGGTGATGGCGAACGACGCTTGCTGGAATGCGCCGCCCTGTTGCACGACATCGGTTGGTCGGTTTCTGGTGATGACGGGCGTGGGCACCACAAGGCCTCGGCCAAACTCATCCGCGAGTTCACTTGGAAAACCCTGTCTACCCCAGACATTCGCTGCGTCGCAGCCGTCGCCCGCTACCACCGCAAAGCCTTGCCAAAAAAGGACCACCCGGATCTCGAGGGAATGAACCCCGTAGAACGCACCCGGGTTTCGTGGCTGGCAGCCTGTCTGCGGACCGCGGACGGCCTCGATCGTCGCCATCTGCAGCGGGTGACCGACATCGCCGTTCGAAGTTCGAGCGATTCGGTGGATTTGTGGGTATCCGCCTCCGATTCCATCCAAGAGGAATTGGCAGCGGCGGACAAAAAGTCCGACCTGCTCCGAAGCCTCCTGCCTGGCTCGCTTCGTTTGTTTTCAGGCATGCCCCCTAGCTAGGCCTCCATGGAATAAGCCCATCCTTAAATGGCCGGTTTCACTCTCCATTCCAACCCTTCGGCCTCCATGTCCCTGTGCGCACATTGCGAGGGGCCGATTCCTGAAGCCGGGTCATCCGATGGGCCGCCCCAGCGATTTTGCTGCTACGGATGTCGATTGTTGGGAGAGCGGCCGAAACGCAACGGCTCGCCCGACTCGACGGGTGTAAGCGCCGTCTTCCGCGTGGTTCTCGGTGCGGTCATAGCCAGTCAGACCATGCTCATTGGTTTTGCGCTGAACTTGTCCGAAACAGAAGGGACTCAGCGAATAGTCCTCCACGGCCTATCCATCGTGCTGACCTTGATCGTGATGGCCTTGCTCGGTCTTCCCCTGCTCCGCGCCACATGGGACTGCGCCTGTCGCCGGACCTTCGGCCTGGAAGCGCTGTTTGTCTCCGGTGTCTTTGGAGCCTTCGGGGCGTCGCTGGTGTCCAGCCTGCGCGGAACCGGTCCGGTGTACTACGAGGTGGTGGCGGTCCTCTTGAGCGTCTACAGCGTGAGCAAGGTCTTGACCGCCCGAGCCCGCGAACAAGCACTCTCGGAAACCCGCCGCCTCAGCGAGACCTTCTCCACGGCGCGCCGGATCGGCCCGCCCGAAGAGCAAGTTCCGATCGACGCCATCGCTGAAGGCGACTGTGTCCGGGTACTGCCCGGCGAAGCCATCCCGGTCGACGGCGTGGTCATTCAAGGCGAGGGATTCGTTCGAGAGACTCCGCTGACGGGCGAGCCCGAACCCGTCATCCGCCGGGTCGGAGATGCCATCTTGGCGGGCGGCTTCAGCGAAGATGCCGAGTTGCGGATCCGGAGCCGGACGACGGGCCGCAATCGCCAGCTCGACGCATTGATCCGCCGGGTTGAAGAGGCGCGGGCGACTCTGAATTCCAGCCAAGCCCAATCACAGGCCGACCGATTGGCTCGGGTCTTTCTACCCATCGTCCTCAGCACCGCTCTCGGGGCTTTTTCTTGGGGCGTCTTCCATGGCCACTGGGAAGCGGGGCTCTTCAATGGATTGTCCGTACTGCTGGTCGCTTGCCCGTGCGCCTTGGGTTTGGCAACCCCATTGGGATTGTGGCAAGGCATGGCCACGCTGGCGGCCCGTGGCGTGGTGGTACGGGACGCGCGCGCATTGGAACGGTTGGCTTCCGTCAACCGGGTTGCGTTCGACAAGACGGGAACACTGAGCGAACCACAGCTCACTCTGGTGGATGTCGTCGCCAGCGGAGACGCCCATCAACGCCACCAATGGATGTCGATCGTCGCGGCCGTGGAGTCCCGAAGCCATCATCCAGTGGCACGGGCCTTCCGAGGGCGGGTGCCCGACCCTGCGCTGAAGATCGAGGTCGAAGACTTCATCGTGGTCCCGGCCTGCGGCGTGCAAGCGCGCGTCTCCACTGGGTCCAATCCCACCGTGGTCATCCGGATCGGCCAGAGGGATTGGGCCTGGGAACACGGGCTCGATGAGCCGTTGGAAAAACGCCTACGAGGCACAGGGAGTCGGGTTTGGATTTCTGCCAACGGCCAACCCGTCGCCGTGGCACTGGTCCGGGAACAGCTCCGATCTTCTGCGGCGGCCACCTTCCAGGATCTGGATCGTATGGGCATCACCCGTTGCGTGCTCTCCGGTGACCAATCCGCACGGACCCGGGAACTCCTCGCCGGCATGACCGAGGAAAATCACCTCCATTCAGGCCTCACCCCGACGCAGAAAGCCGAACGAATCCAACAATGGCAGGCCCAGGGGCACTGCGTGTTGTTTGTCGGCGACGGAGTGAACGACGCGCCGGCGCTGGCGGCGGCCGATGTGAGCGTCGGCCTGCTGGAAGGCGCCCCGCTGGCGGCCGCCACCGCCGATCTGGTGTTGTGCGGGGGCAATTTGCGGGAAATCCCGGAGGCGCTGGCGGTGGCCCTTGGGGTCCGGAATTCAATCCAACGAAACCTTCGATTCGCCGTCGTTTACAATAGCATCGGCATGATCCTCGCGGCCACAGGCCACCTGCACCCGGTAGCGGCCGCCCTGTTGATGACAGGCAGCAGTGCCGTGGTGAGTTGGCGGGCCTGGCGCGGTGGGTCCTGCCACCTGAATGTCAGCCCCAGTGCCAACCCACCGAGTCGGTGGCGAGGTTGGGTTTTGAGCGCGAGTTTCCTCCTTCAACCACCGCTGCTCATCTGGCTGGGAAATCTCAGCGCGATCCCCGCCGCAGGCATCTCCATTCTGGGGCTGATGGGGGCCTGGTTCTCGGAAAGCAGCATCCGCAAAACCAGCATCCCCGCTTCAGACGCCTCCATTGCGAAATGGAATTGGATGATCTGGGGCATGCTGGGGCCAGCCAACCTCGCGATGCTTGCGGGATGGTGGGCCGACGCGGGTTTCAGGAAGGTCATGCAGGAGGGCATCTGCCTTTGCTGCTCAGGCCACCGGTTTTTTGACCTCAGATCCGGGATTCCTTGGATGACCGGAGGCATGGTGATGGCGGGACTGCCGTTCATGAAGGGGGCCATACTGGCTTGGCCAAAAACCCACCATCGAATCGCCACGGCCACCGTTCTGAGTCTATCGATGGCCGGCGGCATGAATTGGGGAGCGTCGCTGGCATTGCGCTGGGCCGGGCCGGGGCATCCCTGGCAATTCCTCATCGCCTACAGCGGCATGACCTGCGGCATGATGACTGGCATGCTCTTCGCCTGCGCCCTCATCGAAGCCCTTCGCCATCAACTCAAAGCGACCCGCCGGTAGAAGGCGTCCGCGCGGCACGGGACATCGGCCACCAAATCCACCCAAGTTGAACCCAGGCTGCGCTGCTCCGGAGCTTCACGGGTTGCGGAAGGGGACTGCCTGGGGCCATTCGGTAGGCTGCTCGAAAACCTGCCTCCGACCCGAATTGGACCGACCGTTGACCCAGATCTTATTCATTTCGCGGGTCATGGCTCGAGCCACTTTGGGCACATCAGCCACTCGATTGGTTCGCTCGGCCGAATCGTTTCCGAGGTGATACAATTGAAGCCGGGGCAACAGGGCAGCCTCCTTGCTTCCCGGCTTCGGATCGCTCCAACCACCGCTATCCGGTGTGAAGAGGAGTTTCCATGGTCCCTGCCGAAGTGCGAAGAAACCCTGATTGGAATGGTGCACCAGCGAATCACGGCCGGCTTTGGCCCGGTCTCCGCGGCGCAATTGCGGCAGGAAGCTGATGCTGTCTTCGGCCGCATATCCTGGAAGGCGCTGACCCAGGATATCCGCCAAGGTCGCCAACAAATCGAGCTGCCCCACGAGGCGGGAACAAGTTGAACCCGCGGGCACTTCGGCAGGCCACCGCACGAGGAACGGGACTCGGTGACCTCCTTCGAACAAATCAGCCTTATGTCCGCGGAAACCGGCACTGGGGTCATGGCCAAAGCGGCGTAATTCCCCCAAATTGGCCGCCGGCGAACACCCATTGTCGGCCGTGAACACCACGAGGGTGTCCCGAGATATCCGCAGTGCGTCCAAAGTGTTGAGAATATCCCCGACCGTGGCATCCACCTGGGCCACGAAATCGCCGTAGGGATTGGTTTGGGTGCGTCCGACGAATTCCGGGGTCGGCACGGTCGGCGTGTGGGGCGAAGCCAAGGCCAGATAGAGAAAGAAGGGAGCTCCATCGACCGCCCGGGCCTGGGCGCGAGATTCAATCCACGCCAAGGCTTCACGACGAAACCGAGGATGCACCTCCTCATGACGAAAATCCGCACCGATCAGCCCGGCGCGCCACATCTTCGGGCCGGGACTCGCCGCAACCCTGTCACGAGGCACCGTCGTTGATCGATCCTGACTCAGGTACACGAACGGGGGCATGTCCAGGGAGGCGCTGATTCCGAAGAACCGGTCAAAGCCATGAGACAACGGACCTCCCCCGAACGGTTGACCGAAATCCACCTCCTCCAGTTTTTGACCATTGCGCACCCAATCCACCCCCAAATGCCACTTCCCAACCATCCCGGTGGCGTAACCCTGTTGTTTGAGAAACCCCGCCACCGTCAACCGCCCCGGCTCGATCAAGCTTGGGTCATACCCGTGCAGCACACTCGACTTGAGTTTCCCCCGCCATGAGTAGCGGCCCGTCAACAGCGTGTAACGACTCGGCGTGCAAACCCCCGAAGCCGAATGAGCATCGGTAAACGTCCGTCCCTCGCGAGCCAACCGATCGATCCCCGGAGTTTTCCAAGCGCTCTTCGGATTCAGGCTGGAGACGTCGCCGATTCCCATGTCATCAGCCAGAATGACGATCACATTCGGCCGAGAATCCGCCGCTGAAGAAACTGTGCCCATGGCCCCAAAGCCCCGAGAGCCCGCTCTCGCGAAAAAACAACCCAGTAGCCAGGCCAAAATCCAACCCGGCACCCGACAGCGCAGCCTAGAAAAAGATCGCATGGGAATCTCCCCACAAACTGCCCATCCGCCCCCCCTTTGACCAGCCCCGTGTGGGGAAAGGCTCCAAATCGATCCTCCTTCAAACGCTCCCAATGAGGGACAGGCTGCAGCTCAGGAGGCCGACTTGGCCGTAACCATTCAGTGAGATCGGTCCCACTGGCTCTATGCCGAACAACGAAAACGTCGTTTTGCAAATAACTTGCATTAAGCACCTCCCCCGAATTGACTTTATGCACCGTCGTTCCAAACATAGTCTCCAACGATCACAGTCTGCCGATAATGCGATCCTTCATTTCCATCGCACTCAATGCGTTCATGGAGTTGGTCCGACAGCCGATCTTCCTGCTGTTGATGACCACGTCTTCCGGCTTTTGCGTGTTCATCGCAGCGGTGCCCTATTTTGGTTTTGGTGAAGATCCCAAGCTGGTGAAAGACATGTCGCTGGCCCTGATGCTCTTGTCGGGGCTTTTTGGTGCCGTGCTCTGCGCCTCATCCAGTGTGGCTCAGGAAATCCGCCTGGGAACCGCGCTGACGGTCCTCTCGAAACCCGTGGGCCGTTGGACGTTTCTGACCGCCAAATATGTCGGATTGTCCGCCTCGCTGGCGTTGATGACCTATTCCAACGTGATTGCTGCCCTTTTGGCCGGTCGCATGGCCTTTGATGCCTACGGCGACACGGATGTTCGGTCGCTGTTGATCTATGGCGGGTCTGGGGCAATGGCGTATGCCGTGGCCGGATTCTTCAACTTCTTCCTGCGACGCGGATTCGTTTCCGATGCGGTGTTCACGTTCATCCTCTTCACCACGCTGTCCGTGCTGGGCATCCACTTGTTCATCCATGACGAGCGTGCCTTCGGTGAGGTGGCGTCCGTCGACTGGCGCATGGTTCCCGCGGCCGTGCTCATCTTGTTTGCCCTGTTGATTCTCGCGGCTGTGGCTTTGGCCTGTTCAACGCGGTTGGACACCGTACCCACGTTGGCGGTGTGTTCAGCCCTGTTCATCGCCGGCCTCATGGGTGATTACTTGTTCAAGGCCGCCGCCGATGCCGGTAGCGTTTGGGCCAAAACAGCCTATGCGATCATCCCCAACTGGCAGCAGTTCTGGTTGGCTGACGCTTTGGAAGACAAGAAAAGCATCCCTTGGTCGTATGTGGCCAAGGCGTCTGTCTATATGTTCTCGTGCATCGCAGCCGCTTTGGCCGCTGGAGTTTGGCTCTTTGAAGATCGCGAACTCAGCTGATACTCTCCCTGTATTCCCACCCGCCTGACCGCCCATGGAACGACACTCTCTCAAGACTGGAATGCTGAACTGGATCACCCTGCTGGGACTGGCCGCCGGGCTGGAAGTGGTGTCCAAGATCGCCGACTCCGCGACTGCCGAACTGGGGGCCGCCTTCACCCTCGTCGGCCTGGTCACCGCGTTGATCGCGTGGTTCCAGATGCGTTTGGAAGCTTCTGAAGAATCCGAACGTCTGGAAATGGACGAACTGGCCCGCTCCCGGAGCAAGACAGCCCTCTTCGACTCGACGGTGGATGAAGCCTTTCCGGCCCGGAAATCCCGGATTTTGTTCGAAAAGTGGTTCGTGCCCGGTCTGACCCTGGTGCTTTTCGTGATGCAAGCCGGCGGGGCCCTTTATTTTTTCAGGGATCTCAAGGACATGGGTTCAGCGGCCTCGGCGCCGTCGACCTTGGCCATGGCCATGTTCGCCGGCCTGAGCTTGGTGGCTTTCCTGCTGGGCAAATACGCCTGCCGATTGGCCCAATTGGAAGGAATCCGTCTGCTGCGGCCGGGTGGCTCTGCACTCATGCTCGGTTCCTTGCTGGCCTTTCTGGCCACTGCCAGCGAAGGCCTCCAATGGTTCGGATTCCCGCAGTATGATCGCCAAATCGCTTGGGTGCTGACCGCACTGCTGGCCTTGGTGGGCATCGAAACCCTGCTGGCGCTGGTCTTCGAAGCCTATCGTCCGCGGGTTCAAGGCAAGGAAGTCCGCCTCATCTACGAAAGCCGATTGGTGGGCTTGCTCGGTCAACCGGCCGGATTGTTCGCCACGGCAGCCCAAGCCCTCGACTACCAGTTCGGTTTCCGGGTCAGCGACAGTTGGTTCTACCGCTTTCTGGAGGAAAAGCTCAGCCGCTTCGCCCTCATCTGGATGGGCATCCTGGCTGCCAGCGACTGCGTTGTTTTCATCGACGCCGGAGAGCAGGGTTTGCGCGAACGCTTCGGCAAGCCCACCGGCGCCATCCTCCAACCCGGCATCGCCTTCAAACTTCCCCGTCCCATCGATCAAATCCAACGGTATCCGGTGTCTGAGGTTCAAAGCTTCAACGTCGGTTTCGTGGCCGATGAGAAACTCGAGAAGGAACGCACCATCCTCTGGACCCGATCCCACTACAAAGAGGAGTTCAACCTGTTGGTGGCGTCCCGCGAGCAGAACATTTCCACCAATGCGGCTGAATCGGAGCAAATCGTCCCGGTGAACCTGCTGACCGTGAGCATTCCGGTGCAATTCCTGATCAAGGATATCCGCTCCTGGTCTTATGGACACAGCGAGCCGCAACTGTTGCTGGAGCGCCTGGCCAATCGCGAAGTGGTCCGCTACATGGCCAGCGTGGACATCGAAACCATCATGTCCCATGGCCGCCAGCAATCCGCCCGCGATCTCAAGGCCAACATTCAGACTGCGGCCGACGCGGCCAAATTGGGGACCGAAATTGTCTTTGTCGGCCTGCAAGACATCCACCCGCCGATCGGCACCAAGGAACTCAAGGTCGCCGAAGCCTATGAAAAGGTCATCGGGGCCGAGCAGGAGAAAGAATCCCGCATCTTGGAAGCCGACGCCTACGTGCTCGAAACCGTTCCTCTGGCCAAGTCCGCCGCAGCCAAGACCATCAATGACTCCAAGGGAGTCTCTGCCCAAAAGGTGGCCGAGGCCTCCGGACGCGCCGCACAGTTTTCCTCCCAGCTGCTCGCTTATCAGGCCGCTCCCAAGGTCTTCACCACCCGCAACCATCTCGAAACCTTCGCCAAGGCCTCCGCGGGCTCACGCAAGATCGTCATCCTCCCGACCAACACCCAAGACGTCATCCTCTTCAATCTGGAAGACAAGATCCGGCAAGACCTGCTGGATGTGAACATCGAACCGGTCAAGAAAGACGAGCCCAAGAAATAGCCCGTTCCCACCCGAAGACGTCCACCCCTCTCCAACCCCCATTTCCCCTTTCCTAAGATGAAGCCCCGTACTCCCACCCTGATCATTGGCGGATTGCTCCTGGCAATCTTCCTCTTCCTGCTGTTCGCCTTCCAGGTGCGCACCACCGAGGTGGCCGTCGTCACCACCTTCGGCAGCATCAGTGGCACGCCCAAG
>JARXAF010000050.1 GCA_029865985.1 Verrucomicrobiota bacterium
AGAAGGGCGATGTGCTGCTCGGCGACCGCGGCTTCGCCAGTTGGGGACTTCTGGCTCAATGCCAACAGCGGGGCGTGGACGCTGTCCTTCGAGTCCGAGGCAAGCTGCGCAATGACTTCAGCCAAGGCAGAGAAATCGACCAACACCAGCGATTGGTCACCTGGCACAAGCCGAAGCAACCATCACGCACCGTGCCTGAGGACGAGTGGCGTCGATTGCCCGAGTCGTTAACCTTGCGCTTGGTACGCTGCCGCTTAGAAAGCCGCGGGTTTCGGTCCTGCGAGGTGATCTTGGTCACCACTCTGTTGGATACCGTGAGCTTTCCGGCCGCAGAACTCGGTAACCTCTATCGGCGTCGCTGGCTGATGGAACTGTGCCTGCGCAATCTGAAGACCTCCCTCGGAATGGAGATGCTCTCGGCGATGAACCCCGAAACCCTGGACCGTGAACTCCGCCTGCACCTTCTGGTGCACAACATGGTCCGGCGACTGATGTTAGAAACGGCCCGACAGCGCGGGGTAGCCTTGGGGCAGATCAGTTTCGTCGGCAGCATCGCAGCCGCTCTGGAGTTTAGTGGTGCAATTTGCAGCGCTCGCTCACGCAAGCTGCGCGAGCGGATCTATGAGGAACTCCTCTCGGTCCTCGCCGAAGATGCGGTCCCAGAACGCCCAGACCGACGGGAGCCCAGAGCCCTGAAACGAAGACCAAAGCCCTACCAACTGCTCAATTGCCACCGACGCGAATTTCAAGAGATCCGCCACCAGAACCGCTACCGCAAACCCACCTCACCTCAGAACACCCCAAAAACATTGGTCGCTATCTAACTGCCATTCGGGTCGCCCATTAGTGCACACCGTCAAACGATAAAACGTCTCCGTCCCCAAATTTTCTTCTTTAGGTGCTTTTCTCTCGGGCCAAGGCCCCTTTGCGGTTGCTATTCGATCCTGCTCAATCGGTCGTTGAATCTGGATCTCCACGCCTTGGCGTGGGCGATCCGCTCAGTCACCCATCTGGTTCTAGCATTCTTCGTTTCCTGGAGCTTCGCTCCATTCTCGTCGACACGATGCTCTCGCACCACGTCCTATGCCCAACCCCGCTTTACCACGGGATCCAGAAAGTCGTCAGTTCCGTCCGGTGTTCATTCAGTTCGAAGAGCTTTGGTTCGCGTCTGGCCTACAGGCCTGTCGCGTCCAACCCTGTGCAGACTCACCGTTCGGTCGAATCGCCGCAAAAATATCCTCGTCCGTCGTTGGTCGCCGGTCGTTTCCGGCTCACACCTTCAAGTGTGCCATTGGTTATCTTCGAACCCGCTTCGATGCGTGCTCCGCGATCTTCGCCTCGCCCGCGCGGCTTGTTCCTCGCGGTTGGCGCTGATTAGCTTCTATTCCTCTAAAGCGGATCTTCTCTTTCTGGTCCTTCTGTCGTTGTTGCCTCTGGCGGCTTATCGCCGCGATGTCGTGGTGGGAAAGCAGGCGCCTCCAATCAGTCCTCTGGATTTGGTCCAACCCCTTTGCTGGCTGACGCCTGCTCTCCCGAAATCTCTTCAGCCTTCGGTTCGGTAAGTCCCGGAAATATTTTTCCAGCTTGGTATTCCGTCCCCTTGGCCATCACGTACCAAGCCGCCTTGGCTAGCTTGCATGCCAACGCCTTGGTCGCGACCGTTGTACACTTCTTGCCCGCTTTACGGTCATACCAGCGTCGGCATGTGGCATCGAATCTCCGTGCCCCGTGCGCTGCCTCTACGAACGCCCATGCCAGGTACTTGTTGCCGCACTTCTGGTTGTTGTCCCCCTTCGTCTTCCCGTTGGAGATCCGCTTTGCATCCACCGTGCGGCAATAGCTGGCAAATTGCCCCGGACCCGCAAATCGATCGATATTTCCAACCTCCATCGAAATGGTCAGCCCTAAGATAATCCCTACCCCGGGAATGGTCTGAAGCCTTTGATAGTAGGGCTGCTGGAGGGCCACCTTCAGGACTGCTTTCTCAATCTGGCGGATGCTTTGGTCCAGCGAATCAATGTGCTCTTTCTGAATCTGGGCGATGAGTTGATTGGCTGGGTGAGTGTAAAGAGCAGCGGCTTCTTCAGGCTCCATAGCCTTGAGGCGCCTCAACTCTAAACCACGGCCGGTGGTCCGCTGATGCAGACTCTTGGCGCTGAGAAACAGAGTGGTACGCTGGCGCATCAGGCTCATTCGCCGACGAAGCAAGTCACGCACCGGTCGCAACTCAGGATCGTAGACGTATCCGGTTGGTAGAATTTTTAGGCGCTGCAGTTCTGCCAAAAAGTACGCGTCATTCTTGTCGTCCGCGTGCTTGATCCCGCTGTACTGGTCGATCTTGGCTGGATTGGCCAGGACGACGGGAAAGCCCGCGGCCCGCAGTCCATCCACCAGCCAGTACCAATTGAAGGTCGACTCGACCGCGATGCTCTCAAGCTCTGCCTTGTAAGGGGCGAGAAACTCGATGATCTCAGGCAACTCGCAGGCAAGCCTGCGATGCTGAAGTCGCGCTCCTTGATCATCCACGATGCCCACCATCACGTTGTTGCCATGTAGGTCCATTCCGGCCATCACTTTCCTCATCGGTCTCCTTTCGGTTTAGGTTGTTGTCGTTGTCTTTGATTTCCGACGACGACGCCTTACCGAGAGGGGGCCCTGGGCGCGAGGCACTTAATGCCTATCAGTCCCACACATCTACACAAAAAGCCTCAAAAGGGGTCGGTCCCACACATCTACACAAAAAGGGCCGGTCTCTACTATTTACACGTCCCTCCCGGCTCGCCACCCTCACTCCCATGGCCCGCAAGTTGCGCATCGAATACCCCGGAGCGATTTACCACGTCATGAACCGAGGCGATCGCCGCGAAGCGATCTTCCGCGACGACGTGGATCACCAAGTGTTCCTCGACACACTGGACGACACCTGTGTGAAGGCGGATTGGCAGGTCCTCGCTTATTGCCTCATGGGTAACCACTTTCACCTGGTGGTCGAAACACCCCGGGGAAATTTGGTGTCCGGCATGAAGTGGTTTCTAGGTACCTACACCATGCGGTTCAACCGTCGACATGGTTTGTCCGGGCATCTTTTCAGTGGTCGTTACAAGGCCCTGGTGGTGGATTCTTCCAAACCCGACTACTTGCGCACGGTCTGCGAGTACGTCCACCTGAACCCCGTGCGAGCCAAGCTGATTCGGCCTTCGGATCCGCTGGAGTCGTTTCGTTGGAGCAGTTATCCGTCTTACCTCGAGCAACCAAGACGTCGACCGGCATGGCTGCATGTGGATCGAGTTCTTGGAGGCTTGGGTATCTCGGCCGACAGTGCGGTGGGGCGGAAGCAGTTCGAGCGGTTGATGGAAGACAGGCGTCGTGAAGACACTTCTGATGATTATGCCGGGATTCGGCGCGGGTGGTGTTGGGGTGATGAATCGTTTCGCAGAGAGTTGCTGGCGCAAATGGAATCACGGAGCAAACCCGGTCAATCCGGGGTGGAATTGAGCGAAAGTGGGACCGAGAAAGCCGAGAGGTTGGCGCGTGAGGAACTCGCGAAGCTGGGTTGGGGCGAGGCCGATTTGGGTGAGCGTCGCAAGGGAGACGCTGGTAAAATCAAAATCGCTGCGAAGCTGCGTGCAGAAACCACCATGACGCTGAAATGGATCGCATCTCGTCTCCAAATGGGAGGGGCATCCAGTTTGGCGAATTTGCTTTCTTCGCGCCGACGCTGAAGTGGGCGTTCGGCCTGTGGTGAGCATCTCCGGTCAACGCGAGAGCACGAGATCGAGCGATTCGGAGGAGCCGAAGAGGTTGAGCGTGTTGCGGGACCGTGTGATGCCGGTGTAGAGCAGATTGCGTGTCAGGAGTTTGGACTCGGTGTGGGGCGGTAGTTCGAGGGCCACTGAATCCCATTCGCTGCCTTGGCTCTTGTGGATGGTGAGTCCGAAGGCGGGTTGGTGCGCCGGGAGTCGCACGCGGGGAATGAGTCGAGGGACACCATCGGCTCCGGGAAACAGCACCAAGGTGGCCGGACCGCCGTGGATTGGACCCAGCGCGATGCCAATGTCGCCGTTGCTTAGCCCGAGCGAGCGTTGGTTGGCCAAGACGAGCACCGGGCAACCGTGCGGCAGTTCACCCGAAGCCCGGGATCCCTTGTTCCATAGCAAAGCCGATCCCGCTTGGTTGGCGCGATCCACCTGATGATTCGTGCTGCAAAGAAGTTGGAAGCGCTCCAAGTGCTTGAGCGCCTGAATACGGGCCGCATTTTGTGCCTCCAGACCGATGTTGTCGGCATCCGTATTTCCGCCGGGTTCTGCTTGAGCGTCGGTGTTTAGGCACAAAGAGGTCCAGGTGTGCGCCTCTTCCGCCCAGGAGTTCCAATGCGCCTGACAGAATTGTCGGCGCGCGCGATCGGAGGCATCGCGATGCCAGCGCAAGGCGGGCTCTGGTTCTGAAGCGTGCTGATCCAAATACTCCGCCACCGAATCCCGCGAATGGTGGCTGCCAGGGCGGACACGCTCGGCCAGTTCTAGAATCCAAGGCGCGTTCATGGCCCGCCAACTGTGCCGCAAACCCACCACCAATCCCGGAAGCGGGTTGGCTTGAGAGCTCGGGGACGATGGAAGGTGAGGCAAACCTTGATCGTACTCGGCCTGGACCTCATCGCCAGTGACTCCCAAACGGGCAGCCAGTCGATTCTGGAGGGCATCGGGGAGTTTCCGGTTCTGGCCGGCTCGTTGGACGAATTCAGAAAGAATGCCACCGACATCGACGCTCTCTAGTTGGTCGCTGTCACCGAGGAGCAAGAGCGAAGCCTCAGGAGGCAGGGCTCGGATGAGCGCGTGCATGAGCGACAAATCCACCATGCTGGCCTCATCGACGAGCATGACGCGGACTTCCAGCGGTCGCAGGGCGTTGCGCCGGTAGGGGCCGCCGTGTTCGGGAGGTTCGGGCCCCCACTCCAAGGCTCGGTGCAGCGTGACGGTGGCAATGCTGCTGAGGAATGCTCGATCGCTCTCAGTGAGCCCCGTCAGACGGGCGGCTGATTGTGCGATGGCTTCGCCGATGCGACTGGCCGCACGACCTGTCGGTGCAGCGACGAGGATTTGGTCCGACGTGAGGCCGGTATCGATGCGGTGCCGGACGGCCAGGAGTGCGGCGGCTGTGGTGGTCTTCCCCGTGCCGGGACCGCCGGTCAAGACACCCACGGAGGCATCCACCAACGCGGCGATGGCCAGACGCTGCTGGGCATTGTCGAAGTGGACTGGGTTTGGCCCCGCACCGGTTCCACCCATGCGTTGCGGCGGGAGGATTTCCTGCAGGTGACGAGCCACCTCGATGTCCGGCAGTCGCGCCGCATTCGATTGTAGGCGTGCCTCTACGAAAGTTCGGATTTCCCGCAATTGCTGGGCGTAGCGCGGCAGCAACAGCGTGGATCCTTCGAGTGCCAAATACTCCGGCCAATGCGGGATCGCCGCGCGTTCTTCCGGGCTCAGCGCCGCATCGGCCACAGGGATTGAGCCGGTACCGGTGCTGGCCCGACGCAGCAGTTCAGTCAGGACACTGCGAAGTCGTGGCTGATGCACCGCCAAATCGGAGCCCGGTGCCGGGTCCGGCCAAATGGCTTTCGCGAGGTCCTCGAATCCATCCGGTTGGGCGGCAGAATCTCCGATGAGATTCGTTTTTTCGAAGGTGTTCATGAGCAAACTTCCGATGTCTGAAACAAGGCATCGAAGCGATCCAAGGCCTGAGGAGTAGGGGTGTCCAGCCACACACCTTGACCCGGAAAACCCCGGACGAAGAGGTAGGCGACACCACCGAGGTGCCGTTCGGGATGGTAGTCGGGCAGGTTGGACCGCAGATGCCGGTGCAATGCCAGGACGTAGAGGCGTGCCTGCAGCCAGTAGTGCGCATCGAGCATCACGCGGTCGAGCGCCGCTGGGCCATAGCGGTGGAGCCGGTTGCTTTTGTAGTCGGCCACGTACCAGCGTCCGTCCAGTTCGAAGATCAGATCGATGAATCCCTGGAGAAACCCAGTGAACTCCGTGAAGGACCATCCCGCCAGACTCGCGGCCCAATCGGTCCCTCCTGGAATTCTCAAAATCCCCGGATCCTCGACGAGCACTTGGGACAGCGCCGAAGGCGAAAGGCTGCTGACGGGCAGATGGAACTGCATTTCGGTGATGCAGTGGCCGCGCAGTTTTTCCAATCGGAACGAAATGCCCGATGCCAGCCCGATCTCGGTGTTCAAAATCACCTGAAGTGCCTGCTGCCACTGTTCGGGTTGCTCATAGCCTGCGACGGCGAGTTCCAGGGAACGCCCATTGCCCAGATAATCTTCGAGGGCACGATGGAGTCGATCACCCAGAAGGCTCCCGGCTGCGCCGAGCGTCGCCAGAACATCTGCGGCGCCGGTCGGTTCGGATGGGCCCGTGGTAGCTTCTGCCAAGCTCGCAAGGTCGCGGTCGGCAGCACTCAAATCCTGGTCGACGTCCGAGCGGGAAAGCGACGTGAAGCTCCGGATTCCGAATCCAGCGAAGGGATAGGTGGGGGCAGTTGGCGGTCGGCTCAAGCACACAGCTGAAGCGGGGTCCTCAACTTGGAATCCTTCCGCTGGAGGTTTGGATAATGACTGATCATCCGCTGTGACGGATTCCAAATCTGCCTCTTCGAGGAACTGGATTCCGTGAGGAGCGAGAGCGCTCCAGAGATCGGGCCACGCATCCATGGATGCAGCGGCCAATCCCGGAAGTTGAGCCAACGGGGAATCCGCTGCGGTGTTGTTGCTCGGTCCTTTTGCCGAGCCTGCGATGGGAGCCACACCCAGATAGAGCCGGTGGCGGGCACGGGTGAGCGCGACATAGAGCCGACGATTTTCCTCTTCGGCTTCTTGCGATTCCGCGGCTTGTTGTGTGACGGCAAAGTCATCGGAACCCACATCGACCACCCAAGATTCCCCCATCCGAGCCACGGCCACCGTGGACGCAGCCACTTGTCTCCGCGTCTGGACTCGGGCGAGGAACGGGCAGAACACCACCGGATATTCCAGGCCCTTTGCCCCATGGATGGTGTTGAGTTGGACCGCCGACGCATCGGTTTCCAAACGCATGAGGGTGCTTTCACCGGCCGCATCGCCAAGTGATTCTGGAGCATCGGCGATCTGGCGGCCCAACCAGGCAGCCAGGGATTCCACGCTCCGGTGTCCTCGGTCGAACTGCATCTGAAGAAGGCCAGCGACTTGTCGCCAGTTGGTGATGTGCCGTTCCCCATCGGCACAACCCAGATTGCGCACCGATACCTCGGTCTGGGCCATCCAGCGGAGAAGGGGTGGCAAGGGGCCCACACGGCTCAGTTCCTGTTGGGCTTGGAGGAATTTCTGAAACAGCTCGGCCTGTTGTGTGGGTTGGTTCTGGATTTCCAACACCTTCGCCGCGGACTCGGCTCCCAACGGGCTGAGGAGGAATGCGGAGAGTCTTCCCAGCAGTTCCCCGTGATGGTGAAGTGCTGCGAGGAGTTCCAACCAAGCGAGCACATCCAAGGCTTCGTCGCTGTCAAAAACACTGCCGAGACCTTTGCCGGAAGATTGGCACGGAATGCCCACGGCATGCAGTGCCTGGCGAACTTGTCGGAGCTCCCTGTGATTGGAGGCCAGTACGCCGATGTCTCCCGGGACCAGACGCCGTGGTTGTCGGGTGTGTCTGTCGGCGATGAGCACGGGATCGCGGAGCAGTCGCGCGATTTCCTGAGCGGTCAGCGCGGCCAATCGCGCAGGTGCCCGCTTTCGATCACTCTCCGGGCTCCATTGGAGGACCACGGCGTTTCGGTGCGCGGGATCCCATATCCGGTCATTCTGGGCGCTGGCGGTGACCGTCACGTATTCGATGGGCGCATCTCCGACGAGCGAGTCGGGGAATCGGAACCCGCTGCCATAGAGATGGTTGATGGCGGCCACCAGCGAGGGATCCGATCGGTGATTGACCGTCATTCTTGGGGCCGAATGGACGGATTGAGCCAGCGTGCGGTAGCTGGCCAAATCGGCTCCCCGGAACCGGTAAATGCTTTGCTTGGGGTCTCCGATGATGAGGAACGACTCGGTGTCGGCATGCGCAAAAAGCGATTGGAAGACCTCGATTTGCAATGTGTCGCTGTCTTGGCATTCATCCAGGATGGCTGCCTTGAGCCGGCTGCGAACTGCCCGGGCCATGGTCCCATTGGGGCCTTGTGTGGACAGGGCGTTGCGTACCGTCAGGAGAATGTCGTCGAAGGTGCGAATCCCGGCCAAGGCTTTGCGTTGAGGGAGCTCGGCTTGGATGCGCTCGGTCAAGCGCGAGGCCGGGAGCTGTTTTTCGGAAAGATCGAATTGACGGTATTCGGACCAGAGTTTCGAGAACGACGGCGGCAAATTCTGGATTTGTGAATCGCTGAGTTTCTCCCAAATCCCCCTTTCAACCAGTTCGTCGACGCGACTTTGCACGCTGGAGCGGCTTCGCGAGTTCTTCAGGCTGGCGATGGCCACCGGGGCTTCTTGTGCGATGCGGGCCGTCGCGGCTGCTTTCGCTTCCCGGAGTTGATCTTCATTCAGAGCCACTCCTCGGACCACTGCCGCCGGTCGAGATTGCATCGTTCGGGCCACTCGACGGAGGGCTGAGACATCGGGGGCCTGTTTGTCGGAAACCTCCATCAGGAAGTCTCCGGTGATTTGTTCAAGGATCTGGTCGCAGTTCTCCTGAAGCTTCAAATCCGGATCGCAGGCCAATTCGATGGAATGGCGACTGATGAGCGACTGGCAGAAGCCGTGGAGGGTTTGGATCGGGGCGAGGTCAAAGGCGCTCAGGGACTGGGTGAGTCGGTCGGTCAGGAGGGTTTGTTGGCCGGGGTGTGAGGTGAGCCACTGCGAGATGATGCTCGCTTCGGGATGGTTGCCGATTTCGCGGCCTTCGGAGATCGCCTGTGCTGCGGAGAGGGCGCGTCGTAGCGAGGCGAGGAGTCGCTCGCGCAACTCGGCCGTGGCCGCTTGTGTGAACGTGCTCACGAGGATCTGGTCGACGCGGAGCCCGCGTTCGATGAGCAACCGCAACCAGAGCAAGGTGATGGAAAAGGTCTTGCCCGTGCCGGCGCTGGCTTCGATGGAGGTGGCCCCGGACAGCTCTTGGACCAGAGGGTCGAATTGAGGGGAATCACTCATGGGTGCTGAGATTCAGGGTGTTCCGCCACGATTCGATTTCGACCATCAACCGCCAAGCCAATGGGGTTCCTGAAGACGGCAGCCAATCGGGCAATCCCTCCGGTCTCCAATCGAACGGGTTGTTGCAACCTCGGAACAACGTGCGAGTCGCCGGGAGTAGGCCGTCAGGGTGGCCGGAGTTGTCTTGAGGGTCTGAAGACCACTCCGAATAGGCGGATTCCAAGACTTTCAGCAGGGCATCCGGAGGGCATTCAGGGCACGGAGTGCCGGCCTTCATCGCGATGCCGGCCGTCTTGGGCCAGAAGGGCAGCGGCCAGCGGCGGGCCAAGCGGGCCAATCGCACCAAGCGGCCCAGATGGGCGCGTGCCGGGATGGGAGGCGGGAGAACGAGGACCCAATTTGCCTGGGTACCGACGCAGCGGGCCTCGCTCAAGGGGTGGGGTTCGTTGTCTCGTTGGGATGCGGCCAGCGCCAGGGCGTCAAAAGCGAAGAGCAGTTGTCTTCGGTAATCGCTGCCGGAATGAGGCTTTGAGGCGAAGAATTGGAACACGGCGGACTCACCCGGGCGGCGGTACCAGCGGGCTCGGGGAGAAGCTTCCAGCAGCCAAGGACTTTGGTTTGAGTCCGGATCGCTCAACGGAAAACGGAGATTGGCCGTGAGTCGATCGTTTTTGGAAAAGACCGGGAGATCCGGCAGTTCGGCCATGGCTTTCTGCAACACGGTGTCACCGATTTTCCCTCGGGGAAGCCGGCCTGAGACGTGCAAGACCGACACGAGGGATTCCAGCGATTGCCCTTCCAATCGGGCGGTCAGCAATTGGTCGCGCAAATGCCACCGTTCCAGGCCGTTGGGATCAATGAGATCTTCACCCGGAGCCGTTTCCGTCTCTTCGGGCAATTTCAGGCCCAGTCTGGAGGCGAAGAGGCGCTGGGGTTGGTCGAGAACGTTGCGCAACTCGGCGAGCGTCGGGAACCAACCGGTTTCAGCGGGAAGGCTTTGTGACCAAGGTCCTGGGTAGGCGGGGAATCCTTTTCGGTTCAGCAAGGCCTCGGCTGCATAGAAGTCGCTGGAGCGCATGCCCCGAGCACTGTGGGGCAGGTCTGCACCGAAGGCGGAGGCGCTGAATCCATTGAGCGGATGGTGGAACAGGATCGACTCATGGAGAGGGGCTTGGGTGACCTTTGGGGCGGTTTGGGCGGTTTGAACCTCCGGATCGGCCTGGGGTTCTGGTGGGGCGATGGTTTGGTCGACCGCTTCCAGCAAGTCGGCCAAGGCGGTGGACGGTGGGCGTTCTTTGCCGTCCTCATCCGAGCAGCCCCGGTATGACAAAATCAGACGTTCCCGGCAGGCCAGAATGGCCAATAGCAGGCAGTGGCGATCGCTGTCTCGAGCCGAAGGATCGCCTGTGGCCGGTTTCAGGACCAATGGGTGCCAGGAAGGTCGATCTTCAGACTTAGGGAAAACCCCGTCATCCAAACCAGCCACTACCACGACGCGGGCGGGGACTCCCGCATAATGCCGCAGATCGGCGACGGTCAGGCCGCCCGTACCGCGGCTGCCGGAGTCGCTCAAGGAGGGGAGTTTCTCGGCGATCACACGCAGGTAGGCCGAAGCTTCGAGCTGGAGTGAGGGGTCGGCGGCTCGGCGCAGGGGTTCCAGGATGTCGCTTTGAAGGGCTGCGGCATGGGCGGCGGCATGGCCGATGCGGGTGGACAGGCATTGCCGGACGATGGTCCCCAGGGCCTGATTCCAGTCGGGAAGAGTTTTTGGACCCGCTCCACACCAGAGATTTCGCGCTTCGGAGAGTTGGGTGGCGAAGCGAGCCAGTCGGGCCAACAAGGCCAAGCCGAGTCCGCTGGTCCGCTCCAATGGCACTGTGGCTGGCACGTTTTCGGAGCCGGTCAGGATGGTGTCGCGTTGACCTTCGGCCACCAACCCACCCAATCCCAATCGTCGCAGTGCCCAGAACAGGTTCCACCGGGACTCGGGGATGTCCTGATATTGCCGTCGATGGTCTGGAGTGAGCCCCCAGCGGAATTGCGCGTCTTGCAGCCACTCCACCAGCGTTGGCCCGTCGCCGTCGGCTTCGTTCAGGTCGAAGCGATCGGCAATCAACGGGTTCTCGAGGAGTTCTTGCACCTCATTCAACGTGAGGCGTCCCTGCAAGCACTGGAGCAATTGAAGCAGGGTGGATGCGAAGGGCGAGGGGACCAGGCCGCCACCGCCCACCAACCGGAAGGGGAGGCGCGATTCGGATCCGGTGCCCAATGCCGCTTCGATCAACGGCGCCTGCTCGCGCGGATTGGCCAAAAGGATGAGGATTTCTTCGTGCCGAAGGTGTTCCAGTTCGTGGAATGCCTGGAGAATGCGATCCCGGCACACTTCCAATTCCCTCAAGGCAGTATGCGCTGCGTGGACGGTCAGAGAGGCATCGCTGGAATCCCATTTCAGACGGTCCTCCGGAAGCAGCGGAGCCGCGAACCGGCAGGAGGCTTGAAGGCGGCCCAGCAGGGAATCCGGCGGCTCCGGGCTGTCGAGATCGCAACCGCCATCGCCCACGGCCAAGAGCGTGTCGGCCAGTTGCCGCTGAAGGTCTTGAGACGAACGCCCCAAGGCCCAGAGCATCCCGCCCGGAGGCAGCGGAGACCCATCGATTTCCGTCGAACGTGGGGTGCGCCGTGAGGCATGGGATTTGATGGCCAAGTCGGCCCAGTAATCCCGACTGGGCGCCATGACGAAGAGATGAATCCGATCCGGAGCGTTCTCGTGCAGGAATTGGAGCAACTCCAATAGGCGTCGGAAGAGTCCGGCGGGAAGCCCCGCATCCAATAAAATCCAGAGGTGCGGAAATCCTCCCTTCGATTGCCAAGACCCCATCCAGGCTTGCGCCGAGGCGCGGAATTCGGCCTCCGTCTGGAGCCCGGGATGGGTTTTGAGTAAATCCTGAACCCTGGGTGCGTTGGTCAGGGTTTCCAGGAAAGAGCCCTCAGGCCAGATTTCATCTCCGACGCGGCACTGCAGCGTCTCGTGGACCACACGAGCCAGTTGCGTGGCCGATGCCAACACCGTGGAGTCCATCGGACTCAGTGATGCCTCGCGGGGTAGGGGAAAGTGAGGCTGTTCTTGGAGCTCGGGCAGGGCAGCGGCGATTGTCCAGCGCAGGCGCTCCACATCGAATCGGGCGCTGCTGCCGCCGCCGGATGCCTGCTCAATGAGCTCGCGCAGTTCGACCTCTTGGGAATGGCTGGCGATGCCTGAAAGGCGGGCCCATTGGTGGAGAGCGGCTTCCCGCAGACCTTTTCGCGGGAAGACAAACCAGTGCCGAGCCCGGACCTCTTGGGTGCAGGCCAATTGCCGGGCGATTTCGTCCAGCAGGGCAGAGTGGGTCTCAGCGAGGTAGAGCATGGGAGCACGTAATCACGGCCTCCGAGGATTTGGCCAACTGGCAGACAAAGCAACGCGATCGCCCGTGCATGCGGACAGTGTGTCAGGATCCTGAGACAAAAACGGTCCTACCCTTTGGGATAGGACCGTTTTCCGAGACTCGCCACATCGACCGGGCTTACTTCACTCCCTTCACGAGGGTTTCCACCGCGTAAAGACCTTCCCGAGCCGTGATGAACAGCGTCTTTCCGTCCTTGCCGCCGAAGCAGAGGTTGGCGCCGGCTTTCGGTAGGACGATCTTGGCGATCACCGAACCGTCTGGCGCGAAGATGTCTGCACCCGTGCCGGAGCTGGACCAGATGCGGCCCTGCCGATCGCAGCGGATGCCGTCCGGCCCGCCCTTCTCGATCACGGCGAAAACATTGCCACCGTCCAAGGTTCCGTCCTTCGAGACGTTGAAGACGCGGATGTGATGCGGATTCCCGGAGTCTGCGACGTAGAGTTTCTTTTCGTCCGGAGAGAAACTCAGGCCATTGGGCATGTTGAAATCCTTCACTACCACGGTGGTTTTCTTCGTGGCCGGATCGAAGCGGTAGACGTGGTTGCCGTCCTGCTCCTTGTCTTGGCCTTTGGGCAGGCCGTAGGGCGGATCGGTGAACCAAAAGGTCCCGTCGGATTTCACCACCACATCATTGGGGGAGTTGAACCGTTTCCCGTCGAAGCGATCAACGACCGTGGTCAACGAACCGTCCTTTTCCATCCGGGAAATCCGGCGCCCGCTGTGCTCGGCCGTGACAATTCGGCCCTGACGATCCAGCGTGTTGCCGTTCGCGTTCTGGCTGGGTTGGCGGAAGATGGAAACGCCGTCCGTGGCTGACCATTTCTTCAATTGATTGTTGGGGATGTCGCTGAAGACCAGATAACCCCCATCGCGTGGAATCCAGACAGGGCCTTCGGTGAAGCCGAATCCATCAGCGAGTTTTGTGACCTTGGCGTTTGCCGGAAACAGCTTCTTGAACTCGGCCTCGTTCCGCAGTTCGAAGTCGATGGCTGTTGCGGTCTGAGAAAGTGTGAAATGGAGGGCGAGTACCGACAGCGCCAGTCGAGCCAGGGTCATGGTTTTCATGGAAGGATTGCGGGAGATGAGACGGAGAAGGTTCCAACAGCCCACCCATTGCATTCAAATGCCAAGTGATGGATCGCAAAGTCGGAGGCGGGGTTTGAGTTGCGCTTCCCCTGACGCAACGAGAGAGCCCGAGCCGCATCGGAGGGGGCCAATGGCGTTGGAAAACACGCATCGAACTTCGCCGCTACGGATTCCCACGCTCGCTGAAGATCCGAAGGGGGGGCTGACCCGATCGGATTGGTCTATTGGTATCGGTCGGGCTGGCTGTGTCCGCTTCTGCGGTCGCTTCGGTGGTGGCTTGCCTCAAGGAAGGGTTCGATTCGTCATCGGCAGGTTCCCGACGCGTCGCCTTTCAGTTGCCCCGTTTTTTTGGGGAGCCAGAAGTTCCCCCCTGCATCGCCTCCTCGGCAAAACCGAGCAGGGTGGAGCATTCCTTGGGCGTCCGGGTTTGGTCCATGAGCGCATCGAGGGCGGCTTGACGTTTGCCGGCGGGGAGGGATTTGAGTTGGGCCAATTCACGGGCCCAGCGAGTGGCGACAATTTCGTCCGTGGTCTCGATATATTGGGTGAGGGGTTCGAGTCCCTGGAGCGCGTCAAGGATAGCCGCCAAGTTCTCCTCGGCTTCCTCGAGGGCTTCTTCGCGCGAATCGTCCTCTTCAGCCAACTCGATGGCGTCACAAATCTCGTCGAGTTGGTCTGCGGTTTCGGTGAGCTCATTCATGGCCTCCTCGAAATCCTCGACGAGATCCCGCCCGCGAGACTTCGGGGTCAGAGAATCCGCATAGTCCATGACCCGCCAATGCAGGGCCCGCATCGACGTAGGGGTCGCATCGTCCATCAGCGATTTTTTGATGCGAGCGATGTCAGTGAGGAGTGATTGGCAAACCGGATTCACGTCCCGATCGAATCCGATTTGTTATTTCCCGGCAACAATCACGTCTCACCCCAGCCCCGGGGTCGGTCCCGCACTTTTACACGAAAGGTGCCACACTATCATAATCAAAAACCCCTCTATCGCCCTGTTTCGCGCCCGGTTTCGGGGGAGCATCCGCTGGCCGAGCTTGAAACTGGAAGTCAGAGTTCCGTGTTGGCCCGTCAGCGACCGCGGTAAACGCAGCGAGAGGTGCAGGTTTCGGCAATGACCAATTCATTCAAGAGCGGCAGGCGGGGCTTGAGCTCGTTCCAAATCCAAATGGCCAAGCGCTCGCTGGTCGGGTTTTCCAAGCCGGGGATGTCGTTGAGGTAATGGTGATCGATCCGGTCGTAGATCGGCTGGAACGCAGCCTTGAGGTCGGCGAAGTCCATGACCCAACCGGTGTCGTCGCCAATGGGCCCTTCGATCGCGACTTCAATGCGCCAGCTGTGTCCGTGGAGGCGGGCGCATTTGTGCCCGACGGGGACATTGGGCAGACGGTGTGCGGCTTCGATTTGAAAGGTTTTGCGGAGTTCCATGAAGAAGAGGGGAAAGTGGGAGGTTCAGGCTTCGAGATCGGTCCAAGTGACAAGGTCGCCCAGAGCGGGTCGGCCGTCGTGGCGCCAGGCCGCTGGAGGTTCTTGCATGCGGCCAATCGGGCAAATTCGGCTCGCACCCCAATGAGCCAACTGACGCGCCATCTCGGGCAGACGGTCGTCTGGCGCCGCCACGGCGACGGTGGATACGTGATGCCGGAACGGCTCGGCAAAGCGGAGGACTTCACTCCACTGCCGGACAGGCTTGAGCTCGATGAACCGGTGTAGGCACGAGGGTTGGAATCGTGCGTCGTGGTTGAGCACCACGGTCCAGGCGGTGGATTCGGTGCTGGCCCACAGTCGGACCGTGGTCGGGGGCTCGAAGAACAGGGACCGATTCAAATTCCGCTCGGTCAGCGATGCCGTGGCCGCGGCCCTCAATTCGAAGGTGCTCCGTCGGGCTTGGATGCGGGCCGACTCGGCGATGCCAATGCTTCCGCGTGGCTCGGTGGCTTCGCGTCGCTCCAGTTCATCGGCCAATTCAGCGGCCAGAGTTTCCGTGCTGCCGGAGGATTCCTCTTCGACGTAGTAGGCGTGGGGTGAAAGGCAACCCAGTTGGTTCCAAGCGGTGATGTCGTCGGCCATGGCACGCACCAGCCGCTTGCGGGAATACGGGCTCAACGATTCCTTGGCGATGAGGCCAAAGCTGATGCGATGACCGTAGCCCACGAAACGGGTTCGGGCCGGGATGCGGGGGCGAACCTCCGCCAGCATTTCGTCGCTGCCGGTGGCGGTCACGCAGCTGGCCTCGGAGAACAGCAAGTCTTCCAGATCACGAGCATTTCGATCGTCGTGGCTCCAAGAAACGAGCTCCAGACAGGCCCCGAGCTTCGATTCGGTTGCGGCCAATGAATGGGCGAAGAGGCGAGGCAGCAGCGACGCGTCGCGCGGGCATTTCACGATTTGGGCCGATCGGGTGATCAAGCCGAGTATCATGGAGAACAACGCCGGATTGGGCAGGTTTCCGGCCGTAAGGTGCACGATTAGTTCGGGCCCGACGGCCAGCGAGGTGCGTCCTGTCCGGTGCTCGGCTGATCCCGCCGAGAAGTCGTCCAAACGCCGGACATCGCCGAGGTCTTGAGCAATGAGTGCCTCCAGTGATTCCACCGTGATGGAGCGGAAGAACGCGTCGAGTCCACGGGCCAGCGTCGTCGGAGTCCAGCCCGTTTCGCCAAGGCCCTCGCGGAGGGCGATCGTGCGGTAGCCGTGGGTGGGTTCGAGCCACTGCTCAGCCGTATGGGCGATCATTTCGATCACGGCGCGGGTGCGCTGCCGCAGCAACCACTCGTTGCGATTCCGCCGCACGGCAAAGCTGGCTTGTCGCAGGGTTTCGGGGGTGAGCTGGAGGTCGGGGCCCAGGTCGGCCAGGAACAGTTGATGGAGATTCATGGCCGCATCAAAGGGTCATCCGGGAACATCCCCGAGGTTCCGCATCCGCTGCTCGGCCCAGGAGTTCAAAGCCGTTTCCGCGGCGACGTCCGAGGTCGCCGGTTTCCAACGCGGCCACCGACCAGACATTAGCGAGGTCATGGATGCGTAGGATTCCGGGTTCGCCCTCGGCGGTATCGAGACCGGTTTCAGGATCCACGGTCCGGATGCGAACCCATGGCGGAAAACGGAACACCCCCTCCGACTCGTAGGCCTGCGAGGACAGTTCGCTCATGCCGTACTCAGGGATGATGCGTGGCTGTCCCAGTTTTTGGCCGATGGCCGCGTGCAGTTCGGCGCGGGGCAGCGACCGGGATCGGCCTTTGTAGCCCCCGGTTTCCAGGACTCGCGAACCTTCGGGCAATCGGAAGGACCGACCGCGGGCCAAGAGTGCATCGAGCAAGTGGACGAACAGAAAAGCTGTGCCGAGAACGAGGATGGGTTGTCCCGCTTCGCAGGCCGACTCCAGTGAATCGACCGTGGACTCCAGGCCCAATTCCCAAGCTCCGTCGCTGCCGATATGGCCCGTGAATCCGGAACCCGAGCCGCCAAAATCCCGCATCACCACTTCCAGCATGTGGACCAGGGAGGAATGAGGAGTGTCCGCGGGCGGCGGTGTCAGCGCGAGGCAGCGCGGGCGAAACCCTGCCGGAAAGGCTGGCCCGGATTCCAGCAGGTGGGCCGCAAACCAGGGTCGCAGCGAGTCCTCATAAAGGGCCAGCGATTCGGGGTGGTGGAAGTGCCGACTTGGGCGCTGGGCCGTGGTGCCCGAGGAGTGGAAGACTCTGGATCGGTCGTTCGGCTCCAGAGCGGTGAATTCCAATTCTTGAAAGGCTTGGGTTGGCACTGCAGGAATCTCCCGCCAGGAATGCACCGATCCAGGGCGACGACCGCGAGCGTCGCAAATGAGTCGGTAGGCAGGGACGGTCGCGTATTGAAGCTCGAAGAGACTCAGCGCCACGGTTTCCCAGTCCGCGTGGTCGGGGGAGTGTTCGGACTCAGTGCACGTGTTCCCTCGTTCGAAGGAACGTTGAATCAACGTGCGGACTTGGTCCGCCAAGGATGAATGGCTTTGGGTCATGCGGTTTTGCAGGAACCCCGTTCCAATAGCCCGCAGGCCGTGATCAGGACTCCCTCCGGCTGGTTTTCCGCGACAGCCGTCCACAGGGTTTAGGCGAGTCCTGCAGTTCCTGTCCAGAATTACCCGGGATATTCCGTGTTTGCCGCAAACACCCGATCGCCCTGCGGTTTGTAGGCCAGTCCCAAGTGGGGGCAGAAAGGATGAGCCAACACCAACCGACGCCTCTTCGGCGAGACCTCCGGGCGGCTTTTGAAACGTTGCACATCCAATGAAGCTTCTTGGTTGGAGGCGGGGCGGGACGTGGGGTACTTTTCACCAACCCATGAAGGTGCTCATCCTTGCCGCTGGATATGCCACGCGGCTTTATCCTTTGACGTTGACCCAGCCCAAGCCGTTGTTGCCGGTCGCTGGTAAGCCCATGATCGACTATGTCATGGACAATCTCGCTCCCATCGGCGGCATCGATCAGGTTTACGTGGTGAGCAATGCCAAGTTCGCGGGCCACTTCTCTCAATGGTCTGAGTCCTATCGTGAAGCCGCTCAGCACCCCTTCCGCTTCTCGGTCGTCAACGACGGTTCCACCGATGATTCCAACAAACTGGGAGCTATCGGAGACCTGAATCTGGTGCTCGAACAGGAGCAGCTCGACGACGATTTGATCGTGGTGGCCGGTGACAACCTCTTCAACCAGAGCCTCCGGGGTTTTGGCGAGTATTGCCGTTCCCAATCCGGTCCGGTGCTGGGGGTTTATGACGTGGGGAGCCTGGATCAGGCCCGTAAATACGGCGTCGTGGATGTCGATGCTACGGGCAAAATCACCAGCTTTGTTGAAAAACCCGCCGAGCCCGCCAGCACGCTCATTGGCATTGCTCTCTATTACTACCCTCGCCAGTACCTGGCCTCCATCCGGCAATACTTGGCCGAAGGCAACAATCCGGATCAGCCCGGCCGGTTGATCCAGTGGTTGTATCCGCGCACTTCGGTGATGACGTGGAGTGTTCCGGGCATTTGGTACGACATCGGTTCCAAGGAGACCTTGGCCGAGGCCAATCGGATTTTCGCTCGACGTTGAATCGGCGAAGGATGCGCAAGTGCTGCGCTCCGACATCCCGCAAGAATCACCACCATCCGGAAGCTCAAAACGCCATGAATCATCTCGCTGCTGCATTCCTGAATGTCGCTCAAGCCTGTCCGGATAAGACGGCGTTGTACTGGGGGGATTCCCGCTACAGCTATGGTCACTATCGGGCTCAGGTCTTGGGGACGGCGGGGCTGCTGATCGGGAGGGGGATTCGACCCGGTGATCGCGTTGCCGTTTGGCTGAAGAATTGCCCGGAGTTTGTGGGCGCCTTGTTCGGGGTTCTCGCCGCCGATGCCGTGGTGGTGCCCATCAACAATTTTCTCAAGCCCGCCGAGGTGGCCTACATGCTGGAGGATGCCGGCATTCAGTGGGTCATTGCCGAGTCCAGCCATGCCGGGTTGCCGGAGTTGCTGGCGCTGAGGCCCTCGATTCAAGTGATTGATGCGGAACACTTGCCCACGGTGGCCGCGGAAATTCCGGCGCTTGGGCGCGGAGGGGATGATCTGGCCGTGCTCATTTACACCAGTGGGACGACGGGCCATCCGAAAGGGGCCATGCTCTCGCACCGCAACCTGTTGGAGAATGTGGCATCGTGTCGCGTGTTCCTGGAATTGGCGGAAGAGGATCGATTGATCGTCCTGCTGCCCATGTTCCACAGCTTCATGCTGACCGTGGGGCTTCTGCTGCCGCTGCTCAGCGGGGCTTCGGTCGTGGCGGTGAAAGGGCTTCAGTCGCCCAAACACATGATCGCGGAGATTCTCCAGAATCAGGGGACGGTGTTGCCGGCCATGGCGGCGCTGTTTCGGGCGCTGTCGCAAATTCCCGCCGGCATCGATTTCACATCGCTGAGGTTGTGTGTCAGTGGAGCCGGTCCGCTACCCATGGAAATCCTCAATGGCTTCAATGCGCGTCATCCGAAGGTGCCGCTCATCGAGGGGTACGGCCTGAGCGAGGCCAGCCCGGTGGTGACCGTCAATCCGCCACAGAATCCCAAGCCGGGCACCATTGGCATTCCGATTCCGGGTGTTGAGGTTTCGGTGCAAGACGAGGAAGGGCAGCCTTTGGGCGAGGGAGTCGACGGCGAGATTTGTGTCCGAGGCGGCAACGTTATGCTCGGTTACTGGAATGCCCCAGAGAAGACGGCCGAAACTCTGCGCAACGGATGGTTGCTGACCGGCGATATCGGACACCGGCGTGCGGACGGCTGGTACGTCATCACTGATCGCAAGAAGGACATGCTCAAGCCCAACGGCATGAACGTGTACCCGCGGGAAATTGAAGAGGTCATTTACCGTTTTCCCGGCATCCGGGAGGCGGCCGTTGTCGGTGAACCCTGCGATCGAAGGGGCGAACGGGCCGTGGCTTTCGTGTCCATGGATGAGGGCAAGCCGCTCGACGAGCACGCCCTCATTGCCTTCCTCAAGGACCACCTGGCCGACTACAAGGTGCCTCGGCGTGCTATTGTGTTGCCGGCCTTGCCCCGTAACGCCACCGGCAAGATTCTCAAGACCGCCTTGCGGGATACCTTGGTCCGCGGGCACTGAAATCGGGCCCGGTTTCAAGGGAGCTACTGGAAGGCGCTCACCCAAGGTGAAGCCCGAACAGTCGGTGGTGCTCCTGGATAAGATAGCGGTCGGTCATGCTGGCCACGTAATCGCAGACGGCTCGGTGCAATCCATCGGCCGGGATGCGTTTGCGGGCCGCCAGTCCCAGTTCCTTGGGATGGGCGATGTAAGTCTGGAACACCTCGCTGAGCATCCGGATGGCCCGGTTGTTGGGCTCGGCGACAACCGGGTGGTAGTAGAGGTTGCGGTAGAGGTACTTGCGCAGTTCGAGGTTCTCCAGACGGCGTTCGGGACTGTATTGGACGAGCGCCTTGCGGTGCGTGCGCACATCGTCGGCTGAGCGCACTCCGGCCTCGAGGATGTGCGCCTCGGTGGTGTGGACGACATCCGTCACCTGCTGGTCGATGATTTGCCGGATGGTGTAGTAGCGACGGCTTTCCGCAGGCAGTTCGCCGAATTGGCGTTTCACGGCCCGGGTAGCCTTGGCCCAGACCCGGACTTCTTTGAGCAACTTCTTCTCGTCGAGGAGTTCGCTGTCGAGGCCGTCGTCCAAATCATGGCTGTAGTAGGCGACTTCGTCTGCCAAGTTGGCGATCTGCGCCTCCAGCGAGGTTTGGTGATGTTGACGCCGTCGGGTGCCCTCGACCGATTCAAACGCGACCCCATGCTTGGCCAGTCCTTCGCGGACTTCCCAACTCAAATTCAGGCCCGGAAACCGTGGGTATTTTCGCTCCAATTCCTCGACGACCCGGAGGCTCTGTCGGTTGTGCTCGAAGCCGCCATGGTCCTTCATGAGCCGGTCGAGCATGGACTCGCCTTTGTGGCCGATGGGGGAGTGTCCGAGGTCGTGGGCCAGCGCGATGGTCTCGGCCAGATCCTCGTTGAGGCGCAGGGCCCGGGCGATGTTCCGGCTGATGGCCGCTACTTCCATGGTGTGGGTCAGCCGGGTGCGCAGGTGATCGCCTGAACCATTCAGGAAGACTTGGGTTTTGTACTCGAGGCGACGGAACGCCCGACTGTGAATCACCCGGTCGCGGTCGCGTTGGAATTCCGTGCGCCAAGTGGGCGGATTCTCCGGGTGGACCCGGCCGCGGCTTTCGGCACTTTTCTGCGCGTAAGGAGCCAGGAATTGGAGTTCCCGGGCCTGAAGCTCTGAATGGGTGACCGGCATGTTTCGAGTCTTTCCCAAGAGCGCAGATCAGGCGAGTGCAACTCCGTGTGGCAACACGTCGCCCTCGAGGTGGGGTTCGCTGGGCAACACCCGCAGTGGTTCATAGAACGTATTTCGCTGGACCGGTTCCCGGCCGGCTTCGCGGATGGCACGCACCAGATCCCTCTCGGCGGTCATTTGCGGCGATTTCGCTCCGGCCATGTGGAAGATGTGCTCTTCGAGAATCGTTCCATGCAGGTCGTCGGCGCCATGGCTCAAGGCGACCTGGGCCATTTTCAACCCCATGCCCACCCAGTAGGCGGTGATGTGGTCGATGTTGTCCAGATACAGGCGGGACACGGCGATGGTCCGCAGTTGGTCATAGCCGCTGGGCGCATGCTGGACGGGCATGCGGTTGTTTTCGGGCTGATAGGGCAGGGGGATGAAGCCCGTGAACCCGCGGCTTCGGTCCTGCTGTTGGCGGAGTTGGTCCAAATGATCGACACGGTCTTCGAGCGACTCGACATGCCCGTAGAGCATGGTGCAGGTGCTGCGACCGCCGAGTCCGTGCCAAGTGCCATGGACGTCCAAGTACTCGGCACCGCTTTCCTTGCCGGTGGCGATGCGGCTTCGGACTTCTTTGCGGAAAATCTCGGCGCCGCCGCCCGTCAGGGATTCCAAGCCCGCTGCCTTCAGCTCCTGAAGGGTGTCGCGCACACTCATCTTGGCCAACCACGCGAGGTGGAGGATTTCGACCGCGGTGAAACACTTGAGTTGCAGGCGCGCATCCACCGCCTTCAAGGCCCGCAGGAATCCGGTGTAGTAAGAGAAGGGAAGGGACGGATGCAGTCCGCCGACAATGTGGAGTTCAGTGATGCCCAGGGCCAGCGCCTCACGGGCCTTGGAGACCATCTGATCTTCGGTGAGTTGAAACCCGTCATTGTCGCGCTTCTTGCGACTGAAGGCACAGAACTGACAGCTCAGAATGCAGTAGTTGGAATAATTGATGTACCGGTTGAGGATGAAGGAAGCCTTGCGTCCATTGCGCCGCTGGTTGGCAAAGTCGGCCAGTGAAGCCAGTGCGTTGAGGTCCCGCGTCTGGAACAAGCGCAAACCCTCCTCGGGCGTCAGTCGCTCCCCGGAGATCACCTTGGCCCGAATGTCCTGAAGCCCATCCGGGCGGTTGAACAAATCCACAGGCGTAGGAAACAGCAAACCCGGCCCGACGCAACTCGTGCGTGCACGGGACCCTTTGTGAGAGGATGGGGGTTCCCAGGTTCGCGGTCTGTGGGCATGGTCTTCGCATGCGCACCCTTTGTCTGATGGCCTCGATGGCCTTGTTGGCCGGTAGCACGCTCGGTAAGACCCCGTCGCGATTGGCTTCGTCCTTGGTGTTCCATGCTCCTTTTGACCAGTCGCCCGACGCGGTGGTGGGAGCGGGTGATCGGCGCTTCCAGACGGGCCCAAAGTGGGATGCCCCGCGGAAGACGGAACCGGGATTGCCCACGAATGGGGCCATTTGGATCGATCCGCGCGCGGGGCGTCATGGGGGCGCCCTGCGATTCGAAGGACGGATAGCACAGGTGGTGGGTTTCCGCGTGCCGGGCAACTTCCCCTGGAAGCCAACGGCTTGGTCCGCCACGGTGAGCTTCTGGCTTCGTAGCACCCCGGAAATCGACATCCCCAAGGAATATGCCGATGTCATCCAGATCACCTCGAAGGCATGGGATGACGCCTCGCTCTTCGTGGAGTTCACGCCCGAAGACAAGCCCAAGCATTTGCGTCTGGGCGCTTATGCCGACAAGAAGATCTGGAATCCCGAGGGGCGGGACTGGGGCAAGATGGAGCTCTCGGAGAAGCCTCTCGTGGTTTCATTCAAGCCGCCATTCCGTCGAGAGGAATGGCATCAGCTGACCTTCACCTGCGAGAACTTCAACACGGGCAAGCCGGATGGACGGGTGGCCTTGTACATCGATGGTCAACCGGTGGGCAGCCTCTCGGATCGACAGCACACCTACTCCTGGAATCTGGATGAGGCGGTGATGATGCTGGGATTGGGTTACCGGGGTTGGATGGATGATTTGGCGGTATTCGACCGCGCACTCAGTGCCCAGGAAGTTCAAACCTTGAACCGATTGCCGGGCGGTGTCAGCGATCTTCACCGCTCGCGTTGAGGTGACCCAGTCTCGATGATCCATGCCTTCGGGGGCTGGTCGTGACAGGGCTTGTCGTGACCCTTTCCATTTGCCCTTGTGACTTCTATACTCACAACCGTGCACCGCTTATTTTCCTGGCTCTCTTTGTTTCTCCTGACCATGGCCGTTCAGGCCCAGGTGGATGTGAAACTGGAGTTTGCGCAGGACAAGTTCCTCACGGGGGAGACGTCTGAGGTCACCCTCCGCATCGCCAATTTCACAGGCGGGCCGCTGCGTTTGGGAGAACGAGCGGATTGGCTGCGATTCAGTGTCGAGAATGTCAACGGCTCGGTGGTCCAGCGGAGGACCGAGTTGGAGGAAACCGGTGCCTTTACCCTTAAGGCCGGAGCCCGTGCCACCCTGCGCTTCGACTTGGCTCCGCTGTTTCAGTTGGACCAGATTGGGCGATACCACGTTTCGGCTACTGTGGTCACCGGTCCGGGTGAGACCCATGTGGTGACCGCCCCGGTGGAGTTTGAAATCATGAACGGAGTGGTGCTTTGGGAGCGTGAATTCGGTGTCAGTGGCGTGGATGGGCAACGCAAACGCTACGCCATCGTTCAGGCCAATTATCTCAAGCGCGCTCGTATCTTCGCCGTCATCACCAACCCGGAATCCACGGTGACTTACAAGGTGGTTCCGCTGGGAACGGTGGTCTCCTTCAATCCGCCCTCCATGGCCATGGATGCGCAGAATCGGTTGCATGTGCTCCACCAGTACGGGGCTGACGACTTCCTGCACCACCGAATCCACTCGGACGGCACGGTGGCGGTCCGGCATACCTATGTGTCCCGAACGGGGCGTCCGATGCTGGGCGTCGATGGTACCGGCGATGTGGCCGTTGTGCGGGCCTCTCGGCGTCAGGGCAATCAAGACATCACACCGCCGGAAGACGCGGCTCTGTCAGGCACCAACAGCGTTTCCAATGCGTCGTCCAAGACGAACTCCTTGATGGCCCCGATTTTGCCGCCGACAGGTGCGCCCAAGGCCCGCTGAGGCGTGGTTTTAGGGTTCTACTCCGACCACGGGGTCAGGCGCCCCTGTTCGACCTTCCAGCGAATCAACTCGCAGCCGAGGGACTGGGACCAATTCTCTTCGGTGCAAGTCATGAACACTTGCCCTCCAGCCCGGAAGGATTGTTGGAGCAATGGGATGAACGCTGAGCGGCGGCGGGCATCGAGTTCACCCATGACATCGTCGATCAACAGGAGTGGCGGAGTCCCGTACACGGCCGCCAGGTGTTCTGCCTGAGCCAGTTTCAAGGCAATGGCTAGGGTGCGTTTCTGGCCTTCGCTGGTGTAGGGGGCCGCGGCGCGGTCATTCACCAGAAGGGTCAAGTCATCGCGATGGGGTCCCACGACGGTGGTCTTCAGGGTCCGTTCACGGGCCCGCGACTGGGCCAGGGCCACTGCGAAATCGCCCGTGACACTCGGATGGTAGTGCAGGGCCAATTCATCGCGTTCGGCGGCGATGCGACGGAAGGCGGATTGAACCCGAGGGCTGAGCGCCGGGACAAAATCTCGCCGGGCTGAAATGAGGGCTTCACCGGCTTGTACGAGTTCCTGGGTGAACCCATCCAGCTCGATGAGATCGACCAAGGGTTGTTTGAGGAGCGCGTTGCGAGACCGCAGCGCCTTGGCATACCGCATGAGCAACGGCAGATAACCCGGAATGGTCTGGGCGAGGAGCAGGTCCAGGAAGCGTCGCCGCCCTTGGGCCGGGCCTTTGACCAGAGCCAGGTCTTCCGAGCAGAAAACCACCGCGCGCAAGACCCCGAAGTAATCGGCCAACCGGCGGATGGGTCGCTCATTGAGGGAGAGTTTGCGTTCCTTCGCCGACCAGTAGGCCTTGATTTCGCTGACCCCTTGTCCATCCACCGTGCCGCCCACGAAGTAGCCCTTCGCCCCCTGCCGGATCATTTGAGCCCCGCCGCAGCCCCGGAATGACCGTAGGGTGGCGATGAGGTAGATGGCCTCGAGGATATTCGTCTTGCCTTGGGCGTTGTCGCCGAGAATCACATGGCAGCCCGGTCCGAACTCGGCGTCCAACCGGACGTAATTCCGGAAGTCGCGCAGTTTCAGTCGGGCCAGGTGCATCGGGGCGTTAGTGTGGGAGAGGGCAGGGCGGAGTGTCCAAGCTGGAACGTATCCGTGGCATCCGACGGAAATCAGGCCAGGGCGCGAAGCATTTCCTGACGAACGGCCGTTTGCACCGCCTGCTGGAGTGCCTGGGCACGGACGGGCAGGGGCCAGTCCGAGGGGGCTTCGAGGGTGTAACCCCGGGGACAGCCATTCTGGAGCAGCCAAAAGGATTCAGGCCAGTCGGGTCGTTGGCTCGGGTCAAGAACCGGACGGATCAGACCCGTGGCGGTGGCTTGTTTCCCATCAATCCAAAGTGAGGCGTCGATGGGACAGACAGTGCTCACGCTTTGCAGGATCGAATCGGCCAGCGATGGCAAGTTTCCCGGATTCAATTCGTAGAGGTAGAACCCATGTGATTCCCAATCCTCATGCAGGCAAATGGAAACATCCCACGGAGGTAGCGCGGACAGCCATTCCAGATGAAGGCGGACTTCCGTGGAACGAGGATTGCGGTAGTCGCGATTCAAGTCATGCCCCGCGGAATTCTCTCGAGTGCCCAATTCGCAGCCTTGCGGATTGAGGCAGGGACAAATCCCCAGATTGAGCTCTGCAGGCCAGAGGTTGTCACGCAAGAGGTTGCGCAGTGCCACCAACCCGGCGGGTTCATCGCCATGGATTCCCGTGGAGACGTACACCCGTGGGCCCG
>JARXAF010000014.1 GCA_029865985.1 Verrucomicrobiota bacterium
GAGGTCTGGAACGGCGTGGACGGCGACAACGACCCGGGCGACGCGCAGCACCCCTCGACCGACCAGATTTGGGACATCGCCAACACCTTGCGCATCGCCGGTCTCGGAGCGCCGCCGCTTTACGGGATCGCCACGGATGACTCCCACGATTACCAGGGGAATGAACGACGGTCTCCTCCATTCCGCGCCTGGATCCAAGTTCGGGCGCGTCGTCTGACCCCGGAGTCACTGATCCACGCGGTCGAGCAGGGCGACTTCTACGCCTCGACCGGCGTAGTGCTCGACGACGTGTCCTTCGACACGGACACCCGACGCCTGTCGCTGCGCCTCCACCCGCGCCCCGGGGAACGGTTCGTGACCCGGTTCATCGGCACCCGCCGGGGCGTCTCGCTGACCGGTCGACCCCGCCTCGACGGCGCGGGCCAGGTCGTCGAGACCACCCTCGATTACCGTTCGGAGTCGGGTCCACAGATCGGCGAGGTTCTTTCGGAGGTCCGCGGGCCGCGCCCCTCGTACCGACTCCGGGGCGATGAGCTGTATGTGCGGGCGGTGGTGACCTCGTCGCGCCGACCCGAGGTCCCCAGCACCGAACACGAGTTCCAGCAGGCCTGGACTCAGCCCGTGGGCTGGGGATCGCCCGACCGCCGCTCCGCCCACTGAGACCACGACGCATCCCTGATCCATCGGATCCATCCCCGATATGAATCCCAGAACGAGTTCCCCACGAGTCGCCCAAGGACGATGGGCCGCCCACGGGCGGTGGCTCCTGCTGGTGGGGTGGTTCCTGGTCGCCCGGTTCATGACCGCCCCGGCCGGGCTCGTCGCCCAGGTGCTGACGGTCCGGGAGATCCCGGAGGTCACGGTGCTGCCGGCCTCGGGCTGGACCGAGCGTCTGGAGTGGAGCGGCTCGCCGGTCTCCTCCTGGACGGCGCTCACGAACCCGCACCCGATCACCAACGAATACCGCTTCATCGATCCGGCCCAAGGATCGCAGGTCCGCCTGTACCGGGCGGTGCCCGTCGGTTGGGATCCGGCCTCGCTGCTCCGGCCCGGGGCCTCCAACGAACCCTCCGGCTCGAAGCGACCACCGGGATACGTATGGATCCCGCCGGGCCGCTTCACGATGGGCAGTGCTGAGGGGGAGCCGGGGCGTGCCACGAACGAGGTGCGCCGCACCGTGGTGATGACCCGGGGGTACTGGATGAGCGCGCGGGAGGTCCGCCAGTCGGAATACCGTTCGATGATGGGCACCAACCCGTCCGGCTTTCCCGGAGACGAACACCCCGTGGAGGCCGTCTCCTGGGCGGAGGCGGTCGCCTATTGCCAGCGATTGACCGCACAGGCGCGCGAGCGGGGAGAACTGCCGCAGGGCCACGCCTACCGACTGCCCACGGAGGCCGAGTGGGAATACGCAGCGCGCGCCGGCACCGAGACGACCTACGCCTGGGGAACCTCCGACACGGAGGCTCCGCGCTACGCCTGGCACGAGGCCAATGCCGGGTTCACCCCGCACCCCGTGGGCGGTCTGGCTCCCAATCGCTGGGGGCTCCATGACATGCAGGGCAATGTCTGGGAATGGTGCCAGGACTGGCTGTCCATCCCGGAGGCCGCCAGCGCCCTGGAACCGCGGGGGCCCGAGGCCGGATCGCTGCGCATCCTCCGGGGAGGGTCCCACCTCGATGGCACGGCCTGGCTCCGTTCGGCCTCACGCTTGGCGTTCCGCCCCGATTGGTCGGGCGACTGCGCGGGATTCCGGCCGGTCCTGGCGGCGGTCGGCCCGGCCGGCGCGGCCGAGCTCCGGCTGAGGATGGTCGCCGAACTCACCCTCAGCGGCAGCCCGGGCGGGCGCTACCGCATCGAACGGACCCGGTCCCCGCTCGCGACGAACTCGTGGGCGACGGCCGTCGAACTCGAACTGGGCACCCCGGCCCTGAGCGTGTGGACGGATCTCTCTGAAAACGCCCAGAGCTGGTCGTATCGGTCGGTGCGCATTGACGGTTCGGGCGGAGAAACCGGTGGGGGCGGGGGCGGAAACCCCGGCGGAGGGGGAGGATTCACGCCGGGTCCCGGAGAACCGGCGGTCGGTCGCCCTCCGGGATTCGTCTGGATACCGGCCGGGACCTTCCGCATGGGCAGCCCGGAAACCGAGGCCGGTCGCCGGTCCAACGAGACGCCCCGCACGGTGACCCTCTCGAAGGGCTACTGGATGAGCGACCACGAGGTGACCCAATCGGAGTTCGGATCAGTCTTGGGCCGCCCCGGCGCCGTGGTCGACGGTCCCAACCATCCCTTCCAGTCCGACTGGAACGACGCCGTGCGGTACTGCGAGGCCCTGACGGCGCGGGCTCTCGCTGCCGGCACGCTGCCGGAGGGATTCGTGTACCGGCTGCCGACGGAGGCCGAATGGGAGAACGCCTGCCGCGCCGGAACCACCACGCGGTACTTCTGGGGCCACGATCCGCAGTGGCTGGAGATCGGCAAATACGCCTGGTCCGCGCTGTCCTTCGGCTCCTCCGCCCATGAAGTCCGGCTGAAACTCCCCAACCCCTGGGGACTTTACGACATGTCGGGCAATCTGTGGGAATGGTGCCGGGATGGGTATCAGGATCTCCCACCGGCCATCACCGTCGATCCTCAAGGGAGCACCGACACCACCCGTCGATCCATCCGGGGCGGCGGGTATTTCGAGGGTTTCAATCGCAGTCGATCGGCGGCCCGCAGCGGACTCAAGCCGACCGAACGGCTGGATCTGGGCATACGCCCCGTCTTGGCACGCCCCCTGTGACCCCATGAGCACTCCCCCTTGCCTGAAACTCCGAAGCCCCCGCAACCTTCACGAGCACCGAGGCAACCTCTCGCTTCCGCTGTTCGGCCGAATGCTCGTGCTGTTCTGGATGTTGGCGATGCAGTGCCTCCGGGCCGACGTCTGCGATGTGCGGGTCGGCATCCATGTCCAGGGACGGCCCGATGCGCTGGCCCGGACCGATCGGATCGTCGCGGACCTGTCGATCCACGGATTCGTGTTCCTGAATCGGACCGATGGGGCTCCGCCCATGGAAACCGGGGTCGATTACCTGGTGTTCGTGATCTTCCTCGATCCATCGCTCGGAGGGGCGGTGATGCGCATGGTGGACGTGCCCAGTGGCGAGGTCCTCGCGGCGACGGAACCCGCCTCCGAAGAGGCGATGCTCGCCTGGATCCGCCAAACGGTGCCCGAGAAGGCCGTTCCCTTCCGACTGCCGGGACGCGGCGAAGGACCGTCGATCGAACTGGAGGCCGGCGGCTGCACCTGCCTGTACTATTCGGTGGATGCCGCCAAGACCCGGTTGGCCGTGCGTTCCGGGTACGGGTGGTTGCTGGCGGCCCCATCGCCCGCATTCCCCTGGCCGTGGCGCCGGTACGACAGCGCGCCCACCTTCGAGTGGGCCAGCGCCTCGGACGGAAAACCCTTCCACCCCAACGGCGAACCGAATGCGGTGTCCTACTACGCCCCACCGTTCATGGCCGGACTCCGCGACACGGTGCAGTTCCTCGCCTATTGCCCGAAGGACCCGGATGAGAAGACCCGTCTGTCTCCGGTGCGGGTCGCCCTCGTGCCGCCGAAGACGACCCTGTTGGCGACCACGGACACTTCGGTGGCCGCCGATCGCTCCATCGTGACGGAGGTCGACCCGGCCGGTGGATCCCGCATCGTGGAGTCATGGACGCCCAACGCGAACCGGGGTGAAAAGGGCCGGCATGTCTTCCGATGCCCCCCGAGCGCGAAAAAACGGGTGGTCTGGGTCAGCCTCGAGATCCAGGACAGCTGCGGTGACGACTGCACCTTCGTGACGATGATCGGAAAGACCAGATCCGGTCGGTCCAAGACCCATGTGTGGAAAATCTCGAGCATATATGGCGATTACGAGACGCGCTGGATCTCCGTCGAGGCCATCGCCGGCGACCTGTACCAGGTCGAGTCGATCGAGATCACCTCCTTCGAAGGCTTCTACCGCAACCTCAACCTCGGCTGGGCCACGTGGGACTGTCCCGACAGCGCCCTGCGATACCTGCCGGCCGACGGCGTGGCGATCGGTGCGGATCGGTCGCAGGAGACGGCGGCCCGAGAGGGCGCCCCGGGAAACCATCCCTCCGAATCCGGATCGCCGAAGAGGGCCAGCACCTCCTCGGCCAATACCCCGGCCAATACCCCGGGAAACACCTGGACCTACGTTTCGGCCGGTCTTGCCCCCGGGCCGGGGTTTTCCCACACTGGCCTCTCTTTATGGGACTTCTCGAAGGCAAACTCGGCATCGTGTTCGGCGTCGCCAACAAGCGCTCCATCGCCTGGGCCATCGCTCAGGCCTGGCACCGCGAGGGCGCAAAGCTCGCGTTCACCTACCAGGGCGAGCGACTCAAAGACAACGTGGAGGAACTGGCCGGCACCTTCGGAGCCGACACGCTGATTCTCCCCTGCGATGTCAGCAGCGATGACCAGATCCGCTCGGTGTTCACCGCGGTGAAGGAGAAGTTCGGGCGTCTGGATTTGCTGCTGCATGCCGTGGCCTTCGCACCGAAAGAGGCCCTCGAAGGCGATTTCCTGAACACCAGCCGCGAGGCCTTCCGCGTGTCCCACGACGTCAGCGCCTACTCGCTCATCGCTCTGGCCCGCGAGGCGGCTCCGCTGATGGACCAGGGCGGATCCATCGTGGCCATGAGCTATTACGGCGCCGAGAAGGTCATTCCCCACTACAATGTGATGGGCGTGGCCAAGGCCTCCTTGGAGTCTTCGACCCGATACTTGGCCTACAGCCTCGGCCCCAAGAAAGTCCGCGTGAACTGCATCAGCGCCGGACCGATGAACACCTTGGCCGCCCGCGGCATCGCCGGCTTCACCGACATGCTCAAGCACTACGAGGCCCACTCGCCGCTGAAGCGCAACGTGGAGCCGTCCGAGTTGGGACACACCGGGGTGTTCCTGGCCTCCGACGGGGCCGCGGCCATCACCGGCCAGGTCCTGTACGTGGACAGCGGTTACCAGATCATGGGCATGTAAGGTCTCACTGCCTCAAGGCCCCACGGCTCGGGCTCGGGCTTGGGCTCACGCTTCAAACACCATGTTTCTCGTCGTCATGGGAGTGGCCGGCTCCGGCAAGACCACACTGGGTCAGGCCCTGAGCCGGCGCCTGGGCTGGGAGTTCCGCGATGCCGACGGGTTCCATCCGGCTGCCAACATCGCCAAGATGAAGGCGGGAACTCCGCTGCAGGACGAAGACCGCTGGCCTTGGTTGCAGGCCATCCGCAGCCACATGGAATCGGAACAGGCGGCCGGCCGCAGCGGGATCATCGCCTGCTCGGCCTTGAAGGAAACCTACCGCGATACTCTGGGCCGGGGTGAGCCTTGGGTCCGCTTTGTGCACTTGAACGGATCCCGGGATCTGATTGAGGGCCGGATGCGGGCCCGGGAAGGTCACTTCATGCCGGTGAGCCTGCTCGATAGCCAGTTCGCTACCCTCGAATCGCCGGCCGACGCCATCACCCTGGACATTTCCCAGTCTCCCGAATCTCTGGTGGAAGAAGTCCTGCGCCGGATCGCCTGAAGACGGGGTCGAAGCGGCCCGGTGCTACGGTTTGGCCTCGGCCCGCTCACAGCAACCTTGGCCGGTTCAGCGCGAAACGTCGCCCTGGTAAAGCACGGTGAAGTAATGGCGCCGCAGGCTGTCGATAGCCACCTCGGGGTATTCGACATTGAGCACCAAGGCCGACTTGCCGGCAGGCCGGTTCAGAAAAGGGTAGGTGTAGTGGATGTTCA